>NZ_CP095045.1:2400000-2700000 GCF_022919155.1 Leucobacter allii
CCGCACGCCGGTGGGGCTGCGGCTGCGCGGTGTGGGCGAGCGGCCGCTCGCCGCCGCGACGATGGGCGTCGACCCGCAGCGCTACCAGCTCGGCGCGGTACTCGCCTCGGGCGCGCTCGCGGGGCTCGGCGGCGCGCAGCTCGCCCTCGGCAACGTGGTGCAGTTCACCGAGAACATGTCCGCCGGCCGCGGCTGGATCGCCGTCGTCGCCGTGATGCTCGCGCGGGCGCACCCGGTCGGCGTGCTCGGCGCGGCGCTGCTCTTCGGCTTCGCGGACGCGATCGGCTTCCGTCTGCAGTCCTTCGGCCTGCCGCAGCAGCTGACCGATGCCGGTCCGTACGTCGTCACGCTCCTCGTGCTCGTCCTCATGAGCAAGCGCTTCCGCCGCACCCGAGAGGCGGCGCTCGCGTGAGCGGCGGGGCGCCGGCGGGCGGCGGTCAGGCGGGCGGCGCGCCGTCGGGCGGTGCGCCGGTGGGCGGTGCGCCGGTGGGCGGTGCGCCGGTGGGCGGCAGTCAGGCGGGCGGCGGTCACGCGAGCGCCAGTCCGGGCATCGCAGACGCTGAGGCTGCCGCAGGCGCTGAGGCTGTCGCAGACGCGCCGTCCGAGCCGTTGCCGGCGGAGGCGGCGCGCTGGGTCGAGCGCCTCCGCCTCGAGCCTCTCGCGCACGAGGGCGGGCTCTTCCGGCAGATGCACCTCGACGCGCACTCGAGCGCGATCTACTACCTGCTCGCACGACCCGATTTCTCGGCGCTGCACGCGCTCGCGTCGACCGAGGTCTACCACTGGTACGCCGGCTCGCCGCTGCGATTGCTGCTGCTGCACCCCGACGGCCGGGCGGAGGAGCGGCTGCTCGGCCCCGACGCCGACGCGGGGCAGCTGCCGCAGCTCGTCGTGCCGCCCGGGGTGATGCAGGGCTCCTCCCCGGCGGGCGACTGGTCGCTCGTCGGCACGACGATGTCGCCGCCGTTCGACTGGGACGGCTTCGTGCTCGGCGGCGACCGCGCCGCGCTGCAGGAGCGCTACCCGGACGCGGCCGGGCGCATCGCCGAGCTCACGCGCTGACCGCCTGAGACCGGCCTGCGTGCTGACCCGCGCGCTTCCGCCCGAGCGCTCGCGCCCCTCGAGGTGGAGCGCTCCAAGGAACGCGAACCGGGATAATCCGCGCGCTTTAGCCCCGTTCGCGTGAATTCCGAATGGGTCCGGGGCGGTGGGGTCGGCTCGGCGGGGTCAGGGTTCAGGGGCCAGGGGTCGGCTGCGGGCGCGCCGGACCGCTCAGGGGCGGGCCGGCACGCGCCGCGGGGCGAGCTCGCGCTGCCGATCGACGCGGAACTGCCCGCACAGCACGAGGATCACGACGACCGCGGCGATCGCGATCCACCCCGACGCCCCGAGCGGCAGCACGAGCGCGGGATCGAGCGGAGCACCGGCCGCGGCGACGACGACGATCAGCCCGCCGGATGCGTTCAGCGCGCCGTGCCCGACGACGGCGGGCCACACGGAGCCGGTGCGCAGCCGCGCCCACCCGAGCAGGACCCCCCACGCGACGCAGCCGGCCGTCATGAGGGCCACGCCGCGCCAGTCGGTGAGCCCGAAGTTGTAGCCGAGCAGGATCAGCGGCGAGTGCCACAGCCCCCACACGGCCCCCGAGACGAGGAGCGCCGGCCACGTGCCGAGGGGGCGCAGCGCCGGGAGCAGCCAGCCGCGCCAGCCGAGCTCCTCCCCGAATGCGAGCACGCTGTTCACGAGCGCACCGAGCGGCACGGCGGCGATCTGCAGGGCCACGAGAGCGCCGATGGGCGGCATCGTCGCACGGGCGAGTTCCGCCGTCGATCCGTCGAGCGCCCCGAGCTGCGCGTCGATGGTCGCCCGGAAGCCGGAGAACCCGACGAGATCGAGCCGCGTCCACCCGAACAGGGCCGCGATGCCGATCGCGAGGGCCACCACGAGGAGCGGCGCGACGGTCGCGCAGACGGTCCACCAGACGACGCGCCTCGCGGGCCGCAGCGGCCACATGCCGAGCAGCCGCAGCCGCTCCCCGCGGGGAATCCGCGCGACGAACAGGGCGACGACGGCACCGATCGCCGGCGTCGTCATCATGACGGACGCGACGAGCCCGAGCAGCACGGGGAAGGCCGGATCCTCGGCGCCGATGCGCCACAGCGGGATCGCGACGAGCCAGGAGAGTCCGAAGGAGACGACCGCGAAGACCTCGACCGCGACCCAGGGGACGCTCCGAAGACGGAACGTCGGCGCACCTCCCGCCCCGTCGCTTGCCGGCGCGCTCGTCGGGCCCTCGTCCATACGGTCTCCTCGTTCCACGTTCATTCCCGCGTCCCCTCCCCGTTCCGCGCGGCCTCTAGCGCCGCGGCCGCCGTGCGCGCGTCGTCGACGGTCACGGCGAAGAGCCGCCCGTCGTGCCGGGTCGCCACGAGCGCCTCCCCGGCACGCATCACGATGCCGAAGCGCCCGGGCGCCCAGCGCAGTCCCCACCCGCCGAACTCGGTGAGCGGCTCGATCCGGGAGACCTCGACGCGGGCGACGTCGGTCGCCGGCAACCGGAACACCGGCCATCCGACCACGGATCGGGCCACGAGCCCCGCGGCGTCCACGCGCACTCGGAACCCCGCCGAGACCGCGAGCAGCCCGACGACGATCACGAGCGCGCCGACCATCACCCACTGCACGGCGGCCGGCGCCGGGGAGGCGAACACGATGGCGACGGCGAGCACCATCGATACCGCCGCGAATCCGGCGAGCCAGGAGTACACCCGCGACGGACGCACCCGCCCGAACCAGACCGCGCGCTCCGTCGACGCCAGCTCCAGCGCGGCGCTCGGCGCCTCGGGCGCCATCAGGATGTCGGCGCGCGGCTGCACGGCCCAGGCGACGAGGCCGACGACGATCCAAGCCCCGAAGCCGAGCCCCATGTACCCGCCGATGCCCGGCGCGTCGGCGGCCTCGGCGAGATCGAGCTGCACCGCCGCGCTGGCGATGCCGACCGTGGCGAAGAAGACCGCGAACCCGGCGGCGAAGGCCGCGAGGAAGCGCTGCGCCGACGACCACATCGGCGCGCCGGGCTTCAGCCCGGACAGGCCCGTCATCAGCGACAGCAGCACGGTCATGCCGCCGCCGAGACCGAGGGTCAGCCAGAGGAAGGTGCTCGGGGCACCGAAGCCGTCGGGGCCGCCGGTGAAGCCCCAGTGCGTGGCGGCGGGATCCGGCATCCGCGGCAGCCACACGGCGAGCAGCGCGCACGCGACGGCGATGACGGCCAGCGGCAGGATCAGCCCGACCCAGCGCGCCGCGCGTCTCGCGCGGGCGAGCTCGCGCTGCTGCTCGGGAGTCAGCCGCGGCTCGGGCAGCGGTGCGGGCGCCGCGTACCGCCTCCGCGCGGACGGCCCGTCGGCGCGAACGGAATCAGAACCGGGATCCGGATCCGGACTCGGACCAGGATCCGGAGCCTGGCCCGGAGCCGGATCCTCGCCCGGAGCCGGATCCCGGCGCATCGGTCCGGAATCGGGAGCGTCGTCGGTCATCGGTCCTCCTGAGGTCGTTCCGGCGCGATGCCGGTCGCGGGGCGCGTCGCGCGGGCGGCGACGGGAGCGCCGGCGCGGCGACCGGCGTGGGAGACGAGCGCGGCGAGCGCCTCGGGGCCGATCCCGAGGATCGTCGCGCGTTCCGCGAGCGCGACCGCCTGCACGTGCAGTTCGGCGAGCCCGGCGACGCGATCGGTGACGACGGCGCCGCGGCCCCGGCGCAGATCGACGAGCCCCTCGTCCCGGAGCGCCTGGTAGGCGTGCAGCACGGTATGGGGGTTGATGCGGAGGGCTGCGGCCACCTCGCGGGCCGGGGGCAGCGTCTCCCCGGCGCGGAGCCGGCCCGCGGCGAGGTCGCCGCGGATCGCGTCGGCGATCTGCGCGTAGATCGGCCGCTCGCTGGCCTCGTCGATCCGGATCAGCATCTTCCCCCTCCTTCGAGGAATAATTCTATATCAACTAGAACTACAGATCCAGACGCGCGACGACGACGAGGCCCCCTCCCCGCCGAGCGGGGAGGGGGCCTCGCGGTCCGGGTCGCGGTCGCCTAGAAGGCCGCGATGCCGGTGAGCTCTCGCCCGATGACCAGCTGGTGCACCTCGTCCGTGCCCTCGTAGGTGCGCACCGACTCCAGGTTCGCCATGTGGCGCATCACCGGGAAGTCGGAGGTGATGCCGTCGCCGCCGAGGATCGAGCGGCAGGTGCCGGCGATCTTGATGGCCTCCCGGACGTTGTTGAGCTTGCCCACGGAGATCTGGGCGTGCGGCAGCGTGCCGGCGTCCTTGAGGCGCCCGAGGTGCAGGGCGAGCAGCAGCCCCTTCTCGTACTCGAGGAACATGTCGGCGAGCTTCGCCTGGATGATCTGCTTGGAGCCGATCGGCGCGCCGAACACCTCGCGCGACTGCGAGCGCTCGACCGCCGCCTCGAGGCAGGAGCGCGCGGCGCCCATGACGCCCCACGCGATGCCGTAACGGGCCTCGTTCAGACACTTGAAGGGCGAGGACAGCCCCTTCGAACCCGGCAGGATCGCGTCGGCCGGCAGGCGCACCTCGTCGAGCACGATCTCCGTCTGGAGCGAGGCGCGCATCGAGAGCTTGTTCTCGATCGCGGTCGCCTGGAAGCCCGGAGTGTCGGTCGGCACGACGAAGCCGCGCACGATCCCCTCCTCGTCCTTCGCCCAGATCACCCCGACCGCGGCGATCGTGGCGAGCCCGATCCACCGCTTCCGGCCGTTGAGCACCCACTCGTCGCCCTCGCGCCGTGCCGTCGTGAGCATCGTGTTCGGGTCCGAGCCCCCCTGCGGCTCGGTGAGGCCGAAGAAGCCGATCGCCTCGCCCCGGCCCATCGCGGGCAGCCAGCGCTGCTTCTGCTCCTCGGAGCCGAACTTGTAGATGGCGCCCATCGCGAGCGAGCCCTGCACCGACAGGGCGGTGCGGAACCCGGAGTCGACGGCCTCGAACTCCATGGCGACGAGGCCGTAGGCGACCGACGAGGCGCCCTTCAGGCCGTATCCCTCGAGGTACATGCCGAAGGCGCCGAATTCGCCGACCTCGGGGAGCAGCTCGACCGGCAGCCTGCGGTCCTCGAAGGCCTGGTCGATGATCGGGCGGATCCGCGTCTGGGCGAAGTCGCGCGCCTTGAGCTGCCACTCGCGCTCCTCCTCGGTGACGAAGTCGGCGACGTCGAACAGCTGGTCGATGGTGGTGGTCATGGGGATCCTCTCGGGCGGAAGGCGGAAGGCGGAAGGCGGAAGGCGGAAGTGTCGGCTGGCGGAAGGCGGAAGTGTCGGCTGGCGGAGTCGCGGGATCGGGGCGGCTGGTTCAGCGCGGCAGCCAGGCGGCGTCCTGGTGCTCGCCGATACCGGGCGGCGGGGTCTCGTAGCGCGCGGGCGTCTCGGACAGGGACACGGGCAGCGCGACCGAGCGGACCGCGTGCGTCGCGCCGTCCGGGCCGAGCGCCGCGGTCTCGGCGACGGGCTCGAGCCCCAGGGACTCGGCGAGCTCGAATGCCTGCGCGATCGTGTTCACCCGCCCGGCGGGGATGTTCGCGGCGGTGAGCGCCGCGATCCAGTCGGCCGCATCGCGGGCGCGGAGCGCCTCCTGCAGCGCCGCGCGGAGCGCCTCCCGGTGCGCGACGCGCTGCGGATTCGTGCGGAAGCGCTCGTCATCGGCGAGCTCGGGGATGCCGAGGACGCCGCACAGGCGCGCGAACTGCCCGTCGGTGCCGACCGCGAGCGCGATCGGCTGATCCGCCGCGGCGAGGGTCTCGTACGGGGCGATCGAGGGGTGGGCGTTGCCCATGCGGCCGGGAGCGACGCCGGTCTCGAGCGTGGAGGAGGCCTGATTGGCGAGGGCGGAGAGCAGCGAGCCGAGCAGGGTCACCTTCACGTGCTGGCCGCGTCCGGCGACCGGGGACCCGGCGGTGTCGCGCGCGCGCAGCGCGGCCTGGATCCCGATCACCGAGTTCAGGCCCGTGAGGATGTCGACGAGCGCCACACCGACCTTCGTCGGCTCCCCGCCGGCCGCGTCGGACTGCCCCGTGATGCTCATGAGGCCGCCGACGGCCTGCACGAGCAGGTCGTAGCCCGGGAGGTCGCGCCCCGCCGCGTCGCCGAAGCCCGAGATCGAGCAGTACACGACGCCCGGGTTGTCCGCCGCGAGCTCCGCGTACCCGAGGCCGAAGCGCTCCATGGTTCCCGGCTTGAAGTTCTCGATCACGACGTCGGCCGTGCGGGCGAGCTCCCGGGCGCGCGCGAGGCCCTCGGGATCGCGCAGGTCGCAGACCACCGAGCGCTTGCCGCGGTTGACCCCGGCGAAATAGGTGCTCTGCCCCGCCGCATTCACGGGCGGCCGCCACTGCCGGGTGCCGTCGCCCTCCGGGCTCTCGATCTTGATGACGTCGGCGCCGAGATCGGCGAGGATCATCGTGGCGTGCGGCCCCGCCAGCACGCGCGAGAAATCGGCGACGCGGATCCCGGCGAGTGCGCCGACCCGGGCGGCACCCGTATCGGCCGACGCCCCGGCGGCGGGTCCGTCCCGCCCGGTGCCCGGATCCTGCGGCACGTCGTTCCTTCGCACCCTGCTCCTCCATCGTCGCTGCTCGTGGGCCGGCGCGCGCCGGCGGCCGGCACCCGGCCGGCCATGTCGCCAGTCTACGGAGCCCGAGGCGCGCGACCGCCGCCTTCTTGCATACCCAGGCAGACTTCGCCTGTGCAAGAATTGCAGCGTGGCCACCCTCTCCCAGCTCCTCGCCGTTCCCGCACTCGGGCTGCGCCTCCTCCAATCGGGGCCCGGCGACCCGGAGATGAGCTGGAGCTCGACGACCGAGCTGCTCGATCTCAGCGCGCATCTCGAGGGCGGTGAGATCATCCTCACCACGGGCCTCGCCCTGGCCTTCGACGATCCTCGCTGGCGCGACTTCGTGGCGGCGCTCAGCCGCGCCAGGGTCGCCGCGATCGGCTTCGGCGTCGGGGTGAATCACGACCGGGTGCCCCCCGGCCTCGTCCTCGCCGCGAGCTCCTACCGCGTCGCCCTCTTCGAGGTCCCGCCCCCGACGCCCTTCATCGCGGTCAGCAAGGCGATCGCCCGTCTGCTCCAGGCGGACGAGCTGCGCTCCGCGCGCTCCGCGATCCAGGCGCAGCAGCGGCTGCTCGACGGCGCTCGGGACGAGCGCTCCCCCGCGGAGATCCTGGCGAGCATCGCCCAGGCCACCGGCCGGCATCTCGCGCTGATCGCCGGGGACGGGCGCGCGCTCGCGAGCACCGCGGGCTTCGCAGCCGCGCAGGCATCCGGCGAGGCGGAGCGCATCGCGCTCGACCGAGAGGGGACGCTGCACCTCGCGATCGCGGGATCCGAGCCGCTCGCGCCCGAGGGCCGCGCTGTGCTCACGGCCGGGGCGATGGTGCTCGGGCTCGAGCTGCGCGGCGACCACGCGGCGACCGCGCGCGAACGGGAGCGCTGGGAACGGCTCGCCGCCGGGCTCCTCTCCGGCGAGCTGCCCCCGGCGGCCGTCTCCGTGCTCGCGCCCGGCGCCGAGCTGCCCGGACGCGTGCGCGCGATCGCGGTCCAGGGCGGGGCGGAGGATCTCGCGGCCTGGCGCCGCCGCCCGCGCGGAGGCCTGGAGCGGCTCATCGCCCCGGGCGACGCCCCGGACACCCCGGGCCTCGCCCGAGCCTGGCAGCTCGTCGCAGACGATGAGGCGGCACTCGCGCGCGCGCTCGAGACCGCGGCGCTGCACGACCTCGACGCGGTCGTCGGCCGCCCGGCGACGCTCGCCGAGGCCCCGCTGAGCCGGCGCTCGGCCGCGTCCCGGCTGCGTTCCCTCTCGCCGACCGCGCCGCTGTACACGGCGCCGCGCGTCCCCGAGGCGGTGTGGGCGGATCGCGACGCGCCGCTGCTCGAGGCGCTCCTCGCGACGGACGGCGTCCCCGCGGCCGGCACCCGCTCCGCGGCGCACCGCGCGACGGAGCGCGAGGCGGCGAAGGCGCCCCGCCCGCTGACCGCCCGGGTGCTCGGACCGCTCTCGGCGCACGTCGCGGAGCTGGACGCCTCCGAACGGACGATGCTCCGCGAGACCCTCGGCCGCATCTTCCGCTCGGACGGGCAGCGCGGTCCCGCCGCGCAGGCGCTCGGCATCCATCGCAACACCCTCCGCGACCGCCTCGCGCGCATCGAGCGCCTGACCGGGCGCTCCCTCGCGGATCCGGACGACCGGGCCGAGCTCTGGTTCGCGCTCCGGCTCGAGGAGATCGGCGGCTGAAGTGCGCGCGAGCCGGCGCGCGAGCCGACACGCGCCGTCCCCCGCACGCGGACCCTCGCGCCTCAGCCCTCGCCCGGCTCCGGGTCCAGCACTCGAGCGGCGGATCGCTGCAGCGCCGCCACGACCGCCCGCACCTCGGCGCGGGATTCATCGCGCGCGGTGAGGATCATGAGCCGTCGGCCGTCGCCCTCCTCGAGCCCGTACGCCCGGATGCCGGGATGGCGGTAGCTGACGAGGCTCAGCCGCGGCACCACGGACACGCACATGTCGCGGGCCACGAGCTCCTGCACGACCATGTAGTCGTCGGTGGAGTGGCGGATGTCGGGTGCGAAGCCCTCGCGCTCGGCGATGCGCAGGAAGTGCTGCCGGCAGCTCGGGCAGCCGGCGACCCAGCGGTCGCCCGCATGATGCGCCATCCGCCTGGTGCGCTGCGCCCGCGCATCGCCGCGCCGGGCGGAGACGATGAGCTGCAGCGGGTCCCAGCCGATCTCGGTCGAGGCGAACTCCTCCTCGGCCCCTCGGAGCTCCTGCGCGTCGTGGCGGAAGACGAGCGCGACGTCCGCCGCACCGCGGCGCAGCAGCTCGGGCACCGAGGTCGGCTCCTGCTGCTCGAGGTCGATGGTCGTACCCGGGGCCCCGCCGGGGCGGGCGAGGAGCTCGGACATGGCCGGGGCGACGATGCTCGTGCACGCCGAGGGGAAGGCGACGACGCGGACCGTCCGGGCTTCCCCCGCCACGATCCCCGCGACGTCCCGGGCCGCGCGGGCGAGGTGGCCGTCGATGAGCTCCGCGTAGTGCAGCAGCCGCGTGCCCGCGTCGGTGAGGCGCACGCCCTTCACGGTGCGCACGACGAGCGCCGCGCCGAGTCCCTCCTCGAGGCGGCGGACCTGCCCGCTGAGCGCCGGCTGCGTCCAGCCGAGTTCGCGCGCGGCGGCGGCGAAGGAGCCGTGCTCGGCGACCGCGCGGAACGACATCAGCGCGCGCGGATCGATCTCGGCGCTCATGCGCGTGCGGATCCCGCCCCCGCGCGACGCGGCGCCCGCCGGGAGCGGGCCGGCGCGTGCCGCGCCGCCGCGATCCGTATCAGCCCCTGCATGCCGACGAGCCTAGTCGCACGTCGGCGCGGCCGCACGGAGGAGCCGCTCCATCGCCGCGCGCAGCTCCGGCAGGGGCAGCGCGGCGTTGAAGCGCACGCACCCCTCGCCGGCGGCACCGCATTCGGCGCCGTCGGTCACGATGAGCCCCGCACGGCGCCGCACGAGCGCGGCGGCCGACGCTCCGGCCGGGTCGAGCGCGGTGCCGCGGAGATCGCACCAGAGCAGATAGGTGGCGCGCGGCGGAACGACCCGCGGCCCGCCGTGCAGCTCCCCCTCGCCCAGCAGCGATGTCGCCACGGCGATCCCCTCGCGCAGCACCGCGAGCGTCTCCGCGAGCCACTCGCGCCCGCGTCCGTAGGCGGCCTCGGTCGCCACGACGCCGAGCGCCGAGGTCTGGTGCTCGTACCAGTGCCCCACCCGCTGCCAGCGTTCGAGGTGCTCGGGATTCGTGAAGACGAGCTGACCGCACTTCGCGCCGGGAATGTTGAAGGCCTTGCTCGCCGACGTCGCGGTGATGGTGTGCGCCGCGGCCCGCGGCGAGCGCGCCGCGTAGACGAGGTGCGGCTCGTCGCCGAGCATGATCGGCGCGTGGATCTCGTCGGCGAAGACCATGCCGCCGCACTCGTCGACGAGTCGTTCGAGCTCCGCCAGCTCGGCCCCGTCCGCCACCTTCCCGATCGGGTTGTGCGGGTTGCAGAGCACGAGCAGCCGCGCGCCGCGGCCGAATGCGGCGCGCAGGCCGTCGAGATCGTAGCGCCACCCCGCGGCCTCCCGGATCATGGGCACCTCGATGACGGGGCGCCCGATGAGCTGCGGCACCGACACGAAGGGCATGTACGCCGGGGTGGGCACGATGATCGGCTCGCCCTCGGGCACGAAGTGGGTGAGCACGGCGCGGAAGCCCGCGACCAGATCGGACACCGGTCGGATCGCGGCCGGCGGCGGGGTCCAGCCGTACTCGGTCTCGAGCCAGGCTCCGACGGCGTCCTGCATCCGCGCGATGTGCGCTGCGGAGAGGTAGCCGAGCTCCCCCTCCGCGAGCGCGTCGGCGAGGGCGCGGGTCACCGCCTCGGGTCTCCCGAAATCCATCTCGGCGATCGCGCGACCGATCGCTCGATCCGACGTGTGCAGGCTCGTCGACATGCCGTCCTCTCACTGGCTGGGCTGGCTGGGCGTCCCGTCCGGGGGATGCGCCACCCGGTACCCGGCTCATCGTATGCCGGTCGCCGCCCGCCCAGCTGCCCGTTTCGGCTGGGGTGATATGCGTTCTGCTTGGGGGGCGTCGCCGCCGGTCCCCCGGCATTCCGCGGAGGGCCGCGGAGGGGCGCCTCGGCGCGTCTCGCGCGATCCGCGACTGTACTAATGTGGCCCCAGAAGCAACCGTCGACGGCGGATCCCTCGATGCCGAGGGCGTCGCGCGACGCTGCGCCGAACCGCGAAGGAGCAGATCACCCATGCAAGCCACACCCCAGCGCACCCCCCTGCGCCGCATCGGCGCGGCGGCGCTCCTCACCGCGGCGCTCGCCCTCGTCGGCTGCGCCGGCGGCTCCGCCGCCCCGCCCGCCGAGGACGTCGAGCTCGTCGACACCGGCGCGGAGATCGAGGAGGTCACGGTGGCCTTCCCCGGATCGCTCGCGAATCTCTACATCGGTCAGGAGAGCGGGATCCTCAACTACAACCTCGCCGCGACCGTGCAGGAGGGCCTCGTCGCCCAGGACGCCGAGGGCAAGGTCGTCCCGGCGCTCGCGGAATCGTGGGAGACGCCGGACGAGACGACGTACGTCTTCGCCCTGCGCGAGGACGCGGCCTTCCAGAACGGCGACCCGGTCACGCCGCAGGACGTGGTCTTCAGTCTCGAGCGCGCCGCCGACGCCGAGGCGTCCCCCGGCATCTCCTACTACCTCGCGAACCTCGCCTCGGCGGAGGTCACCGGTGAGCACGAGGTGACCGTCACGAGCACGACCCCCGACGCGACGTTCCTCACGAGCCTCTCGAACACCGGCGCGCTCGTCGTCACCCAGCAGGCGTTCTGGGAGGAGCACGACGGCGCGGTCGGCACGAGCAGCTCGTTGCTCATGGGGACCGGACCGTACCGGGTGACGGAGTTCCAACCGGACTCGCACGTCACGCTCGAGCGGGTCGACACCTGGTGGGGCGAGCTGCCCCCGGCGAAGTCCATCCGCGTGAACTTCATCCCCGATGCGAGCACGCGCCTCGCCGCGGCGCAGAAGGGCGACGTCGACATCGCGTTCAACGTGCCCATCAATCAGGCCGAGGACTGGGGGGCGATCGCGGGCATGCGCGTCGAGTCGATGAACGACCTCTCCTACGTCGGGCTGCTCTTCGATCAGCGCGTGCCGCCGTTCGACGACGTCGACGTGCGCACCGCGATCGCGCAGAGCATCGACCGCGCCGCGATCGCCGAGAAGCTGCTGCGCGGCTACGGCGAGGCTGCGACCGCCATCATGACGCCGGAGTCGCTCGCCGCGGCCTACGACGGGGACGAGGCGCGTCGCGTGCTGGCGGAGGAGGTGCCGCAGCACGACTTCGATCTCGAGTCGGCGCGGGCGCTCCTCGCGGGCACGGAGGCCGAGGGGCTCTCCACGGAGATCACCTACCCGAACACCGGCCCGCAGATCGGCATCGCCGCGCAGGCCATCGCCGAGAACCTCAACGAGATCGGCATGGACGTGTCGGTGCGCGAGGTCCCCATCGAGGAGTGGCTCGCGACGATCGGCGACGGCGAGCACGGCATCGGTTTCATGTGGTACTTCTCGACGACCGGCGATCCCGCCGAGGTGAGCAGCTACCTCGTCGGCCCGGACAACCCGAACGGCTTCGAGAGCGAGGAGGCCGCGGCCCTCATCACCGAGGCGAACGCGCTCTCCGATCCGGCGGAGCGGGCCGCGAAGCTCCTCGAGCTCGAGCGGCTCAACGCCGAGCAGGTCGTCAACGCGCCGATCTGGTGGGGGAAGTCGGTCACCGCGTTCTCCAACACGGTCGGCGTCCACGACTACAGCCCGTTCACCTTCACCGGCGCCTGGGGAGCCCAGCTCTTCGCGGCCGAAGCCGAATAGTCCCCGATCGGGTGCGGCCGAGCGGCCGCACCCCCGACGCCTGGAAGGCGGTGCCGTGTCCCCACGCACCCGACGGCCCGAACGCGGCGGCCGCACCGCGCGCACGGTGATTCTGCGGATCGCCGGCGTGCTGGTGATCCTGCTCCTGATCTCGTTCCTCACCTTCACGCTGCTCTACCTCGCGCCCGGCGATCTCGTGAAGAACCTCCTCGGCAATCGTCCGAGCTCGCCCGATGCGATCGCGGCGATCCGCGCGCAGTACCGCCTCGACGATCCGTTCCTCGTCCGCTACGGCGACTGGCTCCTCAGCGCGCTCCGCGGCGACTTCGGGGTCTCGATCCGACTGCAGCAGCCCGTGACGGAGGTGATCGGGGCGCGACTCCCCCTGACCGTCCTGCTCATCGCGCTGGCCTTCCTCTTCGCGGTCGTCACGGCGGTCCCGCTCGGGATCTGGAGCGCGGCGCGCAACGGCAGCGCGATCGACCGCGCCGTGAGCGCCGCCTCGCTGTTCGGGCTCTCCGCGCCGAGCTTCGCGCTCGCCATCCTCGCGATCTCCGTGTTCTCGATCCTCATCCCGGTCTTCCCCGCCTACGGCGCGGGCGACGGCGGCCTGGACACGCTCTGGCACGTCCTCCTCCCCGCCCTCGTGCTCGCGCTCGGCATCGGGGCGATCCTCATGCGCATGACGCGCGCCGCGGTGCTGCGGGAGCTCGAGAGCGACGCCATCACCTTCGCCCGGGCGCGCGGCATCCCGGAACGGCGCGTGCGCGGCATCGCGCTGCGCGCGGCCCTCATCCCCATCGTGACGAGCGCCGGGCTCATCCTCACGTTCATCATCGGGGGCACCATCATCGTGGAGACCGTGTTCGCGCTGCCCGGCATCGGCCAGCTGCTCGAGGAGGCGGTGCTCTTCAAGGACCTGCCGGTCGTCCAGGCGATCACGCTGCTCGTGGCCGCCGCGATCGCCGGGATCACCATCCTCGTGGATCTGAGCTACCTCGCGCTCGACCCGCGGGTCCGGGCGAGGGAGCGTGCCGCATGAGCGCCCGCACCCGTCAGATCGTCCTCGCCGGCGGCATCCGCGGGCACCGGGGCGGGCACCGCGACGCGAGCGTCATCGCCTCCTGGCTGCTGCTCGGCGCGGTCGCGCTCTGCGCGGTCGCCTCGCCGTTCCTCGTCGGCGCCGCCACGGAGCAGAGCATCCTCGACGCCCTGCTCCCGCCCGGTGCGCCCGGTCATCCGCTCGGCACCGACGAGCTCGGCCGCGACGTGCTGCTCCTCACACTCGCCGGCACCGGTTCCGCGATCGCCGGCCCCGTCGTCATCGCGACGGGCTCGATGCTCATCGCCGTGCTCGTCGGCACGCTCGCCGGATACCTGCGCGGCGGCGTCGACTGGGGCGTGGGGCGCGTCGTCGACATTCTGCTCTCGCTCCCGGTGATGCTCGTGGCGCTCGTGGTCGCCGGCATCTTCGGCGCCGGCTACTGGGTCACCGTCGGCATGCTCATCGTGCTCTTCGCTCCCTCCGACATCCGCATCATCCGAGCGGGCGTCACTGAGCAGGCACCGCGCCCCTACGTCGAGGCGGCCCAGATGCTCTCCCTCTCCCCCGCTCGGATCATGTACCGGCACATCGTGCCCAACGTCTGGCCGTTGATCATGACGAATCTCATGCTCAACCTGGCCATCGCCCTCGTCACGCTGTCATCGCTGTCCTTCCTGGGCATCGGCGTGGCCCCGGGCACGCCGGACTGGGGCAGGCAGATCACGGACGGTCGCGGCATCATCGGGGACAACCCGGCGATGCTGCTCGTGCCCGCGATCCTCATCGTCCTCGTCGCGATGGCGATCAACGTCATCGGCGATCATCTCGGCGAACGGCTCCGCGAACGGGGGATGCAATGAACGTCTCGGCCGCCCGGGAGGGCGTCACCGTCTCCGGCCTCACCGTCTCGGGCGGGGGACGGGCGATCGTCGCACCGCTGGATCTCACCATCGCCCCCGGCGAGATGCTCGCGGTCATCGGCGAATCGGGCTCGGGCAAGTCGATGACGGCTCGGGCGATCACCGGACTCCTCCCCCGCGGCGTCTCCGCCTCGGGCCGCGCGGAGATCGACGGGCACGACTACGATCTCGCCGGCGACGCCGCGAACGCCTGGGCGAGGGTGCGGGGACCGCTCGCGACCCTGCTGCTGCAGGATCCGTTCACGAGCCTGAGCCCGGTCATCACCTGCGGTGCGCAGATCGCGATGACCGTCGAGGCCCGCCTCGCCGCCACCGGCGTCCGCGCGTCGCGCGGCGCCGTCCGCGAGGAGGTCGGCAGGCGGCTCGCCGAGGTGCAGCTCCCCGAGCGCGTCGCCGGGCAGTACCCGTCGGAGCTCTCGGGCGGCATGCGGCAGCGCGTCGCGATCGCCGCGGCGCTCGCTGCGGAGCCCCGCCTGCTCATCGCCGACGAGCCGACCACGGCCCTCGACGCGAGCACGCAGGGCGAGGTGCTCGATCTGCTGCGATCGCTGCAGGGCTCGCATCGCCTCTGCCTCATGCTCATCAGCCACGACCTCGGCATCGTCGAGGGTCGCGCGGATCGGGTCATGGTCATGCGCGGCGGCGAGATCGTCGAGCAGGGGCCCACCGCCGACGTGCTCCGGGCGGCGCAGCATCCCTACACCCGGGCGCTCATCGCGGCGAACCCGTCCATCTCCGACTCCCCCTCGTCCGCCTCCCGGACGGCACCCGGTCCCCCGCTACTCGTCGCCGCGGGGCTGTCGAAGTCCTTCGGCGCCACCCCGGCCCTGACCGACGCCTCGGTCGACGTCGCCGCCGGCGAGGTCGTCGCGATCGTCGGCGAATCCGGTTCGGGCAAGTCGACTCTGGCCCGTGCGATCGCCGGTCTGGAAGTGCCCGATGCCGGCTCCGTGACGCTCGCCGGCCGCACACTCGGACCCGGACGGCGCGGGCGTCGACCGACCGAGATCCAGATCGTCTTCCAGGACCCCTACTCGACGCTGAACCCCTCGTTCACGATCGGGCAGTCGCTCGCCGAGGCGATCCGCGCGGGCGGACGCGGCGGCCGGACGGTGTCGGAGCTCCTCGAGCTCGTCGAGCTCGACCCCGGCTTCGCCTCCCGACGCCCGTCCCAGCTCTCGGGCGGTCAGCGCCAGCGCGTCGCGATCGCCCGCGCGCTGGCCCCCGCGCCCGCGGTGCTGATCTGCGACGAGAGCGTCTCCGCGCTCGACGTGTCGGTCCAGGCGCAGATCCTCGCGCTGCTGCACCGGCTCCGCGACGAGCTCGGGCTCGCGATGCTCTTCATCACGCACGACCTCGGGGTCGTCGCGCGCGTGGCGGATCGGGTGGTGGTGCTCCGCAACGGCGAGATCGTCGAGCGCGGCACGACCGCCGCGGTGCTCGAGGCCCCGCAGCACGACTACACCCGGATGCTCGTCGCCGCGGCGCGCGCCGATAGCATCGACCGGCGCGCGAATGCGGACGCGCCGGCACCGAGACAGGAGGAACCCCGATGACCCCCACCCCGCCCGCAGGCATCGAGCTCGGCGCTGAGCCCGGCACGGCATTCCCCGAGCCGCTGCGCGGCTTCGCCGGCGGCGCGCGCGTCGCCTCGTGGGAGACCGAGCGGGCGCTCTGGGCCCCGCGCACGCTCCTCGCGCGGGACGCGGGCGGAGGG
Organism: Leucobacter allii; assembly: GCF_022919155.1. Classification (NCBI taxonomy): domain Bacteria; kingdom Bacillati; phylum Actinomycetota; class Actinomycetes; order Micrococcales; family Microbacteriaceae; genus Leucobacter; species Leucobacter allii. The sequence goes on from NZ_CP095045.1 coordinate 2,416,151, forward strand.
CTCCTCGGCGCCGCGCTGACCGCCGGGCGGCCGTTCGCCGCCTACCGCAAGATCGTCGATGTGATCGCCGAGGACGACGCGACGTGGGCGGCGCTCGTCCGCGCGGCTCGCGACGACGCCGCGGCCGTCTCGGAGTCGCGACCGGAGCCGATCGTCGTGCACTTCGAGCACCGCGCCGCCTTCGGCGCGCTGCCGGAGGAGCGCCGCGCGGAGCTCGGTCGCCTCGGCTTCGTCCCGGCCCGAGTGCCCGTGCCCTCGGTGCCGAGCACCCGCTCGGGCGCTCCGGAGGAGGTCGAGGTCTGGTCCTGGTGGCGGGGCGGGCGCGCTCCCGCGCTGCCCCCGTACTACGGGCAGACGACCGATGTCACCTGCGGGGCGGTCTCCTCGCTCATGGCGCTCGGCGTGCGCGGCGAGGAGCGGTTCGAACCCGAGGACCTCGCGGGCAACCGCGCGGCGGAGATCGGCTTCTGGCGTCGCGCGACGAACCTGCCGGCCTGCGAGCCGATCGGCCTCGCGGTGGAGACCGCGAAGGAGCTGCGCGCCGCCGATCCGGCCGCGCCGCTCCCCGCGGTGGTGCTGAGCGCCGCGGGGCCCGTGCTCGTCGAGGACTTCGGCGAGGAGTGGGATCGCGCGCTGCGGGTCGAGCTCCAGGAGGAGTCGCTGCGCCAGGCGGGCGAGCTCGGTCTCGAGGTCTCGCGCCGCTGGATCGAGGTGTCCGAGATCGCCGAGCTCATCGCGGGCGGCGCCCTCGTGCTCCTGCTGATCGACCTCACGGAGCTCATCGCCGACCCCACCCCGCACTGGGTGCTCGCGTGCGACGTGCTCGACGGCTCGATCGTGGTCGCCGATCCGTGGGTGAACGCCGAGACCGGGGAGACCTGGGCGGACACCTATGCGCTGCCGCTGCCCTTCGACACGGTCGATCGAGTGACGCGGTGGGGCGATCCCGCCTACCGCGGTGTCGTGGTCATCCCGCCCGCAGCGGGCTGAGGCCCCAGCGCCCCCGGCGCCTCGGCCCTCGCGCGGAGACTCAGGCGTCGGCGCCCGGCGGGGCCTCGACGACCACCTCGTCCTCCGGGTGCGGCTCGTGCAGGGCGTGGAGCATGCCGCGGGTGTCGCCGTGCAGGAAGTCGTCGACGAGCTCGTCGACCGCGACCGCCTCGTCGGTGCCCGGGGTCAGTTCAACGCGGATGCCGTTCGTGTGCGCAGATTTCCTGTCCATGCTTCACTGTACCCCCGCAAGCGCGTTTCCGGGATGACGAAACGGTGTCGGCGGGGTGCCGCGGGCGGCGCCGCGCGCTCCGCGCCCGGCACCCGCGTCCGCCTCAGTAGAGGAGGAACTGCGCGGTGCCGGTACCCTGCACCTGCGCGGCCGTCACGCGCAGGTGATAGGACGCGCCCTCGGCGGTCACGGGATCCCGCGTGATGTCGCAGGTCTCGGGGCTCGAGCGCGTGCGGTCCCAGGCGATCGCCTCGCTCTCGAGCACTTCTCCGGCGTCGACGATCACGGCGAGATGCTCGGGGTCCTCCTGGCAGTCCGCGGAGCGCCACACCTCGTCGTCGCCGCTCGACACGGCGAACTGCATGCCCGCGGTGCCGAGATCGGCGCTGCACGCCTCCTCGCCGGTGTTCTCGACGCTCAGCGACAGCTGCGGCGTCTCGCCCGCGGCGTAGTCGCCCTTGTCGGTGATGGGCGTGACCTTCAGCTGCCCCGCCGTGCAGTCGGGCACGCCGCCCGCGCCGTCGGCGGTCCCCTCGGCGGCCTCGGGTGCCGTCTCGCCGCTGCCGGCGATGTCGCTCGGCAGTTCCACGTCGGCGGCCGTCGGGGCGCCGTCGGCGCCCCCGGGGCGCAGGATCACGAGCGCGACGACGGCGACGATCGCGAGGAGGACCGCGAGCACCGCGATCCGCCGCCGGATGTACACCTTCCGGTCCTTCGGCCCCACCGGATCCCGCAGCGTCGACATGGCGTCAGCGTAGCCCCGTTCGGCGCTCAGAGCCGCTTCAGCATGCGCGTGTTGCCGAGCGTGTTCGGCTTCACCCTGGCGAGGTCGAGGAACTCGGCGACGCCCTCGTCGTTGGAGCGCAGCAGCTCCGCGTAGACGTCGGCGGCGACGAGCTCGGCGTCTTCCCCCACCTCGTCGAAGCCGTGGCGGCCGAAGAACGCCGTCTCGAAGGTGAGGCAGAACAGCTGCGTGAGCCCGAGGGCGCGCGCCCGTTCCTCGAGGGCCTCGAGGAGCCGGTGCCCGACGCCCCGGCCGAGCCACTCCTCCGAGACGCCGAGGGTGCGCACCTCGCCGAGCTGCTCCCACATCACGTGCACCGCACCGTAACCGATGACGACGTCCTCCGCAGTCGTGGCCACGAGGAACTCCGGCACCGCGCCGTAGAGCTCCACCAGGTCCTTGCCGAGGAGGATGCGGCGCGACACGAGCGGATCCATCAGCTCGACCATGCGGGGCACGTCGCCCGTTCGGGCGGTGCGGATCCGGATCTCGACGGGCTCGCTCATCCCCTCAGCCTACGCCCTCGCGAGCGTCGCTCCGCGCGCCGGTCGCCCGCCCGCGCGCCTCGGTCGCGCGGGCCCGTCGCCCACCCGACGCTCACGCGTGCTCGGGCATCAGCTCCGACTTCGCGCCGCGGATGCAGACGAGGGCGATCACCGCCGCGATGAGCAGCGCGCCCGCCGCCGCGAGGAAGACCGCACCGGAGCCGCTCGCCAGCGCCTCCGCATCGGAGGCGCCCGTCGTCGCGGCCTGCGCGCTCCGCGAGGCTGCCACGAGAGCGAAGAGCGACAGCCCGATGGAGCCGCCGAGCTGCATCGAGGCGTTGACCGTCGCTGAGGCGGCGCCCGCATCCTGCGGCGCGACGCCGATGAGCGCGAGATTCTGCAGCGGCACGAAGACCATTCCGAGCCCGGCGCCGAGCAGGATCAGCCCGGGCAGCACCTGCGCGAGGTAGTCGCCGTCCGCCGTGATCCGGCTCAGCCACAGCATCCCGGCCGCGGCGACGACGGGTCCGGCCACCATGAGCGGGCGCGGCCCGATCGCGGGCAGCAGCCGCGTGAACACCGGGACGACGAGGAGCGTGGAGACGGTCATGACGACGGTGGCGAGCCCCGCATGGAGCGGTGCCATGCCGAGCACGAGCTGGAGGTGCAGCGTGAGGTAGAGCGTCGCACCGATGAGCACGCTGCCCACGACGGCCTGCACGAGGTACGCGCCCGCCCGCACGCGGTGCGCGACGATCCGCAGCGGCAGCAGCGGATGCGCGACGCGCGACTCGATCCAGACGAAGAGCGCGAGCAGCACCGCGCCGCCGACGAGGCAGCCGATCGTCCCGGCGCTCGTCCAGCCCTCCTCGGCGAGCGTGAAGCCGTAGACGAGGGCGCCGAAGCCGAGCACGGCCGTGAACGCGCCCCACGCATCGAGTCCGGCGCCGCGCTGCCCACGGCTCTCGACGAGCACGAACGCGCCGACGATCACGGCCACGGCGACGAACGCGAGGTTCACGAGCAGGCACCAGCGCCAGCTGGCGACCTCCGTGAGCAGCCCGCCGAGCAGCAGGCCGACCGCGGCGCCGGATCCCGCGACCGCGCCGTAGACGGCGAAGGCGGTGTTGCGCTCGCGGCCGAAGGGGAAGGTCACGGTGAGCAGGGCGAGCGCGGCGGGGGCGAGCAGCGCGGCGCAGAGCCCCTGTAGCCCTCGGGCGATGACGAGCTCGGCGGCGCTCTGCGCCAGGCCGCCGTAGAGCGACGCGAGGCCGAAGCCGATCATGCCCGCCATGAAGGCGCGCTTGCGGCCCCAGGCGTCGGCGATCCGTCCGCCGAGCAGGAGGAGCGCCCCGAACACGAGCGCATAGGCGGTGACCACCCACTGGCGCTCCGCGTCGGTGAGGCCGAGGTCCCGCTGCGCCTGCGGCAGGGCGATGTTCACGATCGTGCCGTCGAGGACGACGACGAGCTGGGTGAGCGCGATCACGGCGAGCGCCCACCAGCGGCGAGCGGACGCGGCCGGGCGGAGCGCGGACGGCGCACCCGCGCTCGGGCGCGGCGCCGACGGCACGGCGGATCCGGCGGATCCGGCGGGAGCTCCCGCGGTCGGGATGCTCCCGGTCTCGGGAGCGGTGTCGAGGGAACGGGTCATGAGGCCTCCTCCAGGCATCAACGTCGAGTCGTGCTGGAGGTTTCAAGCCTCGGACCTGCGGTACCGCGCGGAGGCGACGACCGGGAAGACCACCCCGCGCGGAGCGCGGACAGATCACCCACTCTAGCAAAAACGGGACCCGGCCATCGGCCGGATCCCGTCTTGCCCGCGCGGCGCGCTACTCGTTCGTCGGGGCCGTCGACGCCACCGCGGCCGCGGCCGACGCCGAGGTCTCGCCGTGCGCCTTCTGCGCGCTGCGGTCCGTGACGAAGGTGAACTGGCCGTCCACGAAGTCGACCCGCACGAGGTCGCCCGCGAGCAGCTCGGCGCTCAGGATCCGCTCCGAGAGGCGATCCTCGATCTCCCGCTGCATCGCGCGGCGCAGCGGCCGGGCGCCCAGCGTCGGGTCGTAGCCGACCTCGGCGAGGCGCTCGCGCGCCGCCGGCGAGACCTCGATGCGCATGTCGCGATCGAGGAGGCGGTCCTTGAGCTGCTTCACGAAGAGGTCCACGATCTGCAGCAGCTCGGGCTTCGTGAGCTGCGGGAACACGATCGTGTCGTCGACGCGGTTGAGGAACTCGGGCTTGAAGTGCTTCTTCAGCTCCTCGTTGACCTTGCCCTTCATCGACTCGTAGCCGACCTGCGAGTCCCCCTCGAGCTGGAAGCCGACGGGGCCGCCGGCGATCGCGGTCGAGCCGAGGTTCGTGGTCATGATGATGACGGTGTTCTTGAAGTCGATCACCCGGCCCTGTCCATCGGTGAGGCGCCCCTCCTCGAGGATCTGCAGCAGCGAGTTGAAGATGTCGGGGTGCGCCTTCTCGATCTCGTCGAAGAGCACGACGGAGAAGGGCTTGCGCCGCACCTTCTCGGTGAGCTGCCCGCCCTCCTCGAAGCCGACGAACCCGGGGGCGCGCCGAAGAGGCGGGAGACCGTGTGCTTCTCGCCGTACTCGGACATGTCGAGCGAGATCAGGGCGTCCTCGTCATCGAACAGGAACTCCGCGAGTGCCTTGGCGAGCTCGGTCTTACCGACGCCCGTGGGGCCGGCGAAGATGAACGAGCCCGAGGGGCGCTTCGGGTCCTTGAGGCCGGCGCGCTGCCGGCGGATCGTCTTCGCGAGCGCGGAGATCGCCTCGTTCTGGCCGATGACGCGCTGGTGCAGGGCCTCCTCCATGAAGCGGAGCCGGCTGGTCTCCTCCTCGGTGAGCTTGAAGACGGGGATCCCGGTGGCCTGCGCGAGCACCTCGGCGATGAGTCCCTCATCGACCTCGGCGTTCGTCGCCACGTCGCCCGAGCGCCACTGCTTCTCGAGCCGCAGCCGCTCGGCGATGAGCTTCTTCTCCTCGTCGCGCTTGTTCGCGGCCTTCTCGAAGTCCTGCGCCTCGATCGCGGCCTCCTTGTCGGCGCGCACCACGGCGATCTTCTCGTCGAACTCGCGCAGCTCGGGCGGGCTCGACAGGATCGACAGGCGCAGCCGGGCGCCGGCCTCGTCGATCAGATCGATGGCCTTGTCCGGCAGGAAACGGTCCTGCACGTAGCGGTCCGCGAGGTTCACCGCGGCGACGATGGCGCCGTCCGTGATGGACACCTTGTGATGCGCCTCGTAGCGGTCGCGCAGCCCCTTGAGGATGTTGATGGAGTGCGGCAGCGACGGCTCGGCAACCTGGATCGACTGGAAGCGGCGCTCGAGCGCGGCGTCCTTCTCGAAGTGCTTGCGGTACTCGTCGAGCGTCGTGGCGCCGATGGTCTGCAGCTCTCCGCGCGCGAGCATGGGCTTCAGGATGTTGGCGGCGTCGATCGCGCCCTCTGCAGCCCCCGCGCCGACGAGGGTGTGGATCTCATCGATGAAGATGATGATGTCGCCGCGATTGCGGATCTCCTTCGTGACCTTCTTCAGGCGCTCCTCGAAGTCACCGCGGTAGCGGCTGCCCGCGATCATCGAGCCGAGGTCGAGCATGTAGACCTGCTTGTCCTTCAGCGTCTCGGGGACCTCGCCCTTGACGATGGCCTGCGCGAGCCCCTCGACGACGGCGGTCTTGCCGACGCCCGGCTCACCGATCAGCACGGGGTTGTTCTTGGAGCGCCGCGAGAGGATCTGCATGACCCGCTCGACCTCCTTCTCGCGCCCGATCACGGGGTCGAGCTTGCCCTCGCGGGCGGCCTGGGTGAGGTTGCGGCCGAACTGGTCGAGCACCTGCGAGCCCTTGGCGTCGCCGCCGGACTGGTCGGGGGCGCCCACCGTCGCGCTCTCCTTGCCGGCCTGGTAGCCGGAGAGGAGCTGGATGACGGTCTGCCGCACGCGGTTGAGGTCGGCGCCGAGCTTCACGAGCACCTGCGCCGCGACACCCTCGCCCTCGCGGATGAGGCCGAGCAGGATGTGCTCGGTCCCGATGTAGTTGTGACCGAGCTGCAGCGCCTCGCGCAGGCTCAGCTCGAGCACCTTCTTGGCGCGCGGGGTGAACGGGATGTGGCCGGCCGGCGGCTGCTGACCCGTGCCGATGATGTCGGTCACCTGCGCGCGCACGGCGTCGAGCGAGATCTCGAGCTGCTCGAGCGCCTTGGCGGCGACCCCCTCGCCCTCGTGGATGAGGCCGAGCAGGATGTGCTCGGTGCCGATGTAGTTGTGGTTGAGCATCTTCGCCTCTTCCTGGGCGAGGACGACAACGCGGCGAGCGCGATCGGTGAATCTCTCGAACATCTGTAACCTCCTGGGGTCGGGGCAGCTCGGGGTGCGGCTCCGGCCGATGGATCCAGGCTACGCGGTGATGCCGGATCGCGGGGCCGTGTTCGCCGCTGGCGTGACGCGGGGTTGACAGCGCCGATCCGCACGCGTCATAGTATCGATAAACGATAATAACGATCATCGATATGCCGGGTCCGCCCGGCCCCGGGGAGGAACCATGTCAGCGTCCGCACGAGAACCCGCACGAGAACCCGCACGCGAGCCGGCGCTCAGCCGCGGCGACGCCTGGGGTCTGTGGTGCTTCGTCGCCGCGGGCGGCGTCGTCGCCGTCGCCACGGCGGTCAGGGGCGTACTCCGGATCGGCGAGCTGCTCCGCAACTCGGGCGTCGACGTCCCCGCGGAGTTCCTCGGCACGACGGCGACAGCTCCAATCGGCCCGGACGGCGCCGCCGTCGAGGTCGTGCTCGACCGCGCGGAGCTGCACGTGGACGCCCTGCCCGCCGCCTCGGTGGCCGCCGGCGTCCTCGAGGCCGCCGTCGGGATCGCGGCGACCGCGACCGTCGTGATCCTGCTGACGCTGCTGTGCCGCGAGCTCGTCCGCGGCCGCATCTTCAGCCGGCGCAACACCCGCCTCGTCTCCGCGGCGGGGATCGTCTGGGTCTTCGGCGCGGCGCTCGCCCCGTTCTTCGGCAACATGGTGGCCAACGGCGCCTTCGCGCGGCTGTCCGACGGCGGCTTCGACAATGTCGTGATGGGGCTCGAGCTGCAGACCCTCATCGCCGGAACCTTCGTCGCGGCGTTCGCCGCCTCGGTCTTCGCCGTCGGCGATCGGTTCCGGCGCGACGCGGACGGCCTCGTATGAGCCCCGCGGAGCCCGAGGAGGGGCACGGGATCCGGTGCCGACTCGACGAGCTCCTCGCGGCGCGCGGTCTGACCCTCACCGAGCTCAGCGCGCGCGTCGGCGTGAGCGTCGTGAACCTCTCCGTCCTGAAGAACGATCGCGCGAAGGCGATCCGCTTCTCCACCCTTACCGCGATCTGCCGGGCGCTGGAGTGCGAGGTCGGCGAGCTCCTCGTGCTCGCGGCGGACTGAGCGCGCCGCTCATCCGCGGCCGCTACCGTGGACCCATGACCGCAGCCGCCTCCCGCCCCGCATCGATCGTCGTCGTCCGCCACGGCGAGACCGACTGGAACATCGGCCGCGTGATCCAGGGCCGCACCGAGGTGCCGCTGAACGCCCGCGGCCTCGCGCAGGCCGCCGAGGCCGCCGAGCTCCTCCGCGACCTGGGCGCGTGGTCCGGGGTGATCACCTCGCCGCTCGGCCGCGCCGTGCGCACCGGCGGGATCATCGCAGAGGCGCTCGGCCTCGCCGCGGGCGGGGTGGACCCCGAGCTCCTCGAACGGGACTTCGGCGCCGCCGAGGGGCTGCGGGTCGACGTGGCGCACGCCCGCTGGCCGGGCCTCGAGGTGCCCGGCGCCGAGACCCCTGCGGCGCTCGCGGAACGGGGATCCCGCGCCCTCGCCCGGATCCTGCGGGAGGCTCCCGGCTCGATCGTCGTGGCGCACGGCGCGCTCATGCGCTCCGCGCTCACGGCGCTCGGCGGCACGGAGGCCCCGCGGATCCTGAACGGTGAGGCGTGGCGGCTCTCCGCCGAGGCGCCGGGGAGCCCTCTCGGCATCAGCCGCATCGGCGCGCCCGCCGAGCAGCACGCCGTCTGAGCCGGCGCCCGAGGAGCGCTACTGGGCGGGCTGCTGCGGGGCCGGCTGCTGCGGAGCCGGCGGGGCCTGCTGCCCGATGGGCTCGATGACCACGGCGGTGCCGTAGGCGCAGAACTCCGTGAAGCTGCCGATCGAGCCGGAATCGAAGCGCATCGCGATCACGGCGTTCGCGCCGCGCCCCTGCGCCTCCGCCCACATGCGGTTCATGACCTCCCAGCGGGACTCGTAGATGACCTTGGTGTACTCGGGCATCTCGCCGCCGCCGAGGGAGCGGAACCCGGCGGTGAAGTTCTGGCCGAAGTTCGCGGAGCGCACGGTGAGCCCCATCACCTCGCCGAGGACCTGGGTCACGCGGTAGCCGGGCACGTCATTCGTCGTCACTACAAACATGAGCCGATCTTCGCACGGATCGCCGCCGCCGCGTTACTGCAGCGCCGAGGTGAGCCGCGCGAGACCGTCCAGGAGCTTCGCCGGCAGGGACTGCTGCAGCCACTCCTCGAGCGTCAGTTCGCGGGAGTTCTCCCGGTAGTAGTCGTTCACGCCGTCAAGGTCCCGCACGAAGGACGCCCCGTGCACGACCATCGAGATCTCCATGTTCAGCCCGAACGAGCGCTGGTCCATGTTCGAGGAGCCCACGACGGCGACGTCGTCGTCGATCGTGAAGTGCTTCGAGTGCAGGATGTACGGCGGCCGGAACATCCAGATGCGCACGCCGGCCCGGAGCAGCTCCTCGTAGTAGGAGCGCTGCGCGTGGTAGACGACGGCCTGGTCGCCGATCTCGGAGACGAAGAGTTCGACGTCGACCCCGCGCGCCGTCGCGGCGCGCAATGCGTTCATGATCGAACCGTCCGGAACGAAGTACGGACTCGTGATGCTGATCCGTCGCTGCGCCGTGTAGAGCAGCGAGACGAAGACCTGCAGGTTGTTCTCCCCCGCGTACCCCGGGCCGCTCGGCACGATCTGGCAGTCGAGGGTCCCCGGCCGCTCCGCGTCGAAGGACTCCTCGGCGAGGTGGGTGAGGTACTCCCCCGTCTCGAGGTACCAGTCGCCCTGGAAGACCGCCTCGAGCCCGAGCACGATCGGGCCCTCGACGCGGACCATCAGGTCCTTCCAGTGCAGGCCGCGGCGCCGGTTCGACGCCTTGTTGTAGCTCGAGTCGACGAGGTTCTGCGATCCCATGAACCCCACGCGGCCGTCGACGACGATGAGCTTGCGGTGGTTGCGCAGGTCCGGCCGCTGGTACTCCCCGCGCCACGGGCGGACGGGCAGCATGTAGGCCCAGTCGGCGCCCGCGGCCGTAAGGCTCTCCGCCGTGCGCTTCGCGCCCGGATTGCGCACCGCGGAGATGTGGTCGAGCAGCACGCGCACCTGCACGCCGCGCGCCGCGGCCTCGCGGATCGCCGCGAAGACGTCGTCGGTGGCGTCATCGTGCACGAGGATGTAGAACTCGATGTGCACGTAGTGCCGCGCCTCGCGGATCGCCGCGGCCATCTGCGCGAACGACGCCTCGTAGTCGATGCACAGCGTCGCCGTGTTGTCGCGCAGCATCGGCTGGGCCCCGAGCGAGCGGCCGAGCTTCACGGCGTTGCGAAGCCCGGTGTGCAGCCCTTCGACGTGCGTGACGAGCTCGGCCTCCTCGCGCTCGGCGATCTCGGCGACGAAGCTGTTGATGGCGCCCTGCTTCTCCTCGCGGGACCGGGGCAGCCGCTTGCTCCCGATGACGAGGAAGAGCAGGAGTCCGGGGACGGGCAGCGCGAAGATGGCCATCAGCCAGGCCATGCCCGCGGTGGGGCGGCGGTTGTGCGGCACGACGAACAGGGCCACGAGGCGGATCAGGTTGTCCACGATGAGGACGGAGACCGTCCACACGAGCGGCCAGTTGATGCCCAACCAGCTGAGATCCATGCCGCCCCCTCCGATTCTCGCGCGCACCAGCCGTTCGGCTGGGAACACTCTATCGGGAGGGAGGAGGGCTCAGGCGCCGGGGCGCGGCTCCTCGGCGACGGGGAGCCCGGCCTTCGCCCGCTCTTCCCGTTCGATCTCCTGGTAGACCCGTCGCTCCGTGCGATCCGCGCGCAGGATCAGCCGCAGCACCATCCAGAAGAAGAGTCCGACCAGCACGGTCGGGGTCAGCGACCACACCGCGTTCAGCCACCAGTCATCCATAGTGCCTCGAGTCTAGCGCCGCTTCCGCGGGGATTTCCTGGGCGCGGCCCGCGGGGCGCGCTACTTGACGAGCGGGAAGAGGATGGTCTCGCGGATCCCGAGCCCCGTGAGCGCCATGAGCAGGCGGTCCATGCCCATCCCCATGCCGCCCGTCGGCGGCATGCCGTGCTCGAGCGCGCGCAGGAACTCCTCGTCGACACCCATGGCCTCGTCGTCGCCGCGGGCCGCCTCGGCCGCCTGCTGCACGAAGCGTTCCCGCTGCACGACGGGGTCGACGAGCTCCGAGTAGCCGGTGGCCAGCTCGAAGCCGCGCACATAGAGGTCCCACTTCTCCACGACCCCGGGGATCGTGCGGTGGTGCCGGGTGAGCGGGCTCGTCTCGACCGGGAAGTCCATGACGAAGGTCGGCCGCGTCAGCCCGTCCTTCACGAAGTGCTCCCAGAGCTCTTCGACCAGCTTGCCGTGGTTCGGCAGCTGCACCTGGACGCCCTCGGCATCGGCGATCGCCTGCAGGTCGGGCACCGGAGTCTCCGGCGTGATCTCGCGCCCGGCCGCCTCGGAGAGGGTGCCGTACATCGAAATCCGGTCCCAGTCCCCGCCGAGATCGAAGAGCGTGCCGTCGGCCCACTGCACCACGTGCGTGCCCTCCCGCTCGGTGCCGACGTTGGCGGCGAGCGCGGCGTTCTGCACGAGCGCCTGCGTCAGATCGGCGATGCCGTGGTAGTCGCTGTAGGCTTCGTAGGCCTCGAGCATCGCGAACTCGGGGCTGTGCGTCGAGTCCGCGCCCTCGTTGCGGAAGTTGCGGTTGATCTCGAAGACGCGCTCCAGTCCGCCGACGGCGGCGCGCTTGAGGTAGAGCTCGGGGGCGATGCGCAGGTAGAGCTCCGTGTCGAAGGCGTTCGAGTGCGTGATGAACGGTCTGGCCGAGGCGCCGCCGTGCATGGTCTGCAGCATCGGGGTCTCGACCTCGATGTAGTCGCGCTCGGCGAAGGTGCGCCGCAGGCTCGCCATGGTGCGGGCGCGGGTGACGACGTTGCTGCGCGCCTGGGGCCGCTGGATCAGGTCGAGGTAGCGCTGGCGGACCCGCGTCTCCTCGCTGAGCTCCGCGTACATGTTGGGCAGGGGCATGATCGCCTTGGCCGCGATCCGCCACTCGGATACCATGATGGAGAGCTCGCCGCGCCGGCTCGAGATCACCTGGCCGCGCACGAAGAGGTGATCGCCGAGGTCGACGAGCTCCTTGTAGCGGGCGAGGGATTCCTCCCCCACCTCGGCGAGGCTCACCATCACCTGGATGCGCTCGCCGTCGCCCGCCTGCAGGCTGCCGAAGCAGAGCTTCCCGGTGTTGCGCTGGAAGACGACGCGGCCGGCGATGCCGACGGTCTCGCCGCTCTCCTCACCGGTCTCCAGCCGCCCCCACGTCGCCCGCACCGCGGGGATGGTGGTGGTGACCGGCACCGACACCGGGTAGGCGCCGCCGGCGAGCTCGGCGCCCTCGTTCAGCCGGTCCCGCTTCTCGAGGCGCACGCGCTTCTGCTCGAAGACCTCGGCGGCGCCCGCCGCGTCGGCGGCCGGAGCCGTGGTCTCGGCGCCCGGGGCGCTCGGTGCTGCGGCGTTCTGCTCGCTCATCGGGATGGGGTCCTCCATGCTGGCTGGCGTACCGATCCATCCTAGCTTCCCCGTCAGGCTTCGGGATCCGGCTCGGCCCCGGGGCCGGTGTGAGCCGCGAGGAGCGCCTCTTCGACGGCGGCGCGCACCACGCCGCCGACCACCCGGTCCGGCTGCGCGAGACCGAGCTCGCGCAGGGCTCCCGCGGCCTGCCGCACGACGGCGCCGGAGAACTCGACGGCGGCCGCCATCGCCTCGGCGTAGGCCGGCCGATCCTCCTCGCGCACGATCACGGGTTCCGCTCCCATCTCGACCGCGAGCGCCTGGCCGATCGGCAGTACCGGGCCCGGCGCCGTGACCGCGACCGCGGCCCCGGCGAGCCGGCTCAGGTCGAGGCTCGTGCCCGTGAAGACGAGTGCCGGGTGGAGGGCCAGCGGGATCACTCCGGCGGCGAGCGCCGGGGCGAAGACGCCGAATCCGTGCTCCGGCGCGGTGTGGACGGCGAGCTGGCCCGGCTGCCACGCCCCGGTCGCGGCGAGACCGGACACGAGCGCCGGGAGCTCGGCGCCGGGGATCGCGAAGAGCACGAGCTCCGAGCGGCGCACGACCTCGGCGACCTCGAGGACCGGCACTCCGGGGAGCATGCTCTCGGCGCGCTCGCGGCTCTCCGCGCTGACGGCGCTGATGCCCGTGATCGCGTGCCCGGCGCCGGCGAGGGCGCGCGCGAGGACGGGGCCCACCCGGCCGGCTCCGACGACGCCGACGCCGAGCCGCGACGCGCTGGCCGCGGACGCCGAGGGCCCGCTCATGGGGCCCCCGGGACGTTCCCCGGGGCGTCCCCGGGGACGTCCCCCGGGACGTCGGCGAGCCGGGCCGGGCCGTGCGGCTCGGCCCCCGCCGCGCGAGGCGCCGGAATGCCGGTTCCCGCTTCGGCGACTCGAGCCGGGGGGCGCTCCGGGAGTCGATCCTGAGCGTCGGAGAGCTCGCGCGCCTCGGCGTTCTGGATCCGCAGCACGTCCGCCTCGAGCACGTCGAAGAGCTCGCGAGCGGGTTCCAGCGCGATGCCGCGCATCTCCATGCGCACCGGGCCGAGCACCGTGTGCGCCTGGAGCGAGGCGAGCCCGAGCCAGCGGTGGACGAGCGGGCGGCGCAGCTGCACGGACTGGGCCCGCACGAGCGGCATGATCGAGAGGGAGCGGGTGAGCGCGCCCCGCCGGATGCGCAGCGTCGCATCGGCAGAGCCCGTCTCCGCGACGGCGACGCCGGCCCGACGCCGGCCGAACCACAGCACCCACCCCGCGCGCGGCCCCGCGCCGAGATACCCGGTGCCGGCGCCGCTCAGCGCGTCCCGGAGCGCCGCGATCCCGCGCTCGTCGTCACCGACGCCGGGCAGCAGCGCCTCGATGACGCGCAGCACGTCCGCCTCGGTCCCGACCGGCAGCACGACGTTCTGGGTCGCGTTCTGTCCGCCCTGCGCGACGGAGTGCCCGGCCGTCGTGATCCGCGCCCGCCACCAGCCGAGCGGCCGCCACAGCAGCGGCTGCCGCGCCTCGACCGCGTGGATGCGACCGAAGGGGATGGACTCGGTCATGGTCGAGGTGAGCCCCGAGCCGGTGCGGATCGCATCCCGCCCCCGGGAGAGCGCGAAGTTGAAACCCTTGTTGAACTGGCTGAAGACGATGCCCACCATGACGATGCCGAGCGGGATCACGGTGAGGATCAAGGCCGGCTCGAAGACGGCGCCGCCCGCGACGACGAGGACGGCGATGAGCATCACCACGACCGCTTCCCAGCCGAGCGCGATGCTGCCGATGAGGCGCCCGAGCGGCACCTTCACGAGGGCGTCGGCGGCGAGCGCGGCCGGGTCGATGTCGAAGTCCGCGAAGTCCTGGGCGCGCGCGGAGAGCCGATCCCCGGCCGGCGCGTAGGGACGGCCGTCGATGCCGACGGCCGTCGTCGCGGGATCGGGGGTCGCGCCGCTCGCCTCCGCCGCGCGGTCCCCCGACGCGACCGCATAGTCCCCCGATGCGAACGCGTTATCCCCCGATGCGGCCGCGCGCGGAGCCGCCGCGGTCTCGGGCGTCTCGCTGGGGCCGGGGAATCCGCCGGGCGCAGACCCCTCGCCGCGCTTCACGGCCGCGCGCCGCACGATCTGCTCCCGCACCGTCTTGGCGTCCCCGTGCGCGAGGTAGGCGAGTTCGACCTTGCCGCCCTGACCGGCGGTCACGATCTCGATCTTCGTCAGCCCGAAGGCGCGCGCGAGGAGGGAGCGCTGCAGGTTGACGCTCTGGATCCGCTCGAGCGGTGCGCGTCGGTGCGTGCGGAAGAGCACCCCGCGCCGGGCCTCGACGTCGTCCTCGCCGATGCGGTACGTCGCGAAGCGCCATGCGACCCAGGAGAAGACGATGATGAGCACGAGCACGAGGAGCACCCCGCCCAGCACGAGCAGCAGGAGCCCCTCGGCCGCGAGGTACTCGTAGAGGTCGACGATGTCGCCCTCGCCGTTCATATCGACCTCGACGCCGCCGCCCGTGAAGCGGTCGGAGAAGAAGAGGTTCACGAAGTGATCGCGGAAGTTCGCGAAGACGATGCCCGCGACCACGATGAGCACGACTCCGCCGCGCAGCAGCGGCGAGAGCGGATGGAGGCGCCGCCACCCCTCGGCATCCGCGTTGCCGGGCAGCGCGGCGTCGGAGATCGCGGGACCGCCGGCCTCCGTCACAGGCCCGACCTCCGGGTCTCGGCGAGCGCGACGAGCCGGTCGCGCAGCGCCTCGGCGTCCTCGTTGCGCAGACCGGGCAGCTGCACCCCGGTCGCGGCGGAGGCCGTCACGAACTTGAGCGTCGCAAGGCCGAGGGCGCGCAGCAGCGGCCCCCGCGTGATGTCCACGAGCTGCAGTCGTCCGTACGGCACGGCGACGATCCGCTCGAACATGATCCCGCGCCGGAAGAGCAGATCGTCCTCGCGGAGGATGTAGCCGATCGCGCGGACGCGCCGGAAGGCGAACAGGGCATTGACGAGCAGCGCCGCAGCCACGATCGGGAGGATGATGCGCGGCGGCAGCGGAGCGTCGCCGGAGGTGGCGACGAGCACGATCACGAGTGCGGCGACGACCGCGAGCACCAGGAGCAGGTTGATCGCCAGATCCGCCCAGGCGTAGGCGGAGGACACCCGCTGCCAGGCCGGGACGTCGTTCGGGGGGACGGCGGACTCGCTCGACGGCGCCGGGGCGTTCTTCGCTTCCTCGTTCACGCCTCCAGCATAGGAGGTACGTCCGACGCCCGCCCCTCGCGCCGCGTCGGCTGGAGCCCCGCCTCATGTCCGTGAGTGACCGGCGGCCGCGCCTCGGGCTCAGCGCTCTCCGAACCATGATGCGCCCGCGTTCCCGCGTGCGGCGCAGGCCGATGCGCTCGAGTCGCACGGCGTCGCGGTGCACCGCCCCCCCGGTGCGGCAGCGGGCGACAGCGGGGCCGGGCGGCAGCGGGCGCTCCGGCGCGTGCCCGCGTGCACTCCGGCGCGTGCTCGCGTCCGCGCGGGCCGGGAGCGTTCTCGGCGCTGTGAGGGCAGACGGTCCGGCGCGGGATCCGGCACACGATCCGGACCACGCAACGGCGCGCATTTCATTCGAACATATCTTCGATATTTCGCCCCGAATGTGAGAGAATAGAGCATGGACCCGAACCCCGAGCTCGACCTCCGAACGGCCATTCCGGCCGGGCTGTCGGAGGGGTGCGCGGTGGTCGATCCGGAGGACCCTCCGGCGGGCGATGTCGCCGGTGCGCCCGGGTTCCGTCTGGCGATCGCGAGCTTCGATGCGGCGATGTCGGATCTTCCGGAGTCCCCGTCGGATGACGAGTTGCTCGCGGCGGTCGCCGAGGTCGAGAGCCTGTCGCGTCGGGTCGAAGCTGCGCAGGTCCGTCTTGCGCACCTCGTGAGAGCGGCGAGCGCCCCCGGCCTCGGGGCAGAGTCGCTCGCCCGTCGGCGCGGCTGTCGCGGAACGATCGAGCTGCTGCAGCACACGACCGCCGCGTCCGCACGGACGCTGTCCCGGCGCCTGCGCGTCGCGGACCGGGTGGCTCCGCGCCTCGGCATCATCGGCGAACGACTCGACCCCGTGAACGAATGCGCCGCGCGCGCCTTCGCCGAGGGCCGCCTCTCCCTCGAGTGCACGGATCTCGTCACCGGCGTCCTCGCACGCACCGAGCTCGCAGCCGACCCCGAGCATCTGGCGGTCGCCGAACGCGAGATGGTGGCGGCGGCGACCGGCGACGGCGGCGAGCTCCCCCTGCACGACGACAGCATGCGGACGGTCGCCCGCGTCTGGGGCTCGTTCCTGGATCAGGACGGCGAGAGTCCCGGCGAGACCGTGGCGGAGCTCAAACGCGGGCTCCGCTTCGGTCGCGAGCGCCGTGGGCTCGTCCCTCTCCACGGCGCGCTGCTCGCGGAGACCGCAGCGCTGCTCGGCAGGCTCTGCGATGCGATCAACGCCCCGCAGGCCTCGCGGCGTCCCCGCTTCGCCCCCGTCGAGGCCGCCTCGCCCACGGCGGGCACCGGGGCAGAACCAGGCGAGGCCGCGCATGGCGGGACCGCGGAGCGCCGCGACGACGCCGTCCTCGACGCCGACGCGTTGACACCGACCGACCCCCGGACGGCGGATCAGCGCCGGCACGACGCCCTCGCGACATTGCTCGCGGCGGCGGCGAAGCAGGCCGAGACCCCGCAGCTCGGCGGCGCTCCCGTCACCGTGCTCGTGCAGGTCACGGCGGAGGAGCTCTCGAGCGGGGACGGCGCGGGCTGGGTGCACGGCCCCGACGGGGCGCCCCTGCCCGTGCCGATCAGCACGGTGCGGCACGCCGCATGCGCGGGCGCAGTGCAGCGGGTGACGCAGGACACGACGGGCCGGATCATCGGCCTGGACTCGCCCCAGCGCATCTTCTCCGCTCATCAACGGCGGGCGATCACGGTGCGCGACGGCGGATGCGTCATCCCCGGGTGCACGGTCGCCGCCGCCTGGTGCGAGGTGCACCACGTGGCCGAGCACGCCGCCGGAGGGCCGACGCACACGGACAACGGCGTGCTGCTCTGCTGGCACCACCACCGCAGTCTCGGCTCTTCCGGGTGGGAGGTGCGCATGCACGACGGGATCCCCGAGGTCCGCCCGCCGTACTGGACGGATCCGAGGCGCCGGTGGCATCGAGTCAGATCCCCGCTTCGACCCCCGGGGCTCGCCCGGAGCGCGTAACCCTCGACCCGCGACCCCGTGCCGCGCTCGACCCGCTACCCGACGGCTCCCGCACCGCGCTCATGCGGCGACCCTGTGATCCTGTGATCCTGTGATCCTGTGATCCTGTGATCCTGTGATCCTGTGATCCTGTGATCCTGTGACACCGTGACACCGTGACACCGTGACACGCTCGCTCTCGGACCCGGTGACCCTGTTGCTCCCGCACCAGGTGTGCACGGCGACCCGGTGTCTCCGCGGCTCCCGCACCGCGTTCGCACGACGACGGCGACCGCACTGGCTCCCGCGACCCCGACCGCGCGTCTCGGTCCCCTCCTGTGCGTGATCGGCACCGGGCGGGCGCATGCGTTCGCCCAGGGGCGCGGTTCAGGGCTTCCGGTAGGCCGCCTGGTCGACCGGACCTCGCCCAGGGTCCGTCTCCCCCTCGCCCGCACCGCCGTCCTCGTCATCGGGAGGGATGCGGCAGGCGTGCTCCGCGTATGCGGCGCACGCGACGAGCACGGCGCCGGCTCCACACACGATGAGCATGGGTAGCCACGTCGCCACGGGTGCGGGAATGCTCCGCCCCAGCAGGGAGAGCGCGAGCCCCGCGCCGAATCCGCCGAGCAGGGCGCCGACGAGCTGCCCAGCCCGCGCCGCCGCCAGCAGCCGGACCGCCTGGAACGGGTTGACGCGACCCGTCCGCCCCGCGAGCGTGCGCCGCAACCGGATCGCAAATCCAAGCAGCACCGCACCGATGAGCACGAGCGTGATCGGCAGCGAGTAGGGCGGCACGAAGGGCGCCGCCCCCCGACTCGACAGCGCGAACTGCACGAGGAGCCCGATCGCGGCGCCCATCGCGGCGGCCGCGACCGCGGCGAGCGGGTTGCTCCGCTCGAGCCTACGCATCGGCACCCTCGGCACCCTCGGCGCGCGCAACGTCCCCGGCGCCCGCGACGTCACTCTCACCGTCGGCACGCTCGGCACCCACGACCGCGCCATCGGCATTCTCGTCGAACGGCCGCGTGGTGTCGCCGACGCGGGCGAGGAGCTCCGCCACTCGCCCGTGCCCCATGAGCACGGCATCGGGCTCGAGCGCCAGCCACGGGGCGAGCACGAAATCCCGCTCGTGCGCCCGCGGATGCGGCACGGTGAGCCGTTCGTCCTGCACCACGCGACCGCCGTACAGGATCAGGTCGATGTCGAGCGTGCGGTCGCCCCAGTGCACGTCGCGCACGCGCCCGTGCACCGCTTCGACCTCCTGCAGGAGATCGAGCAGCGCGTGCGGGGTGAGCGTCGTCGCGGCTCGGGCGACCCCGTTGAGGTAGCGAGGAGCCTCGGGATCCGGGCCCGAAGCCGTGAGCGCGATGGTCTCGCGCAGCGGCGACGCCGCGAACTCGCGGATTCCCGGGGCTGCGGCCAGCTCGCGCTGCGCCGCGCGGATGGTCTCTCCGCGATCGCCGAGGTTCGCCCCGAAGGCGAGCAGCACGGGGACGAGCTGGGCGATCACGCGTCGCCCCCCGCCGAGCGCACGACCGTCACGGCGACGTCGGCGAACACGGCATCGATGGGCGCCTCGGGCTTGTGCACCGTGACGCGCGTCGAGACGACGCCGGGGAAGCCGAGCGCGATCTCGGCGACGCGCTCCGCCACCGTCTCGATGAGGTCGACGGGATCGCGCTCGACCCCGGCCACGACGGCCTCGGCGAGCTCCCCGTAGTGCACCGTGCGCTCGAGCGCGTCACCCGCAGCGGCAACGGCGAGATCGACGGCGAGTTCCACGTCGATCAGGAAGCGCTGCCCGCGCTCCCGTTCGAAATCGAAGACTCCGTGGTGGGCGAACACCTCGAGGCCGGTCAGCGCGATCCGATCCGCCGGGACGGCCGGTGAGGCCGGCGCGACAGGAGCGGCGGGGACGGCCGGCGCGTCGGGCGCACCCGGCGATGCTGGCGTGCCCGGCAAAGCTGGCGCGACCGACGCCGCAGGCGCACCGGCCGCCACAGGCGCACCGGGCACCGCGGCCGCACTCGGAGACGCCGCCGCACTGGGCACCGCAGCCGCATCTGGCGAGGCGGGCCCGGATCCCCCGGCCCCGGATCCCGCCGCAGACGCTCGTGGAGTCCGGGCCGCGCCCGCCCCCCACGCCGCCTCGATCGCGAGCGCCTGCAGCGTACCGGCCACGTCGTGCACGCGCACGCCCCAGGCCCCGGCCCGCGCCGCGAGCGCGCTCACCACGGCGGTGGCGAGATCCCGCTCGTGCACCCCGGGGGCCAGCCCGCGGCCGGCGCGCACGCGCTCCGGCAGCCCGGCCAGGGCATCGGCGAGCATGCGCTTGCGCGAAGCGCCGACGAGCACGGGGTATCCGCGCGCCGCGAGCGCGTCGAGCCCCGCGAGCAGCTCCCAGCCCTGCGCTCCGGTCTTGTCGAAGCCGAGTCCCGGGTCGAGCACGATGCCGCCCGGATCGACGCCCGCCGCGACCGCGGCAGCCGCGAGCCCCTCCAGCGCGTCACCGACCTCGGCGACCACGTCGCGGTAGTCCGAACGCCGATGCGCCGGGTCCGGCACGCCCCGCCAGTGGCCGATGATGAAGCCGACCCCCCGCTCGCGACTCGCCTCCGCTGCGACGCGGAGCATGTCGGGATCGTGCAGTCCTCCGGAGACGTCGTTGAGGTACCGGGCGCCCGCCGCGACCCCGGCCGCGGCGGTGGAGGCGTGGATCGTGTCGAGGGACACGGCGATACCCTCGGCCGCCAGTGCCTGGATCACCGGGAGCACGCGCCGCTGCTCCTCCTCGGGAGCCACGGGATCGGCCCCGGGACGCGTCGATTCGCCGCCGACGTCGACGATGCCGGCGCCCTGTGCGACGAGTTCGCGTCCGCGGCTGATCGCGGTCGCGGCGATCGCGTAGCGGCCGCCGTCGCTGAACGAGTCGGGGGTCACGTTGAGCACGCCCATGACGCGCGTGCGCGCGCCGCGCGCTGCTCCGACCGGATCGAGCGCGTCGAGCTCCGCCGCGGTCACGATGCCCGCCCCCGCGCCGCTCTCCGATGAGCGCGAAGACGCCGGTCTGCGCGGCGTCCTCCGCGAGCTCGCCGCGCGAGGCGACGGTCACGGCCAGCGCCTCGGTCTGGCGGACGCCGCGATCGGCCACGCAGCCGTGGCTCGCCTCGAGCACGACGAGCACGCCCCGCGGCGCCAGCCCGTCCTCGAGCACCTGGGCGATCTGCTCACCGAGCCGCTCCTGCATCTGCGGCCGCGCCGCGAGCACCTCGACCACGCGTGGGATGGCGCTGAGGCCGACCACGCGGGCGCCCGGCCGGTAGGCGACATGGGCGCGCCCGCGGAAGGGCAGCAGATGATGCTCGCAGACGGAGCGGAGCTCGACGTCGCGGACGAGCACGAGCTCCCCCGTGTCCTCGCCGACCGGGATCGCATCGGAGAGGAGCACCGCGGGATCCTGTCCCACCCCCGCGAAGAACTCGGCATAGGCGTCGGCGACCCGGAACGGGGTGCTCGCGAGCTCCCGGCTGTCGGGGTCGGAGCCGATCGCGCCGAGCAGTTCGCGCACCGCCGCGGCGATGCGTTCCCGATCCACCGTGGCCCCCATGGCGGCTACCGGGATTCGTCCGCGTCGCCGGGCCGGACGCCGAGGTTCCGCGGCGGCTCCTCGCTCGACCCCGGCGAGGAGGCACCGGGGTCCGTCGGGGGCGTCGGCGCCGTGGAGCCGGCGGAGGCCGACGGCTCGGCGGGCGCTGCGGGGTCGGTACGGTCGCCGTGCGGCGCCGCGGGGGCGCCGGAATCGGCGACGGCGCCCGCGTCGGCGGGGACGCCGGGAACGGCGGGCGCGGCGGGCGGCGCCTGCGCAGCCGGTCCCGCGGGATCCGCAGCCCCGGCCGGGCCCGCGGGCACCGCGCCCTCGTCGTTCGCGGCGACCCGGTCGTCCGTCCGCACCGCGGCGGGCACCTCGATCGGCGGGCGATCCGAGACCGGCCGGGCGTCGTGCGAGAGCCAGGTGGGGCGCTCGGGCAGCTTCTGCACGTGCGTGAAGATGCGCGCGATCTGGATGTGGTCGAGCGTCTCCTTCTCGAGCAGCTCGCGGGCGAGGGCGTCGAGGATGTCGCGGTTCTGCACGAGCACCTCGTAGGCCTCGTTGTGGGCCTGCTCGAGCAGCGCGCGCACCTCGACGTCGATCGTCTCGGCGACGCCCTCGGAGTAGTCGCGGTTCTGGCCGAACTCCCCCATGAACGCGCCGGGCTGCCCCTGGCCGAGCTTCACCGGCCCGACGGTCGCGGACATCCCGTACTCCGTCACCATCTTGCGCGCCGTGCCCGTCGCCTTCTCGATGTCGTTGCCCGCGCCGGTCGTCGGATCGTGGAAGACGAGCTCCTCCGCGACGCGGCCGCCGAGCGCGTAGGCGAGCTGATCCTGCAACTCGTTGCGCGTCACCGAGTACTTGTCCTCCAGCGGGATCACCATCGTGTACCCGAGGGCGCGGCCGCGGGGCAGGATGGTGATCTTCGTCACGGGATCCGTGTGGTTGAGCGCCGCGGCCACGAGCGCGTGGCCGCCCTCGTGGTACGCGGTGATGAGCTTCTCGCGGTCCTTCATCACGCGCGTGCGGCGCTGCGGCCCCGCGATCACGCGGTCGATGGCCTCGTCGAGGGCGCGGTTGTCGATGAGCTGCGCGTTCGAGCGCGCCGTCAGCAGCGCGGCCTCGTTGAGCACGTTCGCGAGATCGGCGCCGGAGAAGCCGGGCGTCTTGCGCGCCACGACGTCGAGGTCGACGTTCTGGGAGAGCGGCTTGCCCTTCGCGTGCACCTGCAGGATCTTGAGCCGCCCGGGCATGTCCGGCGCATCGACCCCGATCTGGCGGTCGAAGCGGCCCGGGCGCAGCAGCGCCGGATCGAGCATGTCGGGGCGGTTGGTCGCCGCGATCATGATCACGTTGGTCTTCGGGTCGAAGCCGTCCATCTCGACGAGCAGCTGGTTGAGCGTCTGCTCGCGCTCGTCGTGGCCGCCGCCCATGCCCTGCCCCCGGCGCTGGCCGACCGCGTCGATCTCGTC
The DNA here is from genome assembly GCF_022919155.1 of Leucobacter allii. Lineage (NCBI taxonomy): Bacteria > Bacillati > Actinomycetota > Actinomycetes > Micrococcales > Microbacteriaceae > Leucobacter > Leucobacter allii. The sequence goes on from NZ_CP095045.1 coordinate 2,438,755, forward strand.
GACGAAGATGATGGCGGGCGCGTTCGCCTTCGCCTCCTTGAAGAGGTCGCGGACGCGGCTCGCGCCGACACCGACGAACATCTCCACGAAGTCCGAGCCGGAGATCGAGTAGAACGGCACTCCGGCCTCGCCCGCGACCGCGCGGGCGAGCAGCGTCTTGCCGGTGCCGGGCGGGCCGTAGAGCAGCACGCCCTTCGGGATCCGGGCGCCGACCGCCTGGAAGCGCGTCGCGTCCTGCAGAAAGTCCTTGATCTCGTGCAGCTCCTCGACGGCCTCATCAGCGCCCGCCACGTCGGCGAAGGTGACCTGCGGGGTCTCCTTCGAGACGAGCTTCGCCTTGGACTTGCCGAACTGCATGACGCCGCGCCCGCCGCCCTGCATCGAGGAGAGCATCCACCAGATGAGGAGGCCGACGAGCAGCATGGGCAGCAGGAAGCCGAGCAGCGACCACAGCGGATTCGTCTGCGGCACGGCATCGGTGAAGCCGTCCTTGAGATCCGCCTCGTTGACCGCCTCGACCACGTCGGTGCCGCGCTGCGAGACGTAGTAGAAGAAGACCTGGTCGGTGCCCGTCTTCGTGTCGACCTTGGAGAGCGTGAGGTTGACGCGCTGGTCGCCGTCCACGATCTCGGCCTGCTTGACCTTGCCGTCGGCGATCAGCTCGAGCCCGCGGTCGGTTTGCACCTCCCGGGTGTTGCCCCCGGCGAGCAGCGACCACCCGAGCAGCACGATGAGCGGCGCGAGGATCAGGTAGAGCAGCGGGCCGCGGAACAGCTTGCGGTTCTTCGAGGTGCTCTTCGGAGCGTTCTCTGCCAAGTCGGGGCCTTTCGAGACGGGCGGGCCGGGGAGGACCGGCGACCACCAGCGTAGTCAATACCCCTGTCACCGGACTGAGCGGACGGGGCCTGTACGCTCACGGCGGATTCCGCCGGGCTACTCCCCGCCGTAGACGTGCGGCGCGAGCACCGCCACGTCGCGCAGATTGCGGTAGTCCTCGGCGTAGTCGAGACCGTAGCCGACCACGAACTCGACGGGGATGTCGAAGCCGACGTATGCGACGTCGACCTCGACCTTGAGCGCCTCGGGCTTGCGGAGCATCGTGCAGATGCGCACCGACTTCGCCCCGCGGCTCTCGAGGTTCTCCTTGAGCCAGGAGAGGGTGAGCCCCGAATCGATGATGTCCTCCACGATCAGCACGTCGCGGCCGGTGATGTCGGCGTCGAGATCCTTGAGGATCTTGACGACGCCGCTCGACTTCGTGCTCGCGCCGTAGGAGGAGACGGCCATCCAGTCCATCTGCGCATGGAAGCGCAGTTCCCGCGCGAGATCCGCCATCACCATGACGGCCCCCTTGAGCACGCCCACGAGGAGCGGGGGCGCGTCGGCGTAGTCGGCCTCGATCTCGCGGGCCATCTCGGCGAGGCGCGCGTGCAGCTCGGCCTCGGTGTGCAGTACGACGGACAGGTCATCACCCAGATGTTTGGCATCCATGCGTCTATTCTTCCATCCCGGAGCGGGCCCCCGGCGCACCCGTGAACACGATGCGCCCGCGATCCCGGGTCACGAGGATCCCGGGCACGTGGAGGGGGCCCTGACCGCGCCAGGCGGTGACGAGGGCGGCGATCGCCAGCGTGTGCTCCCGGCCGAGTCCGATCCCGAACTCGGCCTCCGCGACGCGGCGGATGATGCGGTGCCTGAGTGCGGCGGGGTTCGCCGCGAGCGCCGCCGCCGAGACCGCGATGCCCGCCTCCGCGGGTTCGACGATCTCCTCGATCTGCTCCTCGACCATCACGTCGAAGGCCTCGGCGTCCTCGCGGGCGAGGTCGGCGCTGCGAGCGAGCGCCGCCGCGACTCCGGGACCGAGCTCGCGCTCGAGCACCGGCAGCACCCGGGTGCGCACCCGGGCGCGCGCGTACGCGGGGTCGGCGTTGTGGGGGTCCCGCCAGAACGCGAGCCCCTGCTCCGCGCAGGCCGCCTCGGTGACCGCTCGGGTGATGGCGGGGTCCGCGGCGAGAAAGGGGCGCAGGATCGCCACCCCCGGGGCGAGCTCCCGCGCCGGCGGGATCCCGGCGAGGCTGCGGCTGCCCGAGCCGCGGGCGAGTCCGAGGAGCACCTGCTCGGCCTGGTCGTCGCGGGTGTGGGCGGTGAGGATCGCCGCGGCGCGCTCCGCCTCGGCGGTCCGGGCGAGCGCGTCGTAGCGCGCGGCGCGCGCGGCGGCCTCCGGCCCGTCGCCGTCGTCCGTCACCCGGACGCCGACGAGCCGGACGGGGGCGAGCCCGAGCCCGCGGGCGAGGTCGGCCGCCGTGCCCGCGACGGCGGCCGCGTCCCGCTGCAGCCCGTGATCGACGATCACGGCGCCCGCCGAGAGTCCGAGGCGCGGCGCCTCGTGCGCGACGGCGGCGGCGAGGGCGAGCGAGTCGGCACCGCCCGAGAGCGCGACGAGCACGAGCGGCCGCGGCGCCGGCGCGGCCACACCTGGGCGGACGCCGCCCGGCGGCTCGGCGGTTCCGGAGGGGTCGGCGGTTCCGGACAGCGCGGCGGTACCGGACAGCGCGGCGGTACCCGGCAGCGCGGCGTGGCGCAGCGCGTTCCGCACGGCGCGGCGCGTATCGAGCAGTGCGCGCTGGATCATGCTCCCGCGTCCGCCGTCTCGCCCATGTCTCAACGTTACCCGCCGCACCCCGGGGATGCGGCCGGGGCGCGGCGGGGACCGAGCGCGGCGGGGACCGAGCGCGGCGGGAACGGAACCGGGCTGCGGCGCGGATGCGGCGCCGGCCCCCGGCCCCCGGTTCCCGCGCCCGGCGCCCGGTTCCCGCGCACGGGGGTCGGGTAGCCTTGATCCCGCACCCGCGGCCGGAGCACCGGCCGCATCAACCGCAGAACGCACGCAAGGAGCGCACATGGCCGCAGCATTCGACGCCGTCATCGAGATCCCCAAGGGGAGCCGCAACAAGTACGAGGTGGATCACGAGACCGGTCGGGTGTACCTCGACCGCGTGCTCTACACCGGCTTCGTCTACCCGACGGACTACGGCTTCTTCGAGGAGACCCTCGGCGAGGACGGGGATCCGCTCGACGTGCTCGTGCTGCTCGACTACCCCGTCTTCCCCGGCGTCGGCGTGAAGGTGCGCCCGGTCGGCGTGCTGAAGATGAGCGACGAGGCCGGCGGCGACGACAAGGTCATCGCGGTGCAGCACAAGGATCCGCGCTGGGCGCACATCCAGGACGTCGCCGACATCCCGGAGTACACGCGCAAGGAGATCGAGCACTTCTTCGAGCACTACAAGGACCTCGAGCCCGGCAAGTGGGTCAAGGTCGACGCCTGGGGCTCGGCCGCCGACGCGGAGCAGCTCATCATCGAGGCGCAGCAGCGCCTCGCCGAGCAGCACTGAGCCGCGGAACGCGCCTCGCCGAGCAGTGCCGAGCCGCGGAACCCGCCTCGGCACGCGACGGCGCAGGGCCCGGGATCATCGCGATCCCGGGCCCTGCGGCGTTCCGGCCCTGCGGCGTTCCCGCGTTCCGGCCCCGCGGCGCGCGTCAGAAGTAGATGTAGTCCGCGGGGTTCACGAAGTCGTACCAGCCGTTGTCCTGGTTGGGGCGCATCTCGAAGTGCAGGTGGCAGCCGGAGCTCGCGCCGGTGGTCCCCACGTAGCCGAGGATCTGGCCGGCGTACACGGCCTGCCCGGGCACGACGATCGCCCAGCTCATCATGTGCGCGTAGCGGGTCTGCCAGCCGTTGGGGTGGTTGACGCTGACCATGTTGCCGCCGCCGCCGCCGTCCCAGTAGGTGAGGGCGACCGTGCCGGAGCCCGCGGCGTAGATCGGTGTGCCGCACCCGGCGGCGAGGTCGATGCCGGTGTGGTCGGGGCGCCCCGGCGGGCGGAATCCCTCGGAGACCCAGTACCCAGAGGTCGGCAGCGTCCAGCCGTTCCCGCCGCCGCCGACGCCACCGCCGCCTCCGCCTCCGCCGGAGCCGGGATCGGTGCCGCCACCGCCGCCGCCTCCGCCGCCGTTCCCGGCCTCGCGGGCGAGACGCTCGGCCTCCTCGGCCTCCTTGCGCCGGCGCTCCTCCTCGGCGCGGCGCTGCTCCTCCTCGATGCGGAGCCGCTCCTGATATCCCTCGACCGTCTTCGTCGTGGTGTCCTTGAGCGCCTCGAGCTTCACCGCGAGATCGCGCTGCTGCTCCTCCTGCTCCTGGACCTTCTCGCCCTGCGTGGAGACGGCCGCGGCTGCCTCCTGCTCCTTCTGCTGCTGCTCCTGGCGGAGCACCTCGCGCTCGGCGGCGGCCGCCTCGGCCTGCTGGGTGAGCGTGTCCGCGGTGTTCGCCGCCTGCTCCGCCTCCTGGGAGAGCTGCGTGTTGCGCTCGGTGGCCTTCGACATCGACGCCATGCGGTCCAGCAGCGCGTCCGCGGTGCTGCCGTCGGAGTCGAGGAAGAGCTCGAGACTGCGGTCGACGCCTCCCGAGCGGTACATCTGCGCGACGAGGGCGCCGGCGCGGTCAGCCGCGTCGTCCGCCTCCGCACGGCTCGCCTCGGCCTGCGTCTCGAGGGTCGCGGCCTTCTCCGAGGCGCGCGCAAGCGCGTCCTCCGCGGCGTGCAGCTCCTCGATGGTGGTGGAGTGGAGGTTCCGGAGCCGGTCCAGCTCCACCTCGCCGTCCGCGATGAGCTGCTCAATCTCCTTCACCTTCGCGGAGGCCGCCGACTGGTTCTGCTTCGCCTGCTGCACGTCGTCCCAGGTCGGCAGATCGAGCGCCTGCGCGGGGGCCGCTCCGATCGGCGCGGCGACCAGGATCCCGGCCGCGAAGGCGCAGGCGCCGATCGCGCTCAGGACGCGCCTCGTCGATCCCCTCATCCGCTTCCGCATACTCCCCCAGCCCATGTGTCGGTCTTCGGTCCAGGGATACGCTAGCATCGACGCCGCGCCCGACCCCGGAAGCGATCGGGGAGGCGCGGCATTCCGCGCGACGCGGCGACGGATCGAGAGGGCGCGGATGGCGGAGCGGAACGACCGCGGATCGGCGGACCTCGACGCCGCCACCGCCCGGACGGCCGGCGCCTACGGCGCGCGCGCCGACGAGTACATCGCCGCGGTGGGGCGGATCGGGCACGTCGCGGAGCCCGACCTCGCGCTCGTGCGCGAGTGGGCGCTGGGCATCGCGGGCCCGCTGCTCGACGTGGGCTGCGGCCCCGGCCAGTGGACGCGGTACCTCGCCGAGCTCGGTGCGGACGCCCGGGGCGTCGATCCCTCGCCGGAGTTCCTGGCGCGCGCCCGCTCCGACGCCCCGGGCGTGCGCTTCCGGCTCGGCGCCGCCGAACGCCTCGGCGGCAGGGACGCCTCGATCGGCGGCGTCCTGGCCTGGTACTCCCTCATCCATACGCCGCCCGAGCACATCGCCGCGCCGCTCGCGGAATTCGCGCGGGTCCTCCGACGCGGCGGCGGCCTCGCGCTCGGCTTCTTCGCCGGCTCCGAGCTCGCCCCCTTCGACCACGCGGTCGCGACCGCCTATTTCTGGCCGCCGCAGCTGCTGACGACCGAGCTCGCGGCCGCCGGGTTCACGGTCGCCCGCGTCGAGACGCGGCACGATCCCGGGGCGCGACCGCACGGGGCGATCCTCGCGGTCCGCGACGGCTGAGGCCCGCATCCCCGCGCGGCGGGCAGCCCGGGGGGTTCACAAGTCGCCGAGGACGGGCTAACGTGTCCTGTGACCGCCGACAACGGCGTCCGCGGTCACCTTCTTCCGGGCCCTCCGAGGCCCCCGGAGACCACGCCCCTGCCCGATCCGATCGGCCCGGTTCAGTCGTCGAGCAGCGCCGCCGCGAACATCGGGCGGGCGGCGTCCGCACTCGGCGGGTGGAAGAGCCCCGCCGTCGCATCTCTGAGCAGCCGGCTCGCCTCGTGCTCCGCGTCGTAGCCCGCGCCGCCGGCGCACACGAGCGCGACCTCCGCCGCGCGCCGCGCCGCGCGCGAGGCGTTCAGCCGCGCGCTGACGAGACGGGGCGGCCACGACGCCCCGTGATCGATGCGCTCGTCGAAGTCGCGCGTCGTCGCGTCGAGCTGCGCCGGCACCGCGAGGTACTCCGCGTAGGCGTCGCCCAGGCGCGTGCGGTACTCGGCGACCTCGGCGAGGGACCCGCCGCTCTTCGCCGAGCGCCGCCGGCGCAGCCCCGCGGCGGCCACGTCGAGGGCGCGGCGGGCCACGCCCGCGTAGACGGAGGCGACGAGCAGCTGGAACTGGCTCGTGATGGCGAAGGTGAGCAGATCGGGCACGCGCCCGGGCGGCAGGATCCTGACGACCCGCTCCGGCCGCATCCGCACCGCCTCGAGCGTCGTCGCGCGGCTCTGGGAGGCGCGCATGCCGAGCACCTCCCAGCGATCCGAGACCCCGATGCCGGCCTCCGCCCGCTCCACGAAGCCGTAGACGAGTCGGGGGTCCTCCGGGTCGCTCGCGTCCAGGCCGTGCGCGATGAGGCGGGTCCAGACCGGCGACAGCGAAGTGAAGATCTTCACGCCGCTGAGCCGGTACCCGCCGTCCGGCTCGGGTACGGCCGCCGTCGTCGATCCCTGCAGCACCCAGTCGTTGCCCGGCTCGCTGATGCCGAAGGCGAAGATCTCGCCCGCGAGCGTCTCGGCGAAGACCTGCTCGAGGGTGCGGTCGCCGCGCTCCGACATGGCGCGGGCCACCCCGGTGCACATGAGATGCATGTTGACGCCGAGGGCGGTCGCCGGGGCGGCTCCGGCGAGCCGCTGCTGCAGCCGCGAGACCTCGTGGAGGGTGAGTCCGGGCCCGCCGTGCGCCTCGGGGACGAAGAGCGCGAGGTAGCCCGCCCCGCGCAGCTCGGCGAGGTCCTCATCGAAGAAGCCGTTCTCGCGGTCGGTCTCTGCGGCGCGCCCGCGGAATCGCTCGAGCAGCGCATCGGGGAGGTAGCGCGCGGCGAGCTCCGCGTGCCGGGTCTCGCGGTCGGTCATGGCGGGTCTCCTGCTCTCGGTCGGGATCGGGGTCGGGGTCGGGGTCGGGGTCGGGATCAGCTCAGGCCGTTCGCCGGATCGGCGCGCCGCAGCACGAGCGCGGCGTTGTGCCCGCCGAAGCCGAAGGAGGTGGACAGCGCGGTGCGGATCGGCGCGCGCCGCGCCGCGCCCGCCACGATGTCCCACTCCGGGAACTCGGGGTCGTCGAGGTTGCGGGTCGGCGGCAGCATCCCGGTGCGCAGCGACTGCACGGCGATGATGGCCTCGGCGACGCCGGAAGCGCCGAGCAGATGCCCGGTGACCGATTTCGTCGCGCTGATCGGAATGCGCCGCGCCGCGTCCCCGAAGACGCGGGCGAACGCGGCGAGCTCCGCCGCGTCCCCCGCCGGCGTGCCGGTGCCGTGGGCGTTGATCGCGTCGATCCCGACTGCGGCGCCGGCACCGACAGCGGCTCCGACAGCGGCAGCGGCGCCAGCACTGGCAGCGGCTCCGGCAGCGGCGTCGGCTCCGGCAGCGGCGTCGATGCCCGCGTCGGCGAGCGCTTCCGCGACGGCCTCGGCCGCGCCGCGTCCCCCGGGCTCGGGGGCGGTGGCGTGGTGCGCGTCGCTCGATGCGCCGAAGCCCGCGAGCTCCGCGAGCACGACGGCGCCGCGCGCGCGGGCCGCCGAGGCGGACTCGAGGAGGATCGCGGCGGCGCCCTGCGACATCACGAAGCCGCCGCGGCCCCGGTCGAACGGGCGGCACGCCGCCTCGGGATGCGCCTCGTAGCCCGTGGCGAGCGCCCGCAGGTTCGCGTTCGCCGCGAGGTTGACGGGTCCGAGGCAGTCCTCCGCGCCGACCACGAGCACGGCATCGGCGTAGCCGTGGCGGATTCGCCTGAGCCCCTCGCCGAGGGCGACGCCGCCGCTCGCGCAGGTGGCGGAGACGGCCTGGGCCGCGCCGTGGAGGCCGTGCCGCTGGCTGATGAGCGCCGCCGCGGCGTCCGGCGCCCCGTGCATCGCGAGCGCGAGCGGCACGGCGCGCGGACCGCGGGCGTCGAGCGCGCGCGTCGCGGCCTGCATGGCGTCGACCGGTCCCGAGCCGGTCGCGACGATGACGGCGGTCCGCCGCGGCGACCACGGCAGCGGGAACGGCGGCTCGGCGACCGCGGCCGTCGCGCCGTCGAGGGCCGTGCCGAGGGCGTCGCCGAGCGCCTCGTCGGCGGTGGCGATCGCCCACTGCACGACGGGGCTCAGGCGCCGCGCCTGAGCCGGCGTCAGCACGCGCGACGCGTCGAAGTCGCGGACCCGTCCGCCGATGCGCACGGGGAGCTCCGCGAAGGCAGCGCCGTCCAGCGCCGTGATCGCGCTGCGCCCGGCGACCACCGCGTCCCAGAGCGCCGGAGCGCCGATGCCGCTCGCGGTCACGGCGCCCATCCCGGTGATCGCGACGCGCTCGGGGCCGCGCCCGCCCCCGCTCACAGGCGCACCGCCCGTCCGTCGGCGATCGCCTCGGCGGTCTCGCCGCGGCGGATCTTCCCGCCGACCGTGCGGGGCAGCCGGGCGATGCGATACCAGCGGCGCGGCACGAACTGCGGGGCGAGGCGCTCGGCGGCGCGGGCCGCGAGCGCCGCGCGGATCGATGGATCCGCGCGGGTCGAGTGATCCGCGCGGGTCGAGGGATCCGTGCGGGTCGACGGCGAGGACGCCGCGTCCGGAGCCTCCTCGACGACGAGCGCCACGACGCTGCCCAGCCGCGCGTGGGGCAGCGCGACGGCGCAGGCCTCGCCGATGCCCGGCATGCCAGCGAAGGCCCGCTCGACCTCGGGCAGCGCGACCTTGTGCCCGCCGGTCACCGCGATGTCGCCCGCACGGCCGAGGAGCTCGAGTTCGCCGCCGATGAGGCGCCCCTGGTCCCCCACGCTGGCCCAGCCGTCCGGGCCGCGCAGCTGCGTCGGACTCGTGCCGGCGAGGTAGCCGTCCGAGCAGGCGTCGGCGCTGATCCAGAGCGTTCCGATCTCCCCGTCGGGCAGGGCTGCGCCCGCGGCGTCGCGGATCGCCGCGCCGATGCCGGGGTAGACGGCGATGCGGGAGCCGTCGCCGCCGCGGCTGTCGCCGATGAAGCCGATCTCGGCGGCGCCGTAGTAGCTGATGAGCCGGACCGCCGGCAGCGCCTGCGCCAGGGCGTCGCGGAGCGCCGCGGAGAGGTGGGCGCCGCCGGTGACGACGAGGTCGAGCGTCGCGCAGGCCGCCGGATCGCGGCGTGCCGCGTCGGCGATCGCCTGCACGACCGCGGGCACCGCGACGACGCGGCTGACGCCCGCCTCCGCGATCCGCGCCGCGAGCGCGAACGGCGAGAAGGCGTCGGCCAGGTGCGCGGCCCCTCCCGTGCCGAGGCATTCGATCACGGCGTACAGGGTGAGGCTGTAGGAGACCGGCCCCGGGGCGAGGGTCACCACGCCGGGGCCGGGCTCGAGGTGCGCACTCGAGACGGCCAGGTTCGCCCGGTACTGGGCGCGGGTCTTGAGGAACGCCTTGGGATCGCTCGTCGTTCCCGAGGAGAAGAGCAGCAGGAACGCCTCGTCGGGCGCGCGCACGCACGGCGGGGCCGCCGGGACCGCCGTGCGCTCCCGCGCGCGGAACTCGTCCAGCCCGAGGATCCGCCCGCCCCAGCCCGCGGCGGCGAGCGCATCGGCGAGGGCCGGATCGTCGGCGATCACGACCCCGATCCCCGTGGCGAGCACGACGCGCACGCGGTGCTGCAGCGGCCAGCGCGGATCGAGGGTCGCGGAGACCGCGCGGTAGCCGGAGAGCCCGGCGAGGATGCGCGCCGTGTGGAACGCCGAGCGCACGCTCACCGCCGTGATCGGGATACCGCGGGTCTCGGCGGCGGGGCGCGGCGCGCGCTCGCCGCTCTCGGCATGGAGCGCGTCGACGACGGCGAAGACGCGGCGGGAGTCCTCGACGAGCGCGGCGTAGCCGAGCGCCTCGCCGTCGCCCGCGAGCGCGAGGCGCTCCGGGTGCGCCGCCGCGGTCTCCAGGATGCTCGCCGTGATGGGCACTTCGCACCTCCCGATCCGGCCGTGCGCCGTAGGTATTTTCTGGCCCGAGTCCATTCTAGGGACCCGAGGCGCCGACGCGTCGACGCGGCGCCGGGCGCGCGCGTGACTTATCGATACTCCATTCAAAACTTGTGTATCGACTATTCCCCAGGTGTGCCGGTGTACCGTGGGAGGGAATCACGGGCGTCGGCTTCTCCGCGACCCCGGCTCCCGGACCCCCGGAAGGGTCCGGCCCATCGTCTTCACGAGGTGCGCTGTGCTGATTGGTCCCCAGAACGACTCCTCCGCGGATCGGGTGCTGCAGGGTATGCGCGCCGACATCGTCTCCGGCGCGCTGCCCGGCGGCGCCCGCCTCATCGAGCGCGAGCTCGCCGAGCAGTACGGCGTCAGCCGCCTGCCGGTGCGGGAGGCGATCCGCTGGCTCATCCTCGAGGGACTCATCGACCGCAGCCCCCGCCACGGCGGCGTCGTCCATGCGATGGATCGCGCCGACGTCGCGGACATCGCGGAGCTGCACGGACCGCTCGACCGCCTGACGGCGCGGCAGGCGGCGCTGCGGGCCCCCGCGGCGGACGCCGAGCGCTTCCGCGCCGAGCTCGCCGTGGCCGAGCGGGCCGCGGCGGCCGGGGACCGGGCCGCGAGCGGACGGGTGATCCAGGAGCTGCGCTCCCTCGTCTTCGCCGCGACCGGGAATCGTCCGCTCCGGGAGATCCAGCAGGCGCTCGAGAGCCGCACGATGCGCATGTTCACCCAGGCCAGCCGTCTCGCGCTCGATCCCTTCCCCCACTTCCACCGGCTCGCCGACGCCCTCGCCGCCCGAGACCCCGGGGGCGCCGACGCCGCGATGGCCGCCCTCGGCGCGCACATCGCCGAGGCTCGGGCCGAGCACGCCCTCATCGAGCTCACGGATGGCGGCGACACCGCCTCCGGGTACGGCACAGCCGAGGCCGCCGGGCTGCTGCGCGAGCGGATCCCCTACACCCCGGGCTTCGTCCTCGTGCGCGACGCGGTGCGCGACCAGATCGTTGCGAGGACGCGCCGCCCGGGCACCGTCATCTCCGGCCGGCTGCTCGCCGTCGAGTTCGACGTGAGCCGCTATCCCGCGCTCGAGGCGATCGAGGCGCTCGCCTACGAGGGGCTCGTGACGCTCGGCTCGGCGCGCGTGGCCTCCCGAGTGCGCTCCCTCGGAGCGGAGGAGGCGGAGGATCTGTTCGACGTCGCCGCCGAGCTCGACGCGCTCGCGGCCGGCTTCGCAGCGCGCCGCCCGGCACCGCAGGAGCTCGCGTCCCTGCACCGGATCGTCGTCGCGGAGCAGTCGGCGATCGCGCACGACCCCGCCTCCGCGCACGAGCCGGCCTTCGCCTTCCTCCGCCAGATGTACGAGATGACCGGCAACCGCGTGCTCGTCGAGATGGGCCGGAAGCTCGAGGGTCGGCGGCGCATGGTGCTCGCGGCCTCCCCCGTCGATCACCGCACCGCGCGCGGGCACGAGCAGCTGCTGCGCGCCATCTCCTCCCGCGACGGCGCGCTCGCCGCGACGCTGTACCGCCGCGCCTTCGCCGATCCGGAGTACCGCTCCGGCATCCTCGGCGCCGCGCGGCTCGCGGCGTGAGCGTCCGGGCGCCGCGCCGCATCCCGGGAGCGCTCAGCTCTCCTCGGCGAGCAGCCCGGTGACGCGGTACGGGATCACCTCCCGCAGGAACAGGCTCGTCGAGGTGCGGTCGATCCCCGGGCAGAGGCGGATCTCCTCGCTCACCCGGTAGAGATCGTCGGGATCCTTCGCGACGACCCTGAGCAGCAGATCCGTGCTCCCCGCCGGGGCGAAGCACTCCAGCACCTCGGGAATGTCGGCGAGGGCGGCAATCGCGTCGCCGATCTGATGCTGATCGAGCTCGACCTGCACACTCGCGCCGACGGGCCGGCCGAGCGCCTGCGGCGAGACGCGGGCGCTGTGCAGGCGCAGCGCCCCCGACTCGCGCAGCCGTTCGAGCCGCGCCTGCACCGTGCCCCGGGCGAGCCCGAGCCGCATCGCGATCATCGCCGTCGGCATGCGCGCGTCCTCGTCGAGCACCCGCAGGATCCGGCGGTCGGTCTCGTCCAGTCCGCGCATTCTGACGCCCTTCTGTCGGTTGACACCGTGTCCGATCGATCATATTGCACAATCTTCTTGCAGAGTCTTGCGCATATCGCGGCGCATCCGATTGACTGACTCCCGTCCGGGGCTCGCACCCGAGCCGCGGACGCAGCCGTCCGCACCATCCCCGCGGGCGGAACGGAACGCCCCACAAGGGCGGTAGCAAGGAGTCAGCCATGCCCCACCCCGGCACCCAGGCCATCCCCCGGGCCGCAGTCGACCCCGCCCCCGGCGGGCTCCCGCACCCGCGCCAGGTGCGCGCCCCCGCGCGCACGGTCCTCACCGCGCTGGCCCTGTTCGCGCTCCTCGTCGGCGCCAACCTCTCGACGCCGCTCTTCCCCCTGCTCGAGCGCGAGCTCGGCACGGGCGCGCTCGGCACGACGCTGGCGTTCTCGAGTTACGTGCTCGCGCTCATCGTCGGGCTGCTCCTCTTCCGCCGCGTGGCGGACGTCGTCAACCGGCGCACGGTGCTCGTGACCGCGCTCGCCGCGGCGGCGCTCGCCACCGCGGCGCTCGGGGTCGCGCCCACCCTCGGCTGGTTCTGCGCGGCGCGCGCGGTGCAGGGCGCCGCCGTCGCGTGCGCGACGGGGATCGGCGCGAGCGCGCTGCGCACGCTGCTGCCGGGGCGGCCGGCGCTCGTGGGACGCCTCACCCTCCTCGCCACCTCGGGCGGGGTCGCCGCCGGGCCCGTGCTCGGCGGACTGCTCTCGCTCGCACCGGCGCCCCGGCTGATCCCGTATCTCGCGATTGCCGTCGTGCTCGCGGCGCTCGTGCCCGCGATCCTCGCGGTCGCGCCGCACGCCGCCTGCGCGCCCGCGCCGCACGACGACCGCATCGCGCTCCCCGACGCGCCCCCCGAGCGCTCGGCGCGAGGCGCGGGCCGCGGCGGGCGGGACGCGCTGAGCGCGTTCAGGATCGCGGCCGCGGTCGGCTTCCTGAGCTTCACAGTCTTCGGCTTCTGCCTCTCGCTCGCCCCCTCGCACTTCGCCGCGATCGCCGGCACGGACGCGCGGCCGGTGATCGGGCTGCTCGCCGCCACCACCCTCGGCGCCTCGGCGCTCACCCAGCTCGTGCCGCTGCGCGGCGCCTGGCGGACCCCTGCCGGGCTCGCGATCCTCGCGCTCGCGCTCGCGGGGCTCGCGGCGGCCGGCGCGGTCGGCGCCGTCTGGTTCCTCGTGGTCGTCTGCGCGCTCGCGGGCATCGGTCAGGGCGTCGCCTTCCAGGCGGCGTTCACCGACGCGACGGCCCGGGTCGCGCCGGATCGCCACGCCTCGACCGTCAGCGCGATCTACACGGTCACCTACCTCGGCAGCGCGCTGCCGGTCGTCGCGCTCGGGGCGCTCGTCGAGCGCATCGGCCGGGCGGACGCGGTGGCCCTCTTCGCGCTCGCGACGGCCGGGGCGTGCGCGCTGCTCGGCGTCGTCGCCGGGCGGCGAGCGCGACGCGGGCGGCGCGGCGGGAGCTCACCCCGCTGACGGCGTCGACCCGGGCGCGCCGCTTCCGGGGCGCCCGGGCTCCGCCGGGCTTCGGCGCCCCTCCGCTACTCCGCTCCTCCGCTACTCGGCGAGCATGGCGAGGGCCAGGCGATCCGCCTCCTCCGCGAGCAGCGGTCCGAAACGGTCGGCGACCGCGCGCCGCGCGATCCGGCTCGCCCCCTCGGAATCGCGCGCCTCGATGGCGGTGAAGAGGCCCCGGTCGATGCGGGCGGAGTCGAGCTTCACGCGGTTGTCGTGGTGCTCGCCCTCGGCGTCGCGCTGCATGAGCGGGCGGAGGGCGCCGGAGACCGCCTGACCGCTGAGCCGCAGCACCTCGTTGCCGCTCGCGGCCCAGATGGCCTCGTGGAACTCGAGGTCGGCGTCGGCGAAGCCCGGATCGTTCGCCTCGGCGTCGCGCTCCATCCGCTCGATCCCCCGGCGCATGCGCGCGAGCTGAGCGTCGTCGTGCCGGAAGGCGGCGAGCCGGCTCGTCGAGCCCTCGAGGATCACGCGGTACTGCACGAGCTCGGCCGCGCTGAGCGCATCGGTGCCCACCATCGCGCGGAAGGAGCGCGCGAGCGTCTTCGAGGAGGGGGCGAGGACGACGGGGCCGCCGCGCGTCCCCGGCCGCGATTCGAGCAGCCCCATGCTCTGCAGGATCCGGAGCGCCTCGCGCACCGTGGGGCGGCTCACGCCGAACTGCACCATGAGGTCCCGCTCGCTCGCGAGCTGCGAGCCCACCGGGATCTCCCCGGAGACGATGGCCCGCTCGATCTGGTCCACGATGCGCTCGTAGGTGTGCACGGGCACGGCGGGTTCGAAGCTGTGGGACGTCGTCACCAGGGGTCCTTCCGGCCGGGAGGGGCGCGTTCCGCGCGGTCCCGGCCGTCCGCGGCCGGGTGTCATTCCCGATGATACCGCGACACCAGTGGCCTTACCATGTATCCTGGTTCGAAATCTCGATCCCGTCTCGGAAGGACGCACCCCACTTCGATCCGCAATACGCTGGCAGTGCCGACACCGTCCGGGATCGGCGTCGTCCAGCGCTCCCGGGCACTGTCGCCCGACCCGACCATCATCACCGATCCCCACGGGGATCCGAGCCACAGGAAAGCAATGATGCGACGTAAGAACTCCCTGTTCGCCGCGGCGGCCCTCGCGACCGCCGCGCTCCTCGGCCTCGCGGGATGCTCCGCCGGCGCCGGCAGCAGCAGCGGCTCCGGGGGCGAGACCCCCACGACCGCGACGATCGCCCTCACGGGCACGCCGACGAACCTCGACTTCACCACGACCGCGGGCTCCGCGATCCCCCAGGCGCTCATGTCGAACGTCTACGAGGGCCTCGTCGAGCTCGACGACTCCGGCGAGATCGTCCCGCTCCTCGCCCAGGAGTGGAGCGTCAGCGACGACCGCAAGACGTACACCTTCACGCTGCAGGAGGGGGTCACCTTCTCCAACGGCGCGCCGTTCACCGCCGAGGACGTGAAGTTCAGCTTCGACCGGGTGAAGACCGACTGGGTCTCCAGCCTCAAGACGAAGATGGACGTCGTCGAGAACGTGGAGGTGCTCTCGGACACCGAGGTCGCCGTGCATCTGAGCACCCCGTCGAACGCGTGGCTCTTCAGCCTCGCCACGCCGGTCGGCGCGATCTTCACCCCCGAGGGCGTAGACGACCTCGCGAACGCCCCCGTGGGCACCGGCCCCTACGAGGTCGCGTCCTGGACCCCGAACGAGAGCATCGTCTTCGAGACCCGCGACGACTACTGGGGCGAGGCCCCCGGCGTCGAGGAGGTCACCCTCAAGTACTTCGCCGACGCCACGGCGACCACCAACGCGCTGCAGACCGGCGACGTCGACGCCATCGCGAACCTCCAGGCCCCCGAGCTGCTCTCGAGCTTCGAGGCCGACGACCAGTTCGTCGTCACGAGCGGCACCTCCAGCGGCGAGGTCTCGCTGTCGATGAACAACCGCGCCGCGCCCTTCGACGACGTGCGCGTGCGCCAGGCCGTGCTCTACGCGCTCGACGAGCAGGCGATCCTCGACACCGCGTGGAACGGCTACGGCTCGCTCGTCGCCACCTACGCGACGCCGACCGACCCCTACTACGAGGACCTCACGGACGTGTACCCGCACGACCCCGAGAAGGCGAAGGAGCTCCTCGCGGAGGCCGGCCAGGAGAACCTGAGCATCACCTTCACCGTGCCGACCCGCCCCTACGCGCAGGCCGTCTCCGAGATCGTCGTGTCGCAGCTGAAGGACGTCGGCATCACCGCCACGATCGAGTCCGCCGAGTTCCCCGCCGTCTGGCTCGACGAGGTCTTCACGAAGCACGACTACCAGATGACGACCGTGCTCGCGGTCGAGGCGCGCGACATCCTGACGGTGTTCAACGACCCCGACTACTACATCGGCTACGACAACTCGAAGATCGCGCCGATCGCCGCGGAGGCCGACCAGGCCGACGAGGCGGGCTACGTCGAGGGCATGCAGCAGGTCGCCCGTCAGATCGTCGATGACGCCGCCTCGGGCGTGCTGTTCCTCTTCCCGAACATCACCGTCGCGAAGGCCGGCCTGCAGGGCCTGCCCGAGAACGCGATCGTCGAGGCGCTCAACCTCACCGATCTGAGCTGGCAGTAACGGGCGCGGGCGTCCGGCGCGGCCCCGCGCCGCGCCGGACGCCCGGCCCCGGCCCGCAGGGGCGATCCCGCCCCGCCCCGCCCCACCCCGTTCGCTCCGTCCCGGAGGACCCCGCATGGCCATACGGATCCTGATCAATCTCGCGAGATTCGCGGTGACCTACGTCGTCGCCACGGTCGTCGTCTTCCTCTTCATGCGCCTCATCCCCGGCGACCCCGCCCAGATCGCCCTCGGCGTGAACGCGACGCCGGAGCTGCTCGAGCAGACCCGGCGGGAGTTCGGCACGGACCGGCCCCTCGTCGTGCAGTACTTCGAGTGGTTCGGCGGCCTGCTCCGCGGCGACTTCGGCACCTCCTACCTCACGCGCACCGACATCAGCCCCATGGTGCTCGACCGGGTGCAGGTCAGCCTCATCCTCGTGCTCACGGCGATGGCCGTCGCGCTCCTCGTCGCGATCCCGCTCGGCACCTGGGCCGCCGTGAAGCACCGCAGCTTCTCCGGCGTCGCCATCGGGCTCGGCTCGCAGATCGGCGTCGCGATCCCCGGCTTCCTCGCCGGCATCCTGCTCGTGATGATCTTCGCCGTGGGACTCGGCTGGCTCCCCGCCAACGGCTGGACCGCCCCCGCGGAGGACTTCGGCGACTTCCTGCGCCGGCTCATCCTCCCGGTCGTCGCCCTCGCCTCCGTGCAGGGCGCGATCCTCACCCGCTACGTCCGCTCCGCCGTGCTCGAGGTGATGAGCGAGGACTACCTCCGCACCGCCCGCGCCAAGGGGCTCAGCGCGAACGGCGCGCTGCTCAAGCACGGCCTGCGCAACGCCGCGATCCCCGTCATCACCGTCACCGGAGTGCAGATCGCGGCGCTCATCATCGGCGCCGTGGTCATCGAGCGCGTGTTCGTCATCCCCGGACTCGGCTCCATGCTGCTCGACGCCGTCGGCAACCGCGACATGCTCACCGTGCAGTCCGTGGTCATGGTCCTCGTGGCGATCACCCTGATCCTCAACCTCGTCGTCGACATCCTGTACACGATCATCGATCCGCGACTGCGAAGGAGCGCCTAGCCATGAGCACGCAGCAGATCCCCACGCCGCCGTCGCAGCCTCCGCGCACCACGGCGATCCAGGCCCCCGGCGGCGCGAGCACGAGCGAGGCCCCCGGCTCCCGTCGGCGGCGGCTCTCCGCCACCCTCACCATCGGCCTCATCCTCATCGCCCTCGTCGTGCTCGCCGCGATCGTCTCCTTCGTGTGGACCCCCTACGACCCGGTGCAGGCCGATCCTGCCGCCCGGCTGCAGGGATCGAGCGCCGCGCACCTCATGGGCACCGACAAGTACGGCCGCGACGTCTTCTCCGCGATGCTCCACGGCGCGCGCATCACCCTCTTCGTGGGCGTGATCTCGGTCGGCATCGCGATCCTCGTCGGCACCCCGCTCGGCATCCTCGCGGGGATCCGCGGCGGCTGGATCGAGGAGGTCATCATGCGCACCTCCGACATCGCACTCGCCTTCCCCGCCCTGCTCCTCGCGATCATGTTCAGCGCGGTCTTCGGCGCCTCGACGCTCACGGCGATGGTCGCGATCGGCATCGCCACCATCCCCGGCTTCGCCCGCGTCGCGCGATCGGGCACGCTGCAGGTGATGACGACCGAGTACGTGCTCGCGGCGCGGGCCGCGAGCCAGTCCCGGTTCCGGATCGCCGTGCGGCACGTGCTCCCGAACATCGTCGGCATGGTGGTCGTGCAGTCGTCCGTGTCCTTCGCGCTCGCCGTGCTCGCCGAGGCCGGCCTGAGCTTCCTCGGGCTCGGCACGCCGCCGCCCACGCCCTCGTGGGGGCGCATGCTGCAGGAGTCCCAGCAGTTCCTGGGCACGCACCCGATGCTCGCGGTGTGGCCGGGCATCGCCATCGCCATCGCGGTCATGGGCTTCAATCTCCTCGGGGACGGCCTGCGCGACCGCTTCGATCCGAAACTGAACGGGAGCCGCGGCTGATGAACGACGCACCGAAGACCCCCTCCCCCGCGGATCCCGCGGCCTCCGCGGCCCCGGGCTCCGAGGCCTCGGCGCTGCTGCGCGTCGACGGCCTCACCGTGCGCACCGCCGAGCGGACGCTCGTGCACGACTTCTCGCTGCACATGGCGCACGGCGAGCGGGTCGGCCTCATCGGCGAGTCCGGATCGGGCAAGTCGATGACCACGACGGCGCTGCTCGGCCTGCTGCCGAACGGCGTCTCGGCCTCCGGATCCGTGCAGCTCGACGGCGTCGAGGGCAACCTCCTCGAGGCCTCCGAGCGGAAACTCATGGGGCTGCGCGGCAACCGGATGGCGATGGTGTTCCAGGAGCCGCTGACCGCGCTCAACCCGCTCATGCGGGCGGGCGACCAGGTCGCCGAGATCATGCTGCAGCACGGCCTCGCGCCGGGCAAGACGGTGGCCGGGCGGCGCGCGGTGGAGATGCTCGACGCCGTGGGGCTCCCCGACCCCGCGCAGGCCGCGCGCGCCTACCCCCATCAGCTCTCCGGCGGTCAGCGGCAGCGCGTCATGCTCGCGATGGCGCTCGCGAACGACCCGTCGCTGCTCCTCTGCGACGAGCCGACCACGGCGCTCGACGTCACCGTGCAGCGGCAGGTGCTCGACCTCATCCTGGAGCTCGTGCGCGAGCGCGGCACCGGGCTCCTCTTCATCACCCACGATCTCGCCGTCGTCGCGAACATGTGCACGCGCGTGCTCGTGATGAACCAGGGCGTCATCGTCGAGGAGGGCACGACGGAGGAGGTCTTCACCCGGCCGCAGCACCCCTACACGCGGGGTCTGCTCGCCGCCTCGGATCTCGACGCCGTGGACGCCCGCGGACGGCTCTTCACCGTCTCGACGGCGCAGGAGTACGTGCCGCCGAGCGCCGAGGCCCCCGCCGCCGGGGTCGACGAGACGCACGCCGCGGCGCACGAGCGCCTGCTCGCCGCGGAGCACGCGGCCGAGTCGACTGCGGGCGCGGGCGCGGGCGCGGCCGCGGCTGCGGGCGTCGGCGCGGCTGCATCCGCCGTCGGCGCTGCGTCCGTCGGCGCCGACGGCGATCCGGATCCGCGGCCCGCCGCAGCCGCGCCCGTGATGCGCGTCACGGACCTCGTGCGCACCTACACCCGCGGGAAGACGAGCCTGTTCAAGCCCGCCCCCGAGGTCCGGGCGCTGGGCGGCATCTCCTTCGAGGTGCCCGAGGGCGGCAGGCTCGGCGTGGTCGGCGAATCGGGCTCAGGCAAGTCGACGCTGCTGCGCATCCTCGCCGGCCTCGATCAGCCGAGCTCGGGCAGCGCGGTCGTCGCGGGCAACGAGGTCGCCGGCGCCCGCGAGGCGCAGTTGCGGGCGCTGCGGCAGAACCTGCAGATCGTCTTCCAGGATCCGATGGGCTCGCTCGATCCGCGCATGACCGTCGAGCAGATCATCGCGGAGCCGCTCCTCGTCCCCGGACGCGGCGAGACCGCCGCCGACCGCAGGCGCATGGTGGCCGAGATGCTCGAGGCCGTGGGGCTCCCCGCCTCCTCGGCCCAGCGCTTCCCGCACCAGTTCTCGGGCGGGCAGCGGCAGCGCATCTCGATCGCCCGTGCCCTCATCTGCCGGCCGAAGGTCGTCGTGGCGGACGAGCCCGTGAGCGCGCTGGACGTCTCCGTGCGCGCCCAGGTGCTCAACCTCCTCGCCGATCTCGTGGACGAGTACGGGCTCACGCTCGTGTTCGTTTCCCACGACCTCAACGTGGTCCGGCACCTGTGCGATTCGGTCATCGTGATGCAGTCGGGCGAGATCGTCGAGGCCGGCGACACCGAGACGGTGTACCGCGACCCGCAGCACCCCTACACGCGGCGCCTCATCGACTCCTCCCTGACGCTCAGGCAGGAGCTCGCCCGGAGCGCCTGACGGGCGCACCCGGCCCGGCCCCCGCCGCGGCTCCGGGACCGCGGGCTCGCCCGTCCTCCCGCGGCGGCTCAGGGTCAGCAACTCCGGGACCGCGACCCCGGGACCGCGACTCCGGGGTCGCCCCCCCGGGACTGCGACTCCGGGACCGCGACTCCGGTCGGGGATGCGGCTCCGGTCAGTCCGATTCCGCCATTCCGATCTCACCGAAGCCGCATCCCCGACCGAGCGCACGGCCGCACCGAGCCGATCCGCCGCCCGCCGCATCGCCATCCGCCCGCCCCGCACCGCATCCACGACACCGCAGCACCGCACCGACCCCCGACCGACCTCCGACGAAAGGCCCGAGATGACCTCCCCCGAGACCCGCCCCGCATTCCTCGACGCCGGCACCCTCGCGGCGCGCTACGCCGACGGGAGCCTCTCCCCCGCCGACGTCGCCGAGGACGTCATCGCCCGGGTCGTCGACCGCGAGCCCGAGCTCAACGCGCTCTATCTCTTCGACGCCGAGGAGGTGCGCGCCGATGCCGCGGCCTCCGCCGAGCGCT
This sequence comes from Leucobacter allii, assembly GCF_022919155.1. Lineage (NCBI taxonomy): Bacteria > Bacillati > Actinomycetota > Actinomycetes > Micrococcales > Microbacteriaceae > Leucobacter > Leucobacter allii. The sequence continues at coordinate 2,459,457 of NZ_CP095045.1, forward strand.
GGCGCTCGGGCGCACCGCTCGGCCCCTTCGACGGGGTGCCCGCGACCGTGAAGGAGAACCTCGCGCGCGCCGGCCGGCCGAAGCCCTCGGGCACCGCGATCCCGCACCCGCCGATCGCGGAGCGCAACGCCCCGACGACGGACCGGCTCCTCGAGGCCGGCGCCGTCATCGTGGGCTCGACGACGATGCCCGACTGGGGCATGCTCTCCTCGGGCGTCTCCAGCCTGCACGGCGTCACGCGCGGCGCGCTGAACCCCGCGCACACCTCGGGCGGCTCGAGCGCGGGCGCGGGCACGGCGGCAGCCGCGGGCTACGGTCCGTTCCACGTCGGCACGGACATCGGCGGCTCGATCCGGCTGCCCGGCTCCTGGCAGGGCCTCACGGCCCTGAAGCCGAGCGAGGGGCTGATCCCCCTCGACGTGCCCTACGACGGCCGCGCCGCAGGCCCCCTCACCCGCACCGCTGCCGACGCGATCCGGCTCATGTCGATCATCGGCCGCCCCGACCCGCGGGACTACCTCACGCGCCCGTACCCCGCGATGGAGTGGTCGACGGAGCCGCTCGTGCCCGCCGGAATGCGCGTCGCGGTGCAGCTGGACGCCGGATCCGGCCTCCCCGTCGAGGCCGAGACGCTGGCCGCCGTCGAGCGCGCCGCCGAGCGGTTCGCCGCAGCGGGGGCGGCCGTCGAGCCGCTCGCGCCGTTCGTGGGGACTGCGGTGCTCGACGGCCTCGTCGACTTCTGGCGCAGCCGCTCCTACGCCGACTACGAGGCGCTGAGCGAGGCCGAGCGCGCCGTCGTGCTGCCCTTCATCGCCGAGTGGTGCCTGGCCGGCGCGGGCTTCTCCGCCGCGCAGACCGTGCGCAACCGCAACATGATCGACGAGATGGCCAGGCTCACGCGCGCCGCGACCGAGCCCTTCGACCTCGTCCTCTCCCCCGTCACTCCGGTCGCGGCGTTCCCCGCGGAGGATCCGATGCCCATCACGGATCCGCTCGCGACCATGGGGCACATCTCCTTCACCGTCCCCTATAACATGTCGGGGCAGCCGGCGGTGTCCATCGGGGCCGGCGTGCAGGCCGACGGCCGCACGATCGGCCTGCAGATCGCCGCCCGGATCGGCGCGGACGATCGGCTGCTGCGCGTCGCGCGCTGGTTCGAGGAGGTCCGCGGCGAGGACGCCGAGGTCGACTGGTCGCGGATCGACTGACCCCGCGGCGGCCCGTCTCCGGCCCGTCGCCGGCTCGCGTGCGGGCGACGGCGGCGAGTGCGGCGCGCGACCGCGCGATTGCCCGGCCCGATGGGCACGGATCGTCCGGGCGCTGCGGGCGGCCGCAGGAGACGCCGGCGGCCCCGCAGCGCCCGGCCCGGCTCAGGAGGCCGGGGGCGTGAAGCGCCCGTCGATCGCGGTCCAGCCGCCGTCGACGGTGAGCGTCGATCCCGTCACGAAGGAGGAGGCGTCCGACGCGAGGTACACGACCGCGCCCGCGAGCTCGTCGGGGCGCGCCCAACGGCCGAGCGCGGCCTTCTGGGCGTAGGCGCCGTACCACTCCTCATTCGCCTTGATCTGGGCGGTGAGCGGCGTCTCGACCACGCCGGGGGCGATGACGTTGATCCGCACCCCCTGGGGTCCGAACTCCGCCGCCGCGGTCTTCGCGAGCTGCACGAGCCCGGCCTTCGTCGCGGCGTAGACGCCCTGCCCCGGCTCGACGACCTGGGCGCGGATCGAGGCGAAGCCGATGATCGATCCGCCGCCGTTCGCGGCGAACCGCGCGCCGAAGCGGCGGATGAGCTGGAAGGAGGCGCGCAGGTTGAGGTTCACGACCCGGTCGAACTCCTCGAAGCTGTAGTCCTCCATGCGCTTGCGCACGTTCGTCGCCGCCGTGAAGACGAGGGCCGATGCCGAGCCGAAACGCTCGACCGCCGCGTCGACCGCGGCGTCGTCGAGCACGTTCAGCTCGACGGCCTCCGCGACGCCGCCGTGCTCCGCGATGAGCCCGACCGTCGCCTCGGCCCCGGCGAGCGAGTAGTCGGCCACGACGACGTGCGCGCCCTGCGCGGCGAGCGCGAGCGCCGACTCGCGACCGATGCCGCTGCCCGCTCCGATCACGACGACAGTGCGGCCGTCGAGGCGGAAGAGCTGCGCGTAGTCGGGGGCGTGGGTCATGAGGGGCTCCTTCGGGTGCCGCCGTGGGCGGCTCGGGATCGGTGGGTGCGGATCGGGTGGGGTCGATTCAGCTGCGGGCCTGCGGGCGGATCATCGCCATGCGGGTCACCGTGAATTCCTCGATGGCGAAGCGCGGGCCCTCGCGTCCGATGCCCGAGTCCTTCACGCCGCCGTAGGGCATGATGTCGGATCGGAAGCCGGGGATCTCGTTGACGACGACCCCGCCGACCTCGAGCTGCTCGATCGCCGCGAAGGCGCTCTGCAGGGACGCCGTGTAGATGGCGGCCTGCAGTCCGTAGCGGGAGTCGTTGACGAGGGCGATCGCGTCGTCGACCGAATCCACCGTGGTGAGGCAAACCACCGGGCCGAAGATCTCCTCGCACCAGACGTCGACGTCCGCGGGGACGTCGCCGAGCACGACGGGCGCGAGGTGCGCGGCGCCGGCGTCTCCCGGACCGTCGGTGAGCAGGATCGCCCCGGCGGCGCGCGCCCGGTCGATCATGGCGCGGATCCGCTCGCCCGACGCGGCGTTGATGACGGGGGCCACGTTCGTCGCGGCGTCGCGAGGATCGCCGACGACGAGCTCGGACATGCGCTCGACGAGTCTGGCGGTGAAGCGCTCGGCGATGGGCCGCTCCAGCACGACCCGCTGCACGGAGATGCAGGCCTGGCCGTTGGCGTAGAAGCCGCCGCGGAGCACGGCGTCGACCGCGGCCTCGAGATCCGCATCCGCTGCGACGATGAAGCCGGTGTTCGAGCCGAGCTCCAGCAGCGCCTTGCGGGGCGCGGCCTGCTGCGCGATGAGGTGGCCGATCTTCGCCGAGCCGGTGAAGGAGACGACGGCGGCACGCGGATCCCGCACGAGGATCTCGCCGACCTCGGGGCCGCCGTTGACGAGCTGGACGGCCGCGGCGGTGACGCCGTGCGCGGCGAGCACCTCCCGCGCGATGGCGAGGAGCTCGATCGTGGCGAGCGGCGTGTTCGGCGCGGGCTTGATGATGACGGGGCAGCCCGCGGCGATCGCCGGGGCGAGCTTGTGCGTCGCGAGGAGGAGGGGGTAGTTGAACCCGGCGATGCCGACCACGACGCCCGCGGGCTTGCGCGTGTAGTAGCCGATCATGCCGCGACCGAGCTCCTGCAGATCGAGCGGCACGGTCTCCCCGTGGATGCGCGAGACCTCCTCGGCGGTCGCCTCGAGCGTGACGATGGTGCGGTTCACCTCGGTGCGGCAGTCGACGCGCGGCTTGCCGGTCTCGAGGATCAGCAGCTCCTCGAGCCGGGCGGCGGCGTGCCGCACGCGCTCCGTGATGCCCGCGAGGATCGCCTTGCGCTGCGCCGTGGTGAGCGCCGCGAGCTCGGCGCGTGCGGCCTCGGCGGCGTCGAGGGCGTCGCGCGAGTCCTGCGCCCCGCTCACCGGAGCCGTCGCGACGACGCTGCCGTCGTAGGGGAAGACGATCTCCGCCGAGGCCTCGAGCGCGCGCCAGCCGTCGCCGATGGGGAGGGCGTTCGCGGGGGCGATGAGATCGAGTGCGTCGGACATGGCGGCTCCCTGGGCGAGGGGCGTGTCGCCGCGCGCTGCGAGGCACAGCAGGCTTCACGCCGAGTGGTCTTACCATTTAATATAGATCACCACCGGCTCATCTCCAAGGCGCGCGCACGGGCGCCCTGAAAGGATCGACATGACGAACAGCTACTCCCTCGCGGTCCTGCCAGGCGATGGCATCGGCCCCGAGGTCGTCGCCTGCGCGCTCGAGGTGCTCGACGCGGCGGAGGCCCGCTACGGTTTCGCCACCCGTCGCGAGACCCTCGCCGCCGGCGCGAACCACTACCTCGCCACCGGCGAGCTCTTCGACGCCGTGGAGGCGCCGCTGCGCGCGCACGACGCGATCCTCTTCGGCTCCATGGGCGACCCTCGCGTCACCCCGGGCATCCTCGAGCGCGGCTTCATCCTCGAGATGCGCCAGCGCTTCCAGCAGGCCGCGAACGTACGCCCCGTGCGCCTCTACCCCGGCGTCCCCACCCCGATCTCCGGCCTCACGCCCGAGCGCTGCGAGCTGGTGATCGTGCGCGAGAACACCGAGGGCGCCTACGTCGGCCGCGGCTCCACGGTCCACGCAGGCACCGCGCACGCGGTCGCGATGCAGGAGTCGCTCAACACGCGCGCCGGCATCGAGCGCGTCGTCGACTTCTCCTTCCGGCTCGCCCTGGGCCGCCGCAGGAAGCTGACCCTCGTGCACAAGACGAACATCCTCGTCGCCGCCGGGCAGCTCTGGCAGCAGGTCGTCGCCGAGGTGAGCGCCAGCTACCCCGAGGTCGAGGTCGACTACGTGCACGTCGACGCCATGTGCTTCCATCTCCCGCTCACCCCCGAGCGCTTCGACGTCGTCGTCACCGACAACCTCTTCGGCGACATCATCACCGATCTCGGCGCCGTCATCCAGGGCGGGCTCGGCGTCGCGACGAGCGCCAACCTCAATCTCGACGGCACGGCGCCGAGCATGTTCGAGGCGATCCACGGCTCGGCGCCCGACATCGCGGGCACCGGCACCGCGAACCCCGCCGGAGCGATCCTCTCCCTCGCACTCCTGCTCGGCCACCTCGGCGAGGGCGAGGCGGCGCGCGCCGTCGAGGCCGCGACCGTCGAGGTGCTGGGCGGCCTTCCCGCGCTCGCGGGTCCCGACATGGGGGCGACGACCGCCGAGCTGGGATCCCGCATCGCGACCATCGTGCGCGAAGGGCGCGCGGACGCCGCGCTCGTGCCGGACTCGCTGCTCGGCGTGCTCGCGGGTCTCGCGCCCTCGCGCCTCGCGAACTGATCGCGGGTTCCGCGGGGCCCGCGGGGGCCGGGCCCGGGACCGGGGGGCGCCGAGGGGCGTCGGCCCGGGGCCCGGGGCCGGGAACGCTGGGCCTGGCGTCCGGAGCGCGGTCGGCGTAGGCTCCGGATATGGCCCTGCCGCGCATGGATCACGTCAGCGTCGTCGTCCGCGATCTCGAGGAGGCGATCGCATTCTTCGCCGAGCTCGGCCTGACGCTGGACGGGCGCGCGGCGATCACGGACTCCGCAGCGGCGGCCGTGACCGGGATCCCCGGCATGCGCACCGAGATCGCGATGATGCGCACCCCCGACGGACACGGTGCCCTCGAGCTCACGCGCTACGACGCGCCGGAGCCGATCGCACCCGCGCCCGGGCCGGAGACGCCGCAGGCCCTCGGACTGCGCACCGTGATGTTCGAGGTCGCCGACATCGACGACGCCGTGCGGCGGCTCCGGCGCCTCGGCGGCGAGCTCGTCGATCGTGTGGTCCCGTACGGCGGCGCGTACCGGCTCTGCTACCTGCGCGGACCCGACGGGATCCTCGTGGCGCTCGCCGAGCGGATCGACGGCGAGGCCGGAACCGAGCAGGAGGCCGCCGACGGGGACGCCGCCGTCGGGGACACCGCCGACCGGGACACCGCCGAGAGCTGATCCGCCGCACGTGCCCGGGATCCGGCGTCGGGCGGAGCCGAGCGCATCGCGGATCCCGCGCGGTCGTCCCGGCGACGGCGGAGCAGTCGCCCCGGGGACCGCCGCACCGTCGCCCCAGGGGATCGCCGCACCGTCATCTCGGAACAGCCGCACCCCGCCCGGCACCGTCCGAACCGTCCCGGTGTGACCTAGGGTGGAGCCATGTCCTCGACCGACGCGCCGACCGTCCCGTCGCGGCAGGCGCGCCGCAAGGCGGCCACCCGCGCCGGCATCCTGCGGGCCGCGGACGCGCTTTTCGCCGAACGCGGCTACGCCGAGACCGCGATCGAGGACATCGCGGAGGCCGCGGACGTCGCCGTCCGCACCATCTACACGCACTTCCCGTCCAAGGCCGCGATCCTGCTCGATCACTTCGACGACTGGCTCGACGCCTTCGTCGCGGCGTTCAGCGCCCGCCCGCCCGACGAGCCGATCTGCGCGGCCGTCCGCGCCGCCTCCCGGGCGGCGGACGGTCGCTGCCCCGGCGGCGACTCCTGGCAGGCGATGGGCGGAGCGCTGCCGATCGTCGAGGACCTGGTTGCGGGTTCCCCCGACATCGCGGGCCACGTGCTCCAGCGCTGGATGCGCGCGCAGGAGCGGATCGCGGCCGACGCGGCCGCCCGCGGGTCGTGGCCCGCGGGCTCCGTCGAGCCGCGGGCCCGCGCGGTCGCCGCCTTCACGGCCTGGATCGCCGCCGTGTCCGAGATCCGCTCGGGATCGCCCGACGTCGATCCGGGGATCGACGTCCTCGCCCGCGTCACCTCGGGCGAGCTTTAACGGGGGCTCACCGCTCCGCCGGGCCGCCGAGGTGCTCGGACGCCCAGCGCCCGAGCTCCCCGAGCACGGGGATGAGCCGCTCACCGGCGGTCGTGAGCGCGTAGCTCACCGAGACCGGCGGGCCGGGATCGACGCTGCGGGAGATGAGCACCGCGTCGGCGAGCTCGCCGAGGCGATCGGAGAGCACGGCGTCGCTGATGCCCGGCACCGCCCGGCGCAGCGCGGCGAAGGCGAGCGGACCCGAGCCGAGCGCGTCGATGATCATGCCGTTCCAGCGCTTCCCGAGGATCGTGAAGGCGAGGCTCACCGCGGCATCGCATTCACGTCGCTCGTGCTGCTGGGGCTCCATGCCTGCAGATTCTACCGTGCTACACTCACCACAGTCGCTCAGAAAAACTTAGCGACTATCGCAAACAGATCGGAGTGCCCGTGACCCTCTTCCGCCTCGACGCCAGCATCCTCCCCGCGACGTCCGCGAGCCGCGCGCTCGGCGACCTCGTGGAGCAGGAATGGTCGGCCGCGCATCCCGAGTCGAGCATCGTGCGCCGCGACCTCGCCGCGGAGCCCATCGCCGCCACCGCCTGGCAGGCGGCCGTGACGGCGGGCTTCGTCCCCGAGGCCGAGCGCAGCGAGGCCCAGCGCGACGCCGCGACCCTCGCGACGACGCTCGCGGACGAGCTCATCTCGGCGGACGCGCTGCTCTTCACCGTGCCGCTCTACAACTTCGGCGTCTCCCAGCACTTCAAGACCTGGTTCGACGTCGCGTACACCGACTCCCGCATCGACCCGGAGGGCACCGCGCTGAACGGCAAGCCCGCCACGCTCGTCACCGTACTCGGCGGCAATTACGGCCCCGGCACTCCGAAGGACGGCTGGGATCACTCGACCGCATGGCTGCGCCGCGTGCTCGAGGACGTGTGGGGCCTGGACCTGCGGGTCGTGGAGCGCCCCTTTACCCTCGTCGGGGTGAACCCCGCGCTCGACGCCTTCTCCGACATGGCCGCGGAGCTCAAGCAGCAGGCGGAGGCCGACGCGAGCCGATCCGGCCGCGAACTCGCCGCCCTGCGCGCCGAGCGCGCGGCGGCCTGAGACGCCCTGGCGCGCGCCCGGGCGGGCGTGCGGGCGCTGGAGCGCCTCGGCCTCGGCCGGGCGGGCCGCGGTGGACGAGCCGCGCCATGCTGCGGGATCCGGAGCGCCGGGACGCGATGCCTCCGGATCCCGGTCGTCGCCGTCACAGCCGCGGAATGCCCGCGGGGCGCCCCGCGTTGCACGAGGCGTGCCCCTCCCGCAGAACCCAGCCGCCGCGCGGTCCGCAGCGACGGGCCGCGCAGCGGACCGCGGCGGAAACGCCATCGATCACGGCAGCGCCATCCATCACCGCAGCGCCATCGATCACGATACCCGCGCGATCCTGCCGAGCATCGTCATCGGCGCCGGCCAGGCCGGCCTCTCGACCTCCTTCCACCTGCAGCGGCTCGGGATCGCGCATCTCGTGCTCGACGCCGACGACGCCCCGGGAGGGGCCTGGCGCCACCGCTGGGACGCGCTCACCATGCGGGACGTCCACGGCGTCGCCGAGCTCCCCGGCGCCGATCCCCCGCCCTCGTCCGGGGAGCGCGCGAACCGCGCGATCCCCGCGTACTTCGCGGCCTACGAGCGAGCCCATGCGCTGCCTGTCGTCCGCCCGGTACGCGTCGACCGGGTGAGCGACGCGGACGGCGTGCTCCGCATCGATGCCGGCCCGAGGCGCTGGCTCGCCCGCACCCTCGTCAACGCGAGCGGCACCTGGACCCGGCCGTTCATCCCGAGCCTCCCGGGGGTGGAGGTGTTCGCGGGCGAGCAGTTCCACACCGTCGACTACCCGGGTTCTGAGCATTTCGCGGGTCGGAGGGTGCTCGTCGTGGGCGGCGGAGCCTCGGCGGTGCAGTTCATCGGGGCGCTCGCCCCGATCGCCGAGACGATCTGGGCGACCCGCCGGGAGCCGGTCTGGCGCGACGACGAGTTCACCCCCGAGGCGGGGGCGGCCGCCGTCGCGCTCGTGGAGCAGCGCGTCGCCGCCGGACTCCCGCCGCGGAGCGTCGTAAGCGTGACGGGACTCGTGCTGCGAGAGCAGGAGCGCGAGGCGGAGCGCCTCGGCGCCTACCGCGCGCGGCGGCCGATGTTCAGCCGGCTCGAGGCCGACGGGGCGCGTTGGCCCGACGGCTCGTTCGAGCCGATCGACGCGATCCTGTGGGCCACGGGCTTCCGACCGGCCATCGGGCACCTGGCGCCGTTGCGCCTGCGGAGTCCCGCGGGCGGGATCCGCCTCGACCGTGCCGGGCGCGGCACGACGGCCGTCGCTGACCCCCGGATCCAATTGGTCGGCTACGGCCCGTCGGCCAGCACCATCGGCGCGAACCGCGCGGGGCGCATCGCCGCGAGCGGCGTCCGGCGATTCCTCGAGGCCGCGGAGTCCGGGGCTGCGGGGGCGCGAGCCGGGGCCGCAGGCGCGGGCGCCGCTGGCGCCGGGGCCGCGGACGCGCGGCCCGGCGATGCCCGGGCTGCGGACGTGGGGGCGGCGGACGCCGGGGCCGCGGACGCGGGAGCCGCGGATGCCGGCCCCGCGGGCGCGGACGGCTTCGCGACCGAGCGAGTCCGGATCGCGGAGGCCGCCGCGTCTGCGCCGGGTTCGCCGCGCACGCGGGCCGCGTAGCTCAGACCGCGCGCACGGGACACGCGGGCGCGACCGGCCGACGCGCGGGGCGAGCGGGAACCGGCCGGGCGAGCCGCGCGGATCGGGCGTGCGCGCGGACATGACAGCCCGCGGGTGACGACCGGGCGCGCGAGGAGCCGAGTGCGCCGGATCAGCGCGGGGCGGAGACGCCGGGCGCGCCGGCGAAGCGTCAGGCGCGGCCGGGGCGACGCCCAGCGTGGCCAGACATGCAACGTGCCACTTCGGCGACCGCTCGGCCCAGGTGCCGGGCGGAGCCCGTCGATGCGCGCTCCGCCCGACGGATCACAGGGCGCGGTGACGGAGCGCCTGCTCGGCGGCGAAGGATGCGCGTCCGTGCTGCGCGAGGCGGCGCGCTGCGCGGCGTTCCTGCGCGGACGCCTCGCCGGTCTCGATCGGGGCGAGCCCGGCGGGCCGGGCCGTCTGCGACCGCGCCTCGGCGCCCGCGGGCGTCCGGAGCAGCAGCCAGAGGGCGACACGAAGCCGCATGCGCTCGGAGACGGAGAGGCGGCGGAGCGCCGCCCCGTTCGGGACGCGGAGCGCCAGGTGCTCGGGTTCGGGGGGATGTCCGACGACGCGATCCGCCGTAGCGGGCCTGGGTGCGGGAGACGTGGTGTTCACGATGAGTTCCTGTTCGGGAGTTGCGGAAGCGGGGAGGGCATCGCCGAGGGATGCGCCTCATGCGGGTGCCGCGAGGGGCACGCCCCATGCTCTCGATCTCCGGCGCGGAAATCGCGCGGGAATCGGACGAGGCGGCGTGCCGACGCGGCAAGCGGGAGTACGTCGAGCGCGAGTGCGACGGTCGCGGCGCGCGCACAGCGCGGCGGACCATCGGAATCGGTCGACGAGGCGGTGGCGGCTCAGCAGGCCGCACGGGGTGTGCCGGGTGCGCGGGGCGCTACCCGAGCAGCACGGAGCCTGCGGACGCTGCCGAAATGATTGGGAAATCGCGTTGCGCGTTGTTCGTCACCATCTTCGACACCTCCTTCCGCGACTCGATGTGTTCCACGCTACTGCGCGGGCGGAAGCGACGTCAAGCGTTTTCCCAGGTTCGCGCGAAATCAATGCCGGAACGCTGCGACGCGCGCACATCGACCACCCGCCGAGCCTCCGACGAGGGCACGCCGAGCGCACGTCCGCTGGGCGCGAGATTGCCGCGCGGATGGTCCGGTCGGCCCCGCGCCGCGGGCTCGGATTCCGGCCCCGCGAATCGCCGAGGTCGTCAATTGCCCTGGTCGCGCAGCCGCACGAGCCGCTCGTGCCCCGTCTCCTCGAGCTCCGCGACGTCCGAGCGCGACTTCAGGAAGTCGGAGAAGCTGCGGAAGCCGAGCGCCTTCTCGTTGAAGGAGGGGTCCATGCGTCGCATCTGCTGCTTCACCGCGGAGCTGTAGAGCCAGCCCGAGTCGTCCTTGTCCTGGCTCAGCCAGAGCGCGCGGATGAGGAGGCCCGTCACGGCGATATCGCGATCCTCGGCCGACTCGGTCTCCTCGTCGTCCTCCATCCCGTCGTGGGCGTCGATGGCCGCGCCCGGGTGCGCCGCATGCGCCACCGCCTCGCGGGAGCGCCGATCCCGATCCCCGCCGCCCGTCGCAGCGGTCTCCGACCCCTCGGCCCCTGATCCTCCGGCGTCGGACCCGACGGCCCCGGCTCCCGCGGTGCCCGATCCCGAGCTGCCGGATCCGGCCGTCTCATCGACCGCGGCTCCGGAGTCCGCCGAGGCGCGCGCACCCCCGCCGCGCCGACTCCCCCGCGCCGACGCCCCGCGCCCGGGCTCCGCGGCACCGCGCTCGGGGCGTTCGATGCCCGGAAGCGCGTCGTAGGCGGCGAACTCGTCGCAGGCCGCGGTCAGGGACTTCGCCGTCGACCCGGCGACGCCGATGCCGACCACGTAGCGGCCGAGCCGCTTGCAGCGCTGCGCGAGCGGCACGTAGTCCGAGTCGCCGGCGACGATGACGACGTGGGTGAGGTCGTCGAGGCGGAACATGTCCTCCACCGCGTCCACGGCGAGACGGATGTCCGCGCCGTTCTTCGCGTAAGCGGCGGCGGGGAAGAGCTGCACGAGGTCGACGGCGCGCGCGACGAGCTGGGAGCGGTACTCGGCGTTCATGGGCGCCGACCAGTCCGCGTAGGCGCGGGTGAGGACGAGGGTGCCGAAGGAGGAGGCGTAGTCGATGATCGCGCCGACGTCGACGACCGCGGCGCGCAGGCGCTCGGCGATGCCGGGCGCCGTCGGATCCTCGGCGATCTTCTGGCGATCCCGCGCGAAGGAGTTCCTCCCGTGCACCCGGTCGTACCAGGAGAGCACGATGTTGTCGAAATCGAGGTAGACCGCCACGCGACCGTTCTGGGTATCCGTCACGCCCCCAGTCTGACAGGTCCCGCCGACATGCGCGCGGGCGCCGGCCGGGTCAGGCGCGGCGGAGCGCGGGATCGACGGACCGGACCGGGCCGGACGGGACCGGACCGGGCCGGACGGGGCCGGACCGGGCCGGTAGCCTGGAGCGCATGATCCGCAGCACCGAAGCGACCATCCGCGGTTTCCTGGAGCACGTCCGCAGCGGGCGCGCCCCGGAGCGCGCGGCCGACTTCCTCGCGCCGGTCGTGCTCGCGCACCAGGTCGCCGCCGGCACGCGCGAGGTGGTCGAGCGTTCCCCCGCCGACTACACGGCGCACGTCGAGGAGATGCTCGAGATGTTCGGCGCCTTCGACTTCGCCGTCGAGGAGCTGCTGGTCGACGGCGATCGCGGCTACGCCCGGTGGGTGCAGCGGGGTCACCACATCGGCGTCATCGCCGGACATGCGCCGACGGGCCGTCCGATCGAGACCATCGGCAGCGCGGTGTATCGCATCGCCGACGGCCGGATCGCCGAGTACTGGATCCAGCTGGACGCGGCCGGCCTCGCCGCGCAGCTCGCATAGGGGCCGCGCTCGGCCCGCGGGGTTGACGCCGCGGGACACCGGCGTCGTGGTGCGCGCTCGCGTATGGCACACTCGCCGTATGCGCACTCCTCACCGCGGACTGGTCCTGGCGACAGGATGGGCTCTGCTGCTCGCCCCGCCGCTCGCGTTCCTCCTGAAGGCGTCCGTGTTCCCCGGGTGGATGATGTTCATCCTCGTCCTCGGCGCGATCCCGCTCCTCATAGGCTATGCCATGCAGATCGTCGTCGCGTCGAACGGGATGCTCCGCTCACGCGGGGTGTTCGCGGTCGCGTCCGACGCCTGGCGGGGGATCCTGGCCGCGTGGCTCACCTCGGCCGGCGTCCTGCTCAGCGCCTTCTTCCTCGTCGACGGCGGCGACGACGGCTCCTACGGCTCGGCGTTCACCGAGCTCACCGGGACGTCGTCGACGGCCGAGGGCGAGCGGCTCTCCATGGGGCTCCTCTCCCCGTGCGCCCTGATGTGGCTCGCGGGCTGGCTCTGGCTCGTCATCGAGTGGATCGTGCAGCTCGGGCGCGCGCGGGCGGAGCGCCGCGCTTCGGGCGCGTAGGCGCGCGGGCGGAGCGCCGCCCGGGCGGAGCGTCGGCCCGCTTCCCACGTCGGGCCTATTCGCACGTCAGAAGTTGTCGCTGCAAGCCGTTTCAGGCAACGACTCCTGACGTGCGAAGTGGCAGCCCCGGGCGTGCGCGGCGAACGGAGCCCCCGTGCAGGGCGCGGCGCGTTCGCACGTCAGGAGATGCGGCTCGGAGGCCCGCCAGACGACGATTCCTGACGTGCGAGGAGCGGGGTGGCCGCGGAAACGGGGCGCACGAAAAGAACCCCCTCCATGTAGAAGCTAGGAGGGGGTTCGGAGCGGGCGTAATACTCCCGCAGTGGCTCCGACGGGCGTCGATCCCGTGACCTCACGATTTTCAGTCGAACAAGTCACATGCAACTCATTCAATTGATCACTCTTTGCTGCGACACCTAGGTACCTTGCTTGCTGATATGTGCCCGCAATTGTGCGAGCCACACACAATGACATGATGAGAGTACCGAGTAAGGCAGAAAGGCCAGAATCACAATGACATATGCCATTCGAACTATTTGTGTTCTGCCGATCGATGCGTTTGCCTCGCTAATCACCAAGGCTCAGCCAGTCCAACCCGGCCACCTCATACCGATCGCATCAAGAACTGCTCCTTTTAACGAGGAGAGCCCCATATTTGAGCTAGTAGACGAGGTTCTAGCCGGACACGATGAAAGCCACATTTCGAACGGTTCAATCCCTCATGGGGGCAAGTTTTCCCTACTTGTCGCGGTCGAGCGTGACGCTCCCTTCGAGAATCACGCTCTTGAGCAAGTTGGGATGTGGGAGTCCGAGGACGAACTCGTTCATTTTGCGCCGCTACCCTACGCCAATGATCTTGCGACACTCTCAGACCTGGATCGTGCGTACAGTGCTGGATACCTAGAGAACGACCCTAGAGTCATTCTGGCAATTCCGATGCAGGGGGTGGGACAAGTTGGCCCACTTCCGGACCTCATCTCCAACCTTGTTTGGATTGGAATTGGCAACTTGATTGCTTTAGTAGGAGTCGGTGGCAAAGAACTACGTTTGACCTCGAAAGCTCGCCAAATAGCCCAGAGCTTTGTAAAACGAGGAATTTATGGGTCAGAGACCATTCGGTTTTGGGCCGCCACTAGGGATGAGTGGACCAGCACGGTAGCTGCAAAGAAGCTTGGCGTCTCGGTCTCAACAATGGAGGAAATTTTTGACGCATTGGGTTATGTCAAGCGTTTTGAGGACCAAACTTGGCGACTAGGTCGACCTGAAAAGTATGCGCTCCGTTATCAGGAATGGATCGACGCCGAGCCAAGCGCAAGACAGCTACCACTAGCCGATGACTAACCCAAGGGAGAGATTGCAGAATGGCGCTTAATTCAGTTGAGCAAGTGACGCTTATCATTGATCTTGGCTATTGGAAAGAGGATCCGCGCCTGCCCCCAAGCGCCCCTCGTACTCAGATTGTGCGTTGCGACGTCGATCCAGATGATTCCATTCACACGATCCTTTGGGACTTGAGTCGTGAGATGGACATACTCGGCTTTCAAGAACACGAGAGCGCCGTAAGAACTGACATTTCTGTTCTCCGACGCGATCTCGATGCGGATAGTTACGAGCTAGCTGACCGCGATGCCGTGCAACATATTTTCTTTGCATATGGCCCGTATGGGGAGTTAGAGATGCTGCCCCTGCCGCAAACTATCCCTACGAAGATCACGATCAATCAATTGCGCAGGGTGGTCGACGACCACTTCCCCAATTTCGATTCATCGACCATCATCATCCGATACAGAGGCGGATTCGGTGGCGCAGGCACTTCCCTTATGGAGGAGCTTACGGGGTGGCTGCTCTCAGAATCAGCCTCATTCGTGTTCAGCGCACTAGTCGGCTGGCTCCTCGCAAACCTCCGCAAACTGGCGGGCACAAGGAGAAATATCACACGCACCCAGCGCTACGCACAATTCAGTAGGGATTTGATCTCAAGACACATCACTTCAGCTCTTACGCTTAGAAACTGGTTGGACACGAAACCGATCTGGCGGTTAAGCGACGTCATGGAGGCCCTCGTCCTCCCCCGACGGCTCGCAAAGCATCTCCTGAAAGATGCCGGGTACATGCCCTCTCGAAATGGCAAAGAGTGGTCAATCGGCCAAGATAAGAAAGCCCGGGAAAGACGAGAGCTCTGGCTCGCCCGCGAACGTCAGGGGTACGGCTGGTCACCGCTTAAGGAGACACGGTAGGACCCCCTCCCCAGACCAGTCAGGAAGACAGTGAGCCGTCAAGCACATGGGTGCTTACTGAAGAGGCGAGAAGGACCCCCGAACTTCAACTACCGGGTCGAGGCATTCGACCAGCTGGGTCAGACGCACCGGCATACCTTGGTTACGGGTCGAAAACAGAGGCCCTTACGCTTTCAGGCGCACAAGACGCCTACCCCAGCAAGTCTCGACAAGGCACTTGGTACGTCTTCCTCCCAGACCACGGAGAGCCCGCCAATGGCGAGCGAGCTCGAAAGTCGTCGACCCCCTCACGTGAAGTGTGCTCCAGCTGCTTCATCCTGAAGGATGTTTCGGGCATTTGTGCAGCGTGCGACTGAGATCGATTTTCAGACAATCGATTCGAACAAGATTCCTGATCGGCAGAAGGAGACCTCGCACGCCACGTCATGGAGTTCAAACAGCAGAATAGGATGCTTCACGCAAGGCTTCTCGACCCCGATTCCGGAAATACCCTCAGCCGTTCGGATGGCAGCCAAGAGATGATGAGCGGAAGGGCGATGACCGCTACAGCCGGCACCCAGCCCTCTGGGTAGAGATAGAAGGGCAGCACTTCCCTGAGGCCAACGATCAAGAAAACGAAGCTCGCGATCACAACAGCGAGCGCCAGCCCCCTAATCAATGCACGATAGTACCTGCTCGCAGCGCTTTGGGCGACCATCTCTCCGGCGGCCGCGAATGCCCCCAGGAAGGCGATCACGACACCCCAGAAGTAGTCACTGACGGCATCGAGCGCTTGGTTATGTGCAGCGCCCGCAGCAGCATCAGAAGCCAGGAGTGACCGCTCGAAGGCAGCGAACAAGGCGGCAGGATTCCATACCCAGATGAACTGCCAGAACAACGCGCCAGCATAGAGCACGGCGAGCGCAGCGCGTATGATCCGCGGCTCCGCCTCCAGGACGATGCGCGCCATCAAAATCATGCTCACGAGCACGACGAAGACGACAGCGGCCAGGCCGAACACCACCGTACACCACACCAACGCACCTTGAGCGAGCGACATCATCGTTGTTCAACTCCTGAAACACAAGTGAACCCCCTCCATGTAGAAGCTAGGAGGGGGTTCGGAGCGGGCGTAATACTCCCGCAGTGGCTCCGACGGGCGTCGATCCCGTGACCTCACGATTTTCAGTCGTGCGCTCTACCAACTGAGCTACAGAGCCGGACAATCACCGCTATGGCGATCGCCTGAGACGAAGAAGCCCTTCCCAAGGGAAGGGCTCTTCATCTGGCGACCCTGACGGGACTTGAACCCGCGACCTCCGCCGTGACAGGGCGGCGCGCTAACCAACTGCGCCACAGGGCCATAATGTGTATTCAATTGTATTCGGTGTCAGTGACCCCAACGGGATTCGAACCCGTGCTGCCGCCGTGAAAGGGCGGTGTCCTAGGCCGCTAAACGATGGGGCCGAAGCGATTTCTCGCTTGCTACCGAGATGAAATACTATGCCGGAACGCCTCGCCCGCGCAAATCGAGCCCCCACGAGCGCGCATCCCTGGCGTGTCGTCCGCCGCGACCCCCGGAGATCGCTGGGGATCACTGGAGATCACTGGGGATCACTGGGGATCACTGGGGATCCCCCGGCGGACCGGGCGCCGACCCCCGGGAGTGACCGCCCGCACCGTCTTCCCAAGCCTGCGCCGGCGTGGCACAGTGGGAGCGGATGCACCGCGACGCCGCGACGCCCGAGAAATGGAGACGCCATGGGATCCCACCCGCTCGATTCGCTGTCCGCAGACGAACTCTCCCGCACCTCCGCGCTGCTCGCCCGCGAGCGGGGCATCGACGGCTCCTGGCGCTACGCCTCGATCATCCTCCGCGAACCGCCGAAAGCCGAGGTGCTCGCCTGGCGCGAGGGGGATCCGATCGTCCGACGCGCCCTCGCGGTGCTCTGGGACAAGCGCAGCAACGAGGTCTACGAGGCCGTCGCGAACCTCAGCGACGACGCGCTCGAATCCTGGACCCATGTGCCGGGCGTCACCCCCAACTTCACCGTCGACGAGTACCACGACTGCGACGTCGCCCTGCGCGCCGACGCCGGGGTGCGCGCCGTGCTCGCGGCCCGCGGCATCGACCCCGAGCTCGTGCTCTTCGACCTGTGGACCTACGGCAACGCCGTCATGCCGCCGCAGTGGCGCGACCGCCGTCTGGGCTGGGTCGACATCTGGAAGCGCGCCGCCCCGGGCGGCAACCCGTACGCGCACCCGGTGAGCGGGCTGAAGATCGTGGTGGACGTCAACACGTTGGAGGTGCTCGAGATCGACGACGGCCACGACCGCGGCTTCCCCGAGGTCGACGCCGAGTACGTCCCCGAGCTGCGCGGCGAGGCTCCGCGCACGGACCTGAAGCCCCTCGACATCGTGCAGCCCGAAGGCGTCTCCTTCGAGCTCGACGGCTCGCGCATCCGCTGGCAGGACTGGGAGTTCCGACTCGGCTTCAACTACCGCGAGGGGCCCGTGCTCTACCAACTGCGCTTCAAGGACGGCGAAGAGTACCGGGACATCGCCTACCGCATGTCCCTCGCCGAGATGATCGTGCCCTACCGCGATTCGAGCTTCGACCACTACCGCCGCACGGCCTTCGACATCGGCGAGTGGGGCCTCGGCTACATGTGCACCTCGCTCGAACTCGGCTGCGACTGCCTCGGCGAGATCACCTACCTCGACGGGGTGCTGCCGAACACGGCGGGAGAACCCGTCGTGACGAAGAACGTCATCTGTCTCCACGAGGAGGACGACGCCGTGCTCTGGAAGCACGTCGACCCCGACGCGGGCACGGAGGTGCGGCGCATGCGCCGCTTCGTGGTCTCCGTCCATGCGACGGTGGCGAACTACGAGTACCTCGTCTACTGGCGCTTCTATCCCGACGGCAACATCGAGTGCGAGATCCGCGCCACCGGGATCATGGTCTCCACGCCGATGGAGGACGAGGCGGCCGCTCACCCGACGGGCACCGTGATCGACCGCCGCACCTACGCGCCGCACCACCAGCACTTCCTCGTCGCGCACCTCGATCTCGACGTCGACGGGGGCGGCAACACCGTCGTCGAATCGGACTCCCTGCCCGCGCCGATCAGCGACGCGAACCCCTTCGGTCTGGACCTGAACACGCGCGGCACCGTGATCGCCTCGGAGCGGGACGCCGGGCGCCGCTACGACTGGGAGCGGCAGCGCGCCTGGAAGGTGCAGAACCCGGGCCGCCTGAACGCCTGGGGCGCGCCGACGGCCTACAAGCTCGTGCCGACGGGCTCGTTCCCGGCGATGTTCGACGAGGCCTCGCCGATCCTCCGCCGCAATCCCGTCATCGGCAATCAGCTCTGGGTGACGCGGCACCACGACGCGGAGATGTGGCCGGCGGGCGACTACCCGACGCAGTCGGCCGACGACCTCGGCAACGGCATGAGCGCGTGGATCGCCGACGACGAGGGTCTCGTCGACACCGATGTGGTGCTCTGGTACGTCTTCGGCATCCACCACATCACCCGCGCGGAGGACTGGCCGATCATGCCCGTCGACAAGGTCGCCTTCACGCTGAAGCCCTTCGGCTTCTTCGACCGCAACCCCGCGCTCGACGCACCGCGCTCACCCGCGAAGGGCTCGGGCGCCTGCTGCGCCGGCGGCGCGGGATCCTGCACCTGCGGCCACGGCGAGGCCGCAGGCGGCCACGGCGAGGCCGCAGACGGGCACGGCGGGGGCGGACACCCCGCGGACCACGGCGCCGGCGGGAAGACCGCGACGGAGCACTGAACAGCGCGGCCCGGATCCGGCGGGATCCGGGCCGCGCGACCGGCTACCAGTGGCGGTGCCCGCCGCCCGCGGGATCCGTCCGATAGTCGGGCCAGGGCAGCTCGATCGGCGGCGCGAAGTCCGCCGGCAGCAGCGCGGGCATCGGCTCGGCGGCCGTCCGCTCGGCGAACTCCCGCTGCGCCTCCGCCAGCAGCTCGGGGCGGGTGAGGAGATCGAGGAAGGTCCCGGCGACGGTCTTGCCCGCGGTCACGATCGTGGGGGCGATGGTCTCGGGGATCCCGCCGAGCGCGTTCATCACCCACGCCGGATACGGCCCGGCCCCGGGCACCGGCTGCAACGCCGGCCGCGACACGTAGAAGCGCACGAGCGGCGCGTAGTGGCTCATCTCGACGTAGTCGTCGCTCGTCCAGTTCCGCTGCCACGCGGGCATGTGCTCCCGCAGCGCCCGCTCCGCCTCCTGCGGCTCGATGAGCTGCTCCGTCTCCGCGAGGAACGGCCGCTCGCTCGGCTCGAGGCCGAGGGAGCGCTGGATCTCCTGCGCGACCGCGACGGCCTCGGCGCCGTAGACGGGTGCGCCCACCTCCTCGAGGTTCGCGTAGAGGGCCGATGCCATGGCGTGGTTGGTGCGGCCCGGCCGGCTGCGGGCGATCCAGCGCTCCTCGAGCGCGCAGTGCCCCATGGTCGCGGCGGCGGCGGCGTTGCGATCGAGGACCGCGAGGATGTGCTCGGCCATCTCGATGTCAGGGGTGCGCCACGAGAACTGGATCCGGGCGACCCGCTGCGGCAGATTGTCCGCGGTCGCCTGACCGTCGCTCAGGATCGCGTCGGAGAAGCTCCAGCCGCCCGTCGCCGGCAGCATCGAGTCGAGCATGGTGCGCGAGGCCGTGTACATCTGCATGAGCGAGGCATTCGCGCCGGGCGCCCGCGCGGCCGAGTGCGAGGCGGGGATCGGCGAGTTCGGGTCGGCGCTCGAGAGCTGCCAGGTCTCCGGGTGGTCGCAGACGAAGCTGTAGACCTTGCTGTAGTACGCCCCGCACTGCGTGTCCCAGCGCGCGGTGTTGCACAGCGGCAGCATGTAGAAGGGATGGAAGGAGACGATCGCGTCGGCGTCGTCGTAGTAGCCGCGGAGGCCGTGCACCACCTTCGAGCCGTGCATCTTCTCCGCGGGCTCCCCCGTGTAGTGCAGGGTGCCCATGATGCCGTGACGCTCCATCGCGTGCTTCGCGGCGAGGACGCCGGCGAGCGTCGAGATGCCGAGCACCGAGTGCGGATCGGTGTGGCCCGGCGCGAAGCGGGTGAGCCCCTCGCGAGGGGCCTCGGTGGTGGTCGCGGCCTGGCTGTTGCCCGGCACCGCATCGTACTCGGCGTAGGTGAGCAGGGTCGGGCCGTCGCCGTTCGACCAGCGCGCGCTGAACGCCGTCGGCATGCCGGCCGAGCCGTCCTCGACCTCGAAGCCCTCGGCGCGCAGTCGCTCGACGTACCACTGCTGCGAGCGGTACTCGCGCCACGCGGGTTCGGCGAGCTCCCAGATACGGGTGTGCCAGTCGGTGAGCTGATCGAGGTGCGCGTCGATCCACGCGCGCGCGGTCTCCTTCGCCTCGGCGGTGAGCTCGGTCACGGGGGTCCTTTCGAAGTGGTGGATGGGATCGGTCCGGACGGTGCCGGGGTCGCGCCGCCGGAGCTGCGCGGACCGGGTGGGAGCGGGGCCGCGCGGACGGCGGCGACAGGAGCCGGGCTCCGGTGCCGGGATCGCGCTGCCGGACGGCACGCGATCGGACGGGACACGCGACGGGCAGGAATGCGGCCCCAGGGTGCAACCCGCACGCCGCCTACGCGGGACGGTTCACCGGCGAGTCCGGCTCCCCCGTCCGCGCGAGGCTCACGGCGTTCTGCGCCTGAATGCGCACGTACTCGGTCTCGGTGCGCGCCGAGAAGTAGGCGATGTGCGGCGTCAGCACGACATCGTCGCGTCCGAGCAGCGGATGGCCCGGTGCCGGCGGCTCCTCCGAGAGCACGTCGAGGGCGGCCGCCGCGAGGTGGCCGTCGTCGAGCGCGGCGGCGAGCGCCGGCTCGTCGATCAGCGCGCCGCGGGAGACGTTGACGAGCACCGCGCCGCGGGGCATCTCGGCCAGGAAGCCGGCGTCGACCATCCGCTCGGTCTCCGCCGTGAGGGGCAGGTGCAGGGAGAGCACGTCGGCGGAGCGACGCAGCTCGGGGAGCTCCGCGCGCTCGATGCCGAGCTCGGCGAGCTGGGCGCGGGTCTCGGGGGTGTCGGGCAGCAGCGGGTCGGTGCCGAGCACCCGCCCGAAGAGCGGGCCGGCGAGCCGTGCGAGCTCGCGGCCGATCTTGCCGAGCCCGACGATGCCGAGCGTCGCCTCGCTCAGCCGCGGCGGCGGGGTCGCCGCGCGCGCGTTCCAGTCCTCGGGCGTCGCCGAGGCGAGGTAGAACGGCAGCTGCCGGCTCGCGTGGAGCAGGATCGCCAGCGCGTGCGTGGCGACCTCCTCGGTGGCGGCGCCCGGCACGTTCGTCACCCACACCCCGCGCTCGCTCGCGGCCTCGAGGTCGACGTAGTCGAAGCCCATCGACATGAGCGCGATGAGCCGGAGGCTCGGCAGCGCCTCGATGATCTCGCGGGTGATCGCCGCGTAGCCGGGCAGCAGCACCTCGGCGCCCTGCGCGCCCGCGATGATCTCGGCGGGGTCGCGGGTGTCGAGTCGGCGGACGGTGAAGCCCGCCTCCTCGAGCAGCCGCACGCCCTGCGCGACGTCCGTGTCGTCGGTGTCGGTGTAGACGGCGATCCGCGTCCCCGCTGTCCCGTTCTCCTGCATGGGATCCTCCCCGTCGCGTGCGGCGGCTAGGCCGCGAACGACGCCTGATCGATGTGGATGAGCTGCAGGCCGCCGGAGGCCACCGCCGCCGCGACGGCCTCGGCGAGCTCCGCGCGGCTGCCCGCCCGGCGGCCCGTGCCGCCGAATGCGGCGGCGAGCGCCGCCCAGTCGGGCTGGGCGAGTTCGACGCCGACGGGCGCGATGCCCGCGTCCGCCTCGTTCTGCTTGATCTCCGCGTAGCCGCCGTTGTCGACGACGATCACGGTGACGTCGAGCCCCTGCTCGACGGCGGTGATGCACTCCTGGACGGAGAACATCAGCGCGCCGTCGCCGGTCACCACGAACGCGGGACGCGTCGGCTCGGCGATGCGGGCGCCGATCGCCGCGGGCAGGCCGTAGCCGAGCGTCGCGTACGTCGCCATGTAGGGCGTCGAATTCGGTCGGGAGGAGCGCAGGGCGTCGAGGAGTCCCCAGTACGCGATCTGCGAGGAGTCGGTGGCGACGATCGCATCCGCGGGGAGCGCCTCGGCGATGGACTCGGCGAGGCGGGTGTTCTCCGCCGAGAGCTCGAGGGACTCCGCGCGCACGGCCTCGCGGATCCGAGCGACGCGCTGCTCGGCGCGCTCGCGGATCTCCGGCGCGGCGGCCCCGCCGCCCGGGAGGGCGTCGAGCGCCGCGAGGAGGGCGTCGAGGGAGGCGGCGGCGTCGCCGACGAGGCCGATCTCGGCCGCCTGGTTCTTGTCGATCTGGGAGGCGACGAGGTCGATCCGGATCACCCGGCCGGCCGCCTCGAGCCGGGGGGCCCAGAGCTCGGCCTCGCCGAGCTTCGAACCGACGACGAGCAGCACCTCGGCGTCGCGGGCGGCCTCGCGGGCCGCCGCGAGCCTGAGGTGCGAGCCGATGGCGAGCGGGTGATGCTCGTCCAGCACCCCTTTCGCATTGAGCGTGGTCACGACGGGCGCCGCGAGGCGCTCCGCGAGCGCGCGGAGCTGCGTCGCGGCGCGGCGCGAGCCGCCGCCGGCGAGGATCACGGGGGCGGAGGCGCCGGCGAGCAGTTCGGCCGCCTCGGCCACGCGGGCCGCATCGGGGGCGGGCACGGGGGCCGCGGCGCGCGGGGCGAGCGCGGCGGCGTCGACGCCCGCCTCCTCCTCGAGGAGATCGAGCGGGATCTCGAGGTACACGGGGCGCGGTCGGCCCGTGGCGAAGAGCGCGAAGGCGTCGTGCACGGCCTCGACGGCCTCCTCGGCGGTGGCGGCGCGCCGCCCCCACTCCACGATCGCCGCGGCCGCGGCGAGCTGGTCCTTCGTCTCGTGCAGCGTGCCGACGTCCGCGAACTCGGCGCCGCGGGCGGGCCCGGGCGACACGATGATCATCGGCCGCGACTCGCAGTAGGCCGTACCCGCGGCCGAGAGGGCGTTCAGCAGGCCGGGCCCGCTCGTCGTGATGACGACGCCGGGCAGCCCGGTCTGCAGCGACCAGCCGTCGGCGGCGTAGCCGGCGCCCTGCTCGTGACGGGAGGTGACGGGGCGGATCCCGAGCGCGCCGAGGGGGCGGTAGAGCTCGAGGTTGTGCGTGCCCGGGATCCCGAACACGGTGTCGACGCCGTAACCGCGCAGCGTCTCCATGACGACCCAACCGGTCGTGCGGCGCATCTCGGTGCGCGCGACGGCGCTCATCGCCCCGCCTCCGCGACGGCGGCGGATCCCGCGACGGCGGAATCCGCGGCGTACCGGCGACTGCCGTCCACCCAGGTCTCGCGAACCGGGATCGCGGCGATCTCGGGGCCGGCGACCTCGAGCGGGTTCGCCCCGAGCACCACGAAGTCGGCGCGCTTGCCCACCTCGATCGAGCCGAGCTCGCGCTCCCGGCCGAGCGTGATCGCGCCCTCGAGGGTGTGCGCGCGGAGCGCGGCCTCGGGACTGATGCGGAGGGAGTCCGGGCCGAGCTGGTGCCCGCGGCGCGTCACGCGGGTGACGGCGGCCTGGATCGCCTCGAGCGGCCGGGGCTCGGCGACGGGAGCGTCGGAGGAGATGGTGACAGGGACACCGGCCGCGACGAACTCGCCGAGCGGGTTGAAGCGCTCCCCCGGCGTGCCGATCGCCTGCTCCACGCCCTCGCCCCAGTTGTAGTAGTGCTGGGTCTGATTGACGGGGCGGATGCCGAGGGCCGCCATGCGGCCGATGTCCTCGGGGGTCGGCAATCCGCAGTGCTCGATGCGGTGCCGGGCGTCGGGGTCCGGCCGCTCGGCGAGCGCCGCCTCGATCGCGTCGACGACCATCGCGATCGCCGTCGGCGACTGAGCGTGCGTCGCGGTCTGCAGGCCCGCGGCATGCACGCGGCGCACGAGGTCCGCGTACTCGGCCGGCTCGTGGTAGAGCTGGCCGGTGCGGCACGGATCGCCGACGTACCCCTCGGGGAAGTAGGCGGTCCAGCCGCCGAGCGTGCCGTCGGCGTAGAGCTTGATCCCGGTGGCCGAGAGGAAGGCGTTGCCGAACGGGCCGGTGAGCCCGAGCTCGAGCACCTGGTCGACGAGGTGGGACAGGAAGTACATGGAGACGCGCATGTCGAGCGCCCCGCGGTCGGCGGCCTCGAGGTAGGCCGCGAGCTCGCGCTGGGAGACCTGCGCGTCGCCGATCGCCGTGACCCCGCCCGCGAGGAACTCGCGCTGCACGAGGTCGAGCTGGCGCTGGTGCTCGGCCGGCTCGTCCCCGAGGTGGAAGTTCGGGCCGTGGTGGCCGATCTTGACGCCGTGCAGGCCGGTGAGCACGTTGCAGGCCGCGTCCGAGAGCTCGCCGGTGAGCTCGCCGTCGGCGTCGCGGAAGAACTCGCCCCCCTCCGGGTTCGGGGTGTCGCGCGTGATGCCGAACTTCTCGAAGGTGAAGCTGTTCACCACGCCGCCGTGACCCGAGGCGTTCATGATGTACACCTCGCGGTCGGCGGCGACCGCGTCGAGCTCCTGGCGGGTGGGGTGGCGGCGCTCGGCGAGGTTGCGCTGCTCGTAGCCGTAGCCGCGGATCGGCGCGCCCGCCGGGAGCTTCGCCGCGCCCTCGCGCAGCAGCTCCACGATCTCGGGGATCGACCCGGCCTTCGCCGGGGAGACGTCGATCCAGGTGAGCATCTGGCCGTACATGAGCGGGTGCGCGTGCGCGTCGATGAAGCCGGGGACCACGGTCGCGCCCGGGTGGTCGACCCGCTCCGGGGAGAGCCCGGCCTCGGCGGCGGCCGCCTCGACCTCGGCGAGCGAGCCGACCGCGAGGATGCGCCCGCCCGCGGCGAGGAACGCCTCCGCCTCGGGTCGTTCGGCGTCGACGGTGAGGATCCGCGCCGCGGTGACGATCGTCGGGATCGAATCGCGGGCGTCGTAGGTGGCGAGCTGTCGCACGGTGTGGCCTGTTCTCTCGGTGGGATGGATGGGGTGGGCCGGCGGCCCGCGGGAGCCCGCGGGCCGCCGGAACGGGTCAGCGCTCCGCGGCGCTCGTGTCGACCGCGGTCGTGTCGAGCCTGGCGTTGAGCGAGCCCGTGGCGGGAGCGGTGTCGGAGTGCTGCGGGGCGAACACGGTGCCGAGGATCGCGAGCAGCGCGAGCAGTCCGAAGAACGCGATGACGGTCCAGAAATTCCCCGTCGCGGCGAGCAGCCCCGAGGCGATCGCCGGCGAGAGCCCGCCCCAGACCGCGGCGCCGATGCCGTAGGAGAGCGACATGGAGGTGTAGCGCGCCTGCGGGCGGAACATCTGGGCCATGAGCGTCGACAGCGGCGCCCACGCGCCGCTCAGCGTGAGGCGCAGCACGGACACGAAGAGGTAGATCATCGCGACGTTGTGGTTATCGATGAAGAGCACGAGCGGGATCACGGCGACGAGCGAGAGCGCGGAGCCGAGGATCATGATCGTCTTGGCGCCGACCTTGTCGCCGAGCCACGCGAGCGGCAGGGTGACGACGGCCTCGACGAAGGAGGCGATGGTCATCGCGCCGAGGATGACGCTCGCGGCCAGACCGATCTCGGGGCTCGTCGCGTAGTTCTGCACGAAGGTCGTGGCGAGCACGTAGCCGCCCGACGACATGGCGATGATGCCGAAGCCGAGGAGCATCGGCCACCAGTTGTTCTTGAGCGCGAAGAGGATCGGCGTCGACTGCTGGTGCCCCTCGATCTTCGCCTCGAAGACCGGGGTCTCCTCGACGCGGTAGCGGACCCAGAACCCCACGCCGATGAGCACGATGCTGAACAGGAACGGCAGGCGCCAGCCCCAGGTCATGAGCACGTCGTCGCCCATCGCGGCGAGGATCCAGAAGGCGCCGGAGGCCATGAGCGCGCCGAGGGGGTTGCCGAGCTGCGTGAAGCCGCCGTAGAAGGTCTTGAACCTCGGCGGGGCGCTCTCGACCGACATGAGGCTCGCCCCGCCCCACTCGCCGCCGACCGCGAGGCCCTGACCGAAGCGGAGGATGATGAGCAGGATCGGGCCCCAGATGCCGATCGTCGCGTAGCCGGGCAGCACGCCGACGAGGGTCGTGGCGATGCCCATGAGCAGCAGCGTGATCGTGAGGGCGGGCTTGCGGCCGAGCTTGTCGCCGACGTGACCGAAGATGATGCCGCCGAGCGGGCGGGCGAAGAACGCCACGGCGTAGGTGCCGAAGGAGGCGAGCGTGCCGAGGCCGCGGTCGAGCTCGGGGAAGAAGACGCTCGGGAAGACGATGGCGGCGGCGGTCGCGTAGACGTAGAAGTCGTACCACTCGATCGTCGTGCCGACGGCCGCGGCGAAGCCCGACTTCAGCGCTCTGCGGTGCGAATTCACCGGTGCGGTTGCTGTGGACATGAGAAGCTCCCTTGCTTAGAGGATCGCGCCGTGCGCGCGGCAACTGCCTCGACTGTAGATCAGCGCGACGGATTGCGCGCGCGAAACGTGCGCCAACACCCGGTCGGGTACCGTGGATTCGCAGACTTCTCGCGTGTTTCATCAGAATTCGGCGGGATGGAGCCACGCTTCACCGCTGGAATGCGTGCGGAGCCGCTCAGATCAGCGTATTTTGGGAGCGGGTGTCGTCCGGCGCCCGCCCGCCCCCAGGGAGGACCCCATGCGCCCCGCCATCCGGAGCGTCGCGCCGCACGGCACGACCCGCGGCCACGATCCCGACGCCTTGGACGCCGCGCTCATCCGCGCGCTGCAGGCGGACGGCCGCGCGAGCATCCACGAGCTCGCCCAGCGGCTCGGAGCCTCGAGGGACCTCGTCGCGCAGCGCCTGCGCGGCCTCACGGGCGCGGGCGGCCTGCGGATCGTCGCGGCGCTCGACCCGGGCTTCGTCGGGCACCATCTCCTCGTGCACGCCCGCGCAGAGGTCGACGGACCGGTCGGCCCCATCGCCCGGGAGATCGCGGAGTTCCCCGACGCGGTCTTCGTCTCCATGGCGAGCGGACCGTTCCCCCTCGTCTTCGAGACCCGGCACGGGGACAGCCGCGAGCTGCTCGAGGTGCTCGACGAGGTGCGGCGCATGCCGTCGGTGCGCCGCGTGCTCGTGTCGACCTACGTCGAGGTCTTCAAGGGATTCTTCGTCTCGCACGGCAGGAACGACGTCGCGCTCGACCGCATCGACTACGAGCTCATCGCGGTGCTGCAGCAGGACGGCCGCACGAGCTACCGGGAGCTCGCCGACACCGTGCACCTGTCGCCGTCGTCGGCGCGGGCGCGCGTGCACCGCCTCATCGACTCCGGCGTCATCCGCATCTCCGCGATCCAGTCGGGCGGGATCTCCCGGAACCGGCTCGCCATCGGCGTCGGCATCACCGTGAGCGGCGATCCCGACCCGATCCGCCGCTACATCATGGAGTCGCCCGACATCGACTTTGCCACGCGCGCGCACGGGAGCTTCGACTTCATCGCGACGATGGTCGGCTCCTCCCCCGCCCACCTGCTGGCCGTGATGGACGCGATCCGCTCGCTGCCCGGCGTCAGCGCCCTCGACTCGTGGACGCACTACGACGTGGTGAAGGAGGACTACGCGCGCACCCTCGGCCGCGTGCTCGTGCAGGGCTGAGCCGGTCGGGACAGGGGCTCAGCCGCCGAGCGCGCGCTGCACGCGGCTCAGCGAGATGTTCTCGTGCACGAGCACGCCCGTGCTCGTGCGCTGCTCGAAGTGGTAGCCCATCTTGCCCTGGCAGAGCATGCCGATGAGATAGGGCTCATCGGCGCTCCACATGATCCAGGTGGGCAGTCCCTGCGCGTTGTCCCCGAGGAACGTGATCTCGATGTCGCGGTCCCCGATGCGCTGCACGCTCGGTGCGAGCGCAGTGCGGGTCAGCGCGACACTCCCGTTCCCTGCCTGCTGCATCTCGCTCATGGCTTGATCCTAGCGAATCCTCCCGCCGCGGGAACAGAGGCGCTCCGCGCGGGCGCACGGCCGGATCGTCGAGCCCGGGCGTCATGCCCGGGCGAAGAAGGCCCCCACGGCGCGGGCGAGGCCGTGCAGGTCGTCGACGTGGGCGAGCTCCCTGGCCGAGTGCATCGACAGCAGCGGCACGCCGACGTCAACGGTGCGGATCCCGATCCGCGTGGCCGTGAGCGGGCCGATCGTGGAGCCGCACGGCACCGTGTTGTGGGAGACGAAGGTCTGCGTCGCGACGCCGGCCTCCGCGCAGACGGCGCGCCAGAGCGCCGCGCCGTGGGCGTCGCTGGCGTAGCGCTGATTCGCGTTCGTCTTCAGCATCGGGCCGCGGCCCGCGAGCGGGCGGACCCGGGGGTCGTGCTTCTCGCCGTAGTTCGGGTGCACGGAGTGGCCGGCGTCCGCCGAGAGGCACCACGAGGACGCGAGTGCTCGGGCGGCCGCCTCGGCGTCCGCGCCGAGCCCCGCGCGCAGACGGCCGAGCACCTCCTCGAGGAACGGTCCCGAGGCGCCCGAGCGTGACGCCGAGCCGAGCTCCTCGTGGTCGAAGGCGGCGAGCACGGCGATCGTGCCGGGGGCGGGCTCCGATTCGAGGAGCGCCGTGAGCCCGGCGAAGGTCGAGCTCAGATTATCCATCCGCGCCGAGGCGAGGAGCTCGCCCGAGACGCCGATGCGCTCGGCCCGCTGCGTGTCGTACAGCCGCACGTCGGTGCCGGCGATGTCCTCCGCTGCGACGGCGGGCGCACTGCCGGGCGCGACCGCGTTCGCGGCCTCGGCGAGCAGATCGAACACCCCGACGCCGGTCGCCTCCGCGGCGAGCACGGGCTGCACGTGGCGCTGCCGGTCGAGGGCGAGCCCGCTGTTCTGCTCGCGGTCGAGGTGGATGGCGAGCTGCGGGATGCGGGCGACGGCGCGGGTGCGCACGAGATGCTCGGCGCCGTCCCGGGTCACCACGCGGCCGGCGAAGCCGAGATCCCGGTCGAGCCAGGAGCTCAGGAGCGGGCCGCCGTAGATCTCCACGCCGACCTGCGCCCATCCGTCCGAGACGAAGTCGGGCTCGGGTTTGAGCACGAAACCGGGCGAGTCGGTGTGCGCGCCGAGGATCCGCACGGGGCTCGTCGCCGTGATGCCTGCGCCCGCCCGCCACGCGATGATCGCGCCGTCGCGCACGACGAAGCCGCGGGCGCCGGGCTCGAGCGCGGGCCACGCCGCCGTCTCGTCGTGCGCGGCGAAGCCGGCCGCCGCGAGCGCGTCGGCGGCGCTCCGAGCCGCATGGTACGAGCTCGGCGACGCCGAGACGAAACCGGCGAGCGCATCGATGTAGCCGTCGCGCTGGGCGAGCAGCCCGGGCACGTCGCTACTCCCCCGCCGCGCCGTCGACCGGCTTCTCGAATGCCGCGGCGAACTCGGCGAGCAGGCGGGCTCCGAACCCGGTCGAGCCGGTGGAACGCCAGAGGTCGTCGCTCTCGGCCTGCATGGTGCCGGCGATGTCGAGGTGGCCCCAGGGCAGCCCGTCCACGAACTCGTTGAGGAAGAGCGCCGCGAGGATCACTCCGGCGTACTGCCCGCCGATGTTCGAGAGGTCGGCGACGTTCGACTTCAGCTGATCGCGGTAGCGGTGGTCGAGCGGGAGCCGCCAGATGTTCTCGTCGCTCGCGTCCGCCGCGGCCTGCAGCTGAGCGGCGACCGCGTCGTCGTTCGCGAGCATCGCCGCGGTCCGGGTGCCGAGCGCCGCCATCGCGGCGCCCGTGAGTGTCGCGATGTCCACGATCGCGTCGGGGCGGACCGCCTCCTCCGTGGCGAGCACCAGGCCGTCGGCCATCACCAGACGCCCCTCGGCGTCCGTGTTCTTGACCTCCACGGTCGTGCCGCCGCGGATGGTGAGCACGTCGCCGAGCTTCGTCGCGCTGCCCGAGGGCATGTTGTCGGTGCACATCAGCCAGCCTGTGACCGCCGTCGTGGCGCCGAGCTCGGCGAGCGAGGTCATCGCGGCGAAGACCGCGGCGGCGCCCATCATGTCGAACTTCATCGCGGCGTGCATGGCGTTGGAGGGCTTCAGACTGATCCCGCCGGAGTCGTACATGATGCCCTTGCCGATGAGGGCGAGATGCCCCTCGGCGTCGGCCGGGCGGTAGGAGACCTTGATCATCCGCGGTTCCTCGGTGCTGCCGGCGTTGACGCCGAGCAGGCCGCCCGTGCCGAGCTCCATGAGCGCCTCGCGGTCGAAGACCTCGGCGGTCAGGCCGAACTCCGGCGCGAGCCGCTCGACGACCTCGGCGAACTTCACGGCGCTCAGATGGCGCGGCGGCGTGTTCGCGAGGTCGCGGGCGATGGCCGCCGTGCGGGCGAGCACGAGCCCGCGCTCGATGCCGGCCTCGGCCGCCTCGGCGCGATCCGCCGGCAGCCGCAGCGCGAGCTCCTCGAGCGGCACGGTCTTCGGCTCGCTCTTGAGCGCGTCGTAGCGGTAGCGCGCGAGCACGGCGCCCTCGATCGCGGCCTGCACCGCGACCTCCACGTCCCAGTCCCCGCCGTCGAGCACGCCGGTGAGATCGACCGCGATCCGGTCGCACTCGCGGGCCGCGCGGGTGAATGCGGCGACGGCGTCGCGCAGCTGCGCGTCGGTCTCGATCCCCTCGCCGGAGCCGACGAGGATGCGCAGCGGCGCACCGGGGAGCACGAGCGTCTGATTCGCGGCGCCGGTGAAGCCCGCGGCCTCGAGCCCGCCGCGGTCGACGCCGTCGAGCCCCTCGGGCAGCGCCCCGGAGGCGGTCACGAGCACGGCCAGCGCCCCGGGGTCGCGCGGCGCCTCGGCGGACACGGCGACGCGGGTGGTGCGCGCGAGGGAGGGGACCGGATCGAATGCGGGGTCAATCACAACGCTCATGGTCTCCAGCCTAGTCTTCCGCCGGGGCCCGCAGGCCCGGGCTCGGGATCCGCAGGCCGCGGCGTCGCAGGCCGCGGCTCCGCCGCCCGCGGCCCGCGGCCCGCGGCCCGCGGGCGGCGCCGCGCTCAGTCGACCGCGAGCGCGGCGACCGGCGACACCCGCGTCGCGCGCCGCGCCGGGGCGAGCGCCGCGAGCGCGGCCAGGACGATCCCGAACCCCGCGACGCCCGCGACGACCGGCCACGGGATCGTCGGCGGCGCGATCCCGCTCTGGGAGCCCAGCAGGGACTGCGCGGCGATCCAGCCGTAGCCGATCCCGAGCAGCAGTCCGAAGCCGAGGGCGGTGAGCGTGAGCTGGGCGCTCTCGGCGACGATCATCCGCCGCACCTGGGCCGCCGTGAAGCCGAGGGCCCGCAGCAGGCCGAGTTCGCGCCGCCGCTGCAGCACGCTCAGCGAGAGGGTGTTGATGAGGCCGACCGCGGCGATGATCGCCGAGAAGCCGACGAGCGCGGTGAGGATCGCGCTCGTGATCGCGAGCGTGCTCTCGAGCTCGCCGGCGAGGGTCGGATCGTCGGCGAAGGCGAGCAGCGTCATGCTCCGGTAGCTGTCGAGGGCGACGGCGAACATGGTGACGAGGGTGACGCCGACCACGAGGCCGATGGTCGCCCGTGCGCTCCGCTCGGGGAAACGCACGGCGTTCGCCGCCGCGAGCGCCCCGCTCGGACCGCGGCCCGTGGCGCGCCCCGCGAACCGCAGGAGGGGCGGCATGATGACGTGCGCGCCGAGCACGATGCCCGTGAAGGAGCACAGTCCGCCGCAGAACGCGACGAGCAGCGCGAGCGGCGTCAGCAGTCCGAGCAGCACGCCGAGGGCGAGGAGAGCCGCGCCGACGGCGATGAGGATCCAGGCGCCGACGGTGCGGCCGCGATGCGCGCGGGCCTCCTCGGGCCGCTCCTCGACGGCGGCGCCCGTCGCGGCGATCGGCGACACTCGGCCGACGCGCCGCGATCCCGCCCAGGCCGCGGCCCAGGTCGTGAGCGCGACGACGGCGACGGCAGCGACGGCCAGCGGATCGAAGCGCGGGTACTCCCGGCCCTCGGGGAGCCATCCGAGGCCCGGCCCCCAGCTCGCGACGCCGGCGACGATCGCGGTCGCGAGCGCGAGACCGATCGCGGCCCCCACGGCGCCCATGGCGAGCCCCTCGGCGGCGACGCGGGCGCGCACGCGGGCGGCGCTCGCGCCGATGAGCCGCAGGAGAGCGATCGTGCGGGTGCGGCCCGCGATGATCGTCGCGAAGGTGTTGGCGGTCACGACCGCGCCGACGTACAGCGCGATCACGATGAAAATGGCGCACACCATGAGGAGCACGAGCCGGTAGGTGCCCGACTCCGCGATGAGGTCGGGATCGAGCGCCGCGGTGAGCACGCCGGTGCCGAGGATCAGCGTGGACGCGAACAGCGAGGCGAGGGCGGCGACGACGATCGTCGCGGCGTGCTCGCGCAGCCCGGCCGCGCTCACGCCGCGGTCTCCAGGCGGAGCATCGTCTCGGAGATCTGCGCCGCGCTCATGGCCTCCCGATCGTCGATGATGCGGCCGTCCGCCAGGAAGAGGATGCGGTCGGCGTGGCTCGCCGCGACCGGATCGTGGGTGACCATCGCGATGCTCTGCCCCGTCTCCACGACGGCGGAGCGCAGCAGGCGCAGCACCTCGCGGCTCGTCCGCGAGTCGAGGGCGCCCGTCGGCTCGTCGGCGAAGATCACGTCGGGGCGGGTGGCGAGGGCGCGCGCGATGGCGACGCGCTGCTGCTGCCCGCCCGAGAGTTCGTGCGGGCGATGCCCGGTCCGCCCGTCGAGCCCCAGCGCGGCCACGAGCGCGGCGATGCGCTCCCGCTCGGCCGTGTCGGGGCCGCGGCCGTCGAGTTCGAAAGGCAGCCGGAGGTTGCCCATCACGTCGAGCGTCGGCACGAGGTTGAAGGCCTGGAAGACGAAGCCGATGCGGCGCCGGCGCAGCCGGGTGAGCGCGGCGTCGCCGAGCGCGGTGATCTCGTCGTCCCCGAGCCAGACGCGGCCCTCGCTCGCGGTGTCGAGGCCGGCCATGACGTGCATGAGCGTCGACTTGCCCGAACCCGATGGCCCCATGATCGCGGTGAACTGGCCGCGCCTGATCCCGATCGAGACGTCGTCGAGCGCGGTGACGCGCTGTCCTCCCGTCCCGTAGTGCTTGCCGAGGTGCGCGACGCGCGCGACCGCTCCTATATCGCTCGAAAGGATGTCCATGCCCCGAAGCTACGCGGCGCCCGCGATCCCGCGGATCGTCCCGGGGTACCGTCCGCATGGTGCCGGGGTGCCATGTCGGGCGGTACCGGCCGCACCGCGCGGCCGAGCCCGGCGGCGCGAGCCCGGCGGCGCGGATTTATATGCGCGGGAATATATTTCGGCCGGCGCCGTTGCACCCCGCATGAGAGCATTCGGATTCCTGTCCTTCGGGCACTACGGCCCCGTCCCCGGCTCGCGCGTGCGGACGGCCGGCGACATGCTGCGGCAGACCATCGAGATCGCCGAGGGCGCCGACGAGATCGGCGTGAACGGCGCGTACGTGCGCGTGCACCACTTCGCGCGGCAGGCGGCATCACCGATCCCGCTGCTCACCGCGATGGCCGCGCGCACGCGGCGCATCGAGGTGGGCACCGGCGTGATCGACATGCGGTACGAGAACCCGCTGTACTTCGCCGAGGAGGCGGCGGCGCTCGACCTCATCGCCGAGAACCGGATCGCGCTCGGCGTGAGCCGGGGGTCCCCCGAGCCCGCGCTGCGCGGCTACGAGAACTTCGGGTATCACGGGGCGCAGGATCCGCGGGGCGCCGACCTCGCCAGGGAGAAGTTCGAGCTCTTCCTGCGCGCCGTCGACGGCGAGGCGCTCGCCGAGAGCGACCCGCAGATGGCACCGCCCGGGCGGCTGCCGATCGAGCCGCGCTCCCCCGGTCTGCGCGACCGCATCTGGTGGGGCGCGGGATCCCGCGAGTCCGCGGAGCAGGTCGGGCGCCAGGGGCTCAACCTCATGAGCTCCACGCTGCTCACCGAGGCGACCGGCGAGGCCTTCCACGTGCTGCAGCGGCAGCAGATCGAGGGGTTCCGCGAGGCGTACCGGGAGGCCGGGCACCGCGGTACGCCGCGGGTCTCGGTGAGCCGCAGCGTCTTCCCGATCGTGAGCGCGGAGGACGAGCAGTACTTCGGGCTGCGCGGGCGCGACGGGCAGGATCAGATCGGCGTGATCGACGGCTTCAGGTCCACCTTCGGCAAGACCTACGCCGACACTCCCGACCGGCTCATCGAGCAGCTCAGGGCCGACGAGGCCGTCATGGCCGCGGACACCCTGATGCTCACGATCCCGAACCAGTTGGGTGTTGCTTATTGTGTACATATCCTGGAATCGTTCGCCCAGTATGTAGCGCCTGAGCTTGGTTGGAAGCCGAACACAGAGGGCCCCGTCGAGGGATACGCGATCTAAGGCCAGTGTCCTTTGGGGTCTAGGTAGACTGACGAAACTGTGAGTACGACTCCGCAACACCCAAGCATCCGCCCCTACCAGGCTGACGACGCTACGACCACGCTGAGGATTTTCACGGCGGCGATCACAAAGACCGCTGCGGCTGACTACTCGCCAGAGCAAGTCCAGGCCTGGGCCCAACCGGGCCAGCGAGATGCCACAGGGTGGCACCTCGCCATGCGCAAGCGAAACAGTTTTGTCGCCACTGCGAACAGTGAGGTCGTTGGGTTTTCCGATGTCAATGTGCATGGATACATCGACATGATGTTTGTTGATCCCCAACACCAGAGACAAGGAGTGGCGCGCGCGCTTCTTGAGGAGGCGGAAAGGCAAGCGAGAGAACTCGGCGCGGCAAGCCTCACTGCCGATGTCAGCATCACTGCTCGACCTTTCTTCGAGAGACACGGATTCTTCGTTGAGCACCGACAGGAACCTGTCAAGCAAGGAGTGAAGCTCGTGAACTTTCGAATGCGAAAAGCACTGTATGAGGAACACCAATAGACCCGAATCAGCTCGGCCCCGAGTACAACCTGCACGTGCTGCAGGCCTTCGCCGAGCACGTCGCGCCGGCCCTCGGCTGGAAGCCGAACACGGAGGGGCCCGTCACGGGCGACGCGATCTGAGCGCCACCGCGCGGCGACGGGCCTGACGCTCCGCGCGCCCGGACCTCCCACGCAGATGCGACCGGGTCCGGGACCGGAACGGATCGTCATGCGGGCCCGGGCGAATCGGCATGTCCGCAGCGCCTCCCCCGCTCGTAGCATCGAGGTGCCCGGTCGCGAGCACCGGCGGGAAGGTGTGAAGATGCGCGCGCTCCGTACCCGCGCGCGGCTGGATCTCAGCCGCCGCGACCTGTTCCGTCTCACCGGGGTGGGCATCGGCGCCCTCGGAGTCGCCTCCCTGGCGTCCTGCGCGGGCGCCGGCCAGGGAGGCGCACCGCTCGTCTGGGGCAACTGGACGATGACGATGGACTACGACGACGAGTCCGGCGCGTACCCCACGCTGGAGCAGTTCACGGAGGAGTCCGGGATCGCCGTCGACTACTTCGAGGACATCAACGACAGCGCCACCTTCTACGCCAAGATCCGGGAGCAGCTGGATCAGGGGCAGTTCCCCGGCTACGACCTCTTCAATTTCGCCGACGACTTCACCGCGCGGCTCATCGCCAACGAGCAGGTGCAGGAGTTCGATCACTCTCGGATCCCGAATCTCTCCCACATGTCCGAGCTGATGGCGCACCCGTCCTACGATCCGGACCGGAAGTTCAGCATCCCCTGGATGGGCGGCATGACCGGGCTCTGCTACAACACGGAGCTCTACCCGAGGGGCATCCGCAGCGTCGCGGACCTGGCGAGGCCCGAGCTGCGCGGGAAGGTCGGGATCCTCACCGAGATGATCGACACGATCGGCCTGACCCTGCTGGATCAGGGAGTCGACGTTTCGGGCGACTGGGGGGACGCGCAGTTCGACGCGGCGCTCGATCAGGTGCACGAGCGCCTGACGAGCGGGCAGTACGCCCAGGCGACCGGCAATCAGTACACGCAGGATCTGCAGTCGGGCCGGATCTGGGCGGCGATGTGCTGGTCCGGCGACATCCAAGTGCTCAACGACGAGGCGGGCAAGGAGCTCTTCGCGTTCGTCATCCCCGAGCCGGGCGGCACCAAGTACGTGAACGCCATACAGGTGCCCAGGGGGACGGACCGCATGCCCGACGTCGAGGCGCTCATCGACTTCTACTACCAGCCGGAGATCATGGCGAGGGTCGTCGAGTACACGGCCTCCGTGCCGCCCGTCGACGGGGTGCGCGAAGAGCTCGCGCAGCTCGGCTCGCGGCTCGCGGAGAGCCCGATGCTCTTCCCCTCCGAGCAGGACGCGAAGCGGATCTTCGACTTCCGGCAGCTCACCTCGGCCGAGACGAAGCGCTACGTCGAGGCGTTCGTCGGCGTGATCAATGCCTAGGCCCCCAGTGCACCCGCAGGCGAAGGAGTCGCGATGACCGAACGGCACAGCTTCGTCCTCTGCGATATCGCAGTCGTCGACGGCACGGGCGGACCGGTGCGCGAGCACGCGTTCCTCGAGGTGCTCGGAGCGCGGATCGCGAGAATCGGGGACATGGCGGACTACGCGCCGCGCGACGGCGTCGAGGAGGTCCGGCTGCCCGGGCACTACGTGATGCCCGGCCTGGTCGACGCGCACGTCCATCTCTCCGGAGGCCGCGCCGAGGTCGACGACCAGGAGATCGGCGTCGTGGCCGAGCCGATGGGCCTCAAGGCGATGCGCTCGGTCTACGAGGCTCAGCAGTTGCTCAAGCGCGGCTTCACCACGGTGCGGGACATATCGTGGAACGGCTTCTACTTGAAGCGGCTGTTCGTGGAGCAGCAGATCCCCGGGCCGAAGGTCGTCGCGTGCGGCCCGGGCCTGACCCGCACGGGAGGCCACGGCGACCTCTTCCAGTTCACCCCGGACTACGTCGCCGAGCACGGGGTCTGGGGCATCGTCGCCGACGGCCCCGAGGAGGTGAGGAAAGCGGTGCGCCGCAATCTGCGGGAAGGCGCCGACGCGATCAAGATCTGGGTCAGCGGCGGCGACAACTGGCCGCACGACCGCATCGAGGACGTGCACTACTCGATGGAGGAGCTGCGCGCGTGCGTCGAGGAGGCCCATCGGCAGAAGGGCACCATCGTCGCCGCCCACGCCGAGAACCGCGAGGCCATCGAGATGGCGATCGACGCGGGCTGCGACACCATCGAGCACGGCGAGGAGATCGACGAGGCCCTCGCGAAGAAGATGGTCGAGCGCGGCACCATTCTCGTCCCCACCCTCGAGCTGATCATCAACTGGTACCGCGACTTCATCCCGCTGGGCGACGAGCCGCGCGCGCCGGTGAGGCCCGAGGCCTTCCTGTACCGCGACCTCTATCAGGAGCGCACGGAGGAATTCGGCGAGGCCTACAGCGCCGCCTCCGAGGCGAGCTTCCGCACGGCGCTCGCCGCCGGTGTCAAGATCGCCCTCGGATCCGACACCGTGTACGAGCCGCTGACGAAGTACGGCGAGTACAGCGCACGGGAGTTCCGGGCGCTCGTGCAGTACGGGATGACCGTGCCGCAGGCCGTGCACGCCGCCACCGCGGTCTCGTCCGAGGCCGTGGGGATGTCGCACGCGCTCGGCACGCTGGAGGCGGGGAAGCTGGCCGATCTGCTCGTGCTGCGCGCCGATCCCACCAGCAGCGCCGACGTCGTCTACGACGCGGCCCATCACGCCCGCGTGTACTGCGACGGCAAGCTCACCGTGCGGGACGGCGAGTTCGTGTGGTGACGCCGGGACACCGCGTGTAGGCGGGGCGTCGTATCCTGATCCGAGGATGATTCACGACGGCTCGGCGATCCAGATCGGCTACTCCGCGGTGCGGCGCACGTCGCTGCGCGCGCATCCGGGCGTGCTCGAGATCGTCCTCGTCCTCCGCGGTGCGCTCGACGTCACGGTGAGCTGCGAGCGCTTCGCGCTGCGCGAGGGGGACTACGCCGTGCTCAACGCGGGGGATCCGCATCTGCTCGTCGGTTCGGCGGACAACGCGACCGCGATCCTGCAGCTGCGCCTCGAGGAGTTCGCGGATCATGTGCCCGGACTCGGAGGGGTGATCTTCGCCTGCGAGTCGTTCGACCTGCCTCGCTTCCGGCGCACCGAGAACTCGCTGCGCCGGAGGATCCTGGACGTCCTGCTGGCCGCGCCGGGCCACGATCTCGAACGCGCCGCCGCGCTGCTCGCCGAGCTCGCGGACGGGTACGCCTTCGAGGACTACTACGAGCGACGGCGCAGTCCGAGCCGCGCCCGGCGGCTGCAGTTCAGGCAGCTCGTGATCGCCATGCAGGACCGGATCGCCGAACGCGACGTGCTCGACCAGATCGCCACGGGGCTGCACTACCGCAAGGCATCGCTCTCGCGCATCGTGCGCGAGACGACCGCGGTCAGCTTCAGCGATCTCCTCACCTACTTGCGGGTCAGCGCCGCGGAACGGAAGCTGGTCCGAGACGACGCGACCGTCGCGCAGATCGCGGCCGAATGCGGGTTCTCCGATCTGAAGTACCTGACCCGGGCCTTCCGCGCCTGGTTCGGAGAATCCCCCGCCGACTATCGCCGTCGCACCCGCGGGCTCGTCGAGGCCGATGATGAGGCTCCGCCGTGCCGCGAGCTCGGGCGGTCCCTGGCCGAGGCGCTTCGCGGCGCGGAGCAGGCCGAGCAGCGGCCGTCGCGCCTCAGCATCACGCCGCTGCTGGTGAAGAACCTGGGCGGGCGGGCGGATCTCTTCCGCACGGTGGCCGAGCTCGCGCGCGCACCGGAGATGCCCGAGCGGATCACGACCCCGCCCAGGCCGCATCTGCTGCCGGTCCGCGTGCCTGCCGGAGGCGCCCCGCCGCTCGATTGGGTGGCGGTGATCCGCGGGATCGACCGGGAGAGCTTCCGGCCGGTGCTCATCCTGCCCGTCGCCGACGCGGACCTCGCCCGGACGGTCGCGGGCGAGGTGATCGCCGCAGGGGAGGACGACGTGGAGTACTGGCTCGCCTACGAGGGCGGTCTCGGCGCCGCGGCCGATGGGCTCGCGGAACGGCTGCGCGCCGAGCTCGGCGTGGAAGCCGTACCGATGCGCGTGGGGTGATCCGCTCGACCGGGTGAGGTCGGAGGGCCTCGACCCCCGGAGCCGCCGCGCGTCCCGATCTCGCCGTGACGAGTGGGAGACTGGGAGCATGCGCGATACCGAGCCCCGGCCGACGATCCGCCCCTGCGCGGGCCCAGAGGAGTACCCGGCTCTCGTGGAGATCTGGCGGAGCGCCGTGCGGGCGACCCACCACTTCCTGGCCGACTCCGACTTCGCCCGGATCGAGGGCGCCCTCGCCACGGGGTATTTCCCCGCGGTGGCCCTGATCGTGGCCGAGCGCGACGGTCGTGCCCTCGGCTTCGCCGGGGTCTCCGACGGGAACCTGGAGATGCTGTTCGTCGCGGACGCGGCCCGCGGCACCGGCGTCGGCACGGCACTGCTGGAGGAGGCCGTGACACGGCACGGCGTCGTCCGCGTCGACGTCAACGAGCAGAACCCCGAGGCGCTCGCCTTCTACCTGGCGCGCGGCTTCGCGCCGCAGGGGCGGAGCGAGCGCGACGGTGACGGCCGTCCGTACCCCGTGCGGCACCTCGCGAGGGCCGAGCGGTGACCGGCTCCTGGGAGGCGCGGATCGACGCCTACTGGGCGACCGCGGACGACGCCCGCCCGGAGGAGGCGCTGCGGGAGATGCGCGCGCTGGTCTCCGAGCGGCCCGCCGACGATCCCGACGCGCTCTACGAATGGGCGTCGGTGCACGACTTCCTCGGGCGCGAGCGGGAGGCCGTCCCGCTGTACGAGGCCGCGCTCCGCGCCGGGCTCGCCGGCGACCGCGAACGCCAGGCGGTGATCCAGCTCGCGAGCTCGCTCCGGAACACGGGACGTCCCGAGGAGGCGATCCGGCTGCTGCGGGACCGCCCCGCGGCGGCTTCCCCGGATGCGACCGTCGTCGGGGACGCCCCGCGGGCCTTCCTCGCGCTCGCGCTGCGGGACGCGGGGCGAACGGACGAGGCGCTCCGCGTCGCGCTGACGGCGCTCGCCCGCACGCTGCCCCGGTACCGTGCCGCCGTCGAGCGCTACGCGGAGGAGCTCATCGAGGCGCCCGCTGCGGATCCTCTCGACCCGCCGCAGCCGCGCTACATCTCGAGATAGGCCTCCCGCAGCGCCGGGTAGTACTGATCGAAGCCGGGCCGCTCGGTGCCCTCGGTCGCCGCGACGAGCAAGTCCAGGTAGTACTCCCAGCCCGGCCCGATCTCCCCGATCGGATCGTCGCCCTCCAGGTGGTGGGTGAACACCAGCAGGGCGTCGTCATCGCCCTCGGCTTCGAGCGCGAGGTCGAGCTTCCAGCCGCCGACTTCGGACTCGGCCTCCAGCGCGAGTCGCTCGGGCGCCTCGCAGAGACGGATCCCGATCCGGATCGCGGGCTCGTGATCCTCGAAGCGCATGCGCACGCGCACGGCTCCCCCGGTGCGCGCGTCCCCCTCCCAGGGGCCGAACCACTGCTCGGTCAGCTCGGACTCGGTGAGGTACGCCCACGCCTCGGCGATCGGCAGCGCCAACGATCGCGCGAGCACCAGATCGCGTCCCCGTGCCGTCTCGACCACCCGTCCGCTCGCCTCGGTCATGCCGGCCTCCCGCTCCCGGGCCGACGACCCGTGCTCCGGCCCGCGTGCGCGGGCTCGACTCCAGCGTACGCCCGCCGCACCGTCGGCGGGTCAGCGCCCGGCGGAGATCAGCCCCGATTCGTAGGCCGCGACGACGATCTGGGCGCGGTCGCGCAGTCCGAGCTTGCCGAGCACCCGCGAGACGTGCGTCTTCACGGTCTGCTCGGCCAGAAAGAGCTCGCCCGCGATCTCCGCGTTGGAGCGACCGGTCGCGATGAGGCGCATCACCTCGAGCTCGCGCGGGGTGAGCGCCATGAGCTCCGCCGCCGGTTCCCGCGGCGCGGGTCGGGCGGCGTAGTCGGCGATGAGCCGGCTCGTCACGGAGGGCGCGAGGAGCGCGTCGCCCGCCGCGACGATGCGCACGGCGGCCACGAGATCCTCTGCGGTGGCGTCCTTGAGCAGGAAGCCGCTCGCGCCCGCACGCAGCGCCGAGAACACGTACTCGTCGGCGTCGAAGGTGGTCAGGATGATGACGCGCGGATGCTCGAGGCCGGGCATCGCGAGAATCGCCCGCGTGGCGTCGAGGCCGTTGAGCTGCGGCATGCGGATGTCCATGAGCACGACGTGCGGCCGGGTGCGCCGCACGAGCTGCACGGCCTCGCTGCCGTCCGCGGCGCTCCCCACGACGGTGATGTCCTCCTGCGCCGACAGCAGCGCGCCGAATCCCTCGCGCACCATCGCCTGGTCGTCGATGATCGCGACGGCGATCTCCGTTCCCGGTGCTCCGCTTCGTCCCATACCGCCGATGCTACCGACCCCTCCCGGCCGGCGGATCCCTCCCCGGTAGCACCCGGGATCCCTCCGCGGGGTGACGCGCCGTTCGTGCGCGGCGTCTACGGTGTTGACCATGATCCCCCACGCCCCCGAGCGCCGCCTGGCCGGCCTCGCCCGCGACTACGCCTACGTCATGCCCGGCTTCCCGCTCGCGCTGTGCGCATTCGTCGTCCTCGTCCCGCTCACCGTCTTCGCGCTCGCCACGTACATCGTCTGGATCGGTGCACTCGTGCTCCCGTTCGCGCTGCTGCTCGCCTCGCGATTCGCGCAACTCTCCCGCGCCCGTCTGCGCCGCTGGGGCGTCGAACCGGGGCGGGTCGCACCCCCCGAGCCGCGCCCGGGCTTCGTCGGTCTCCTCCGGCGCGCGCTCGACGCACGCCGCTGGCTCGATCTCGCCTTCGAGACGCTGATCGCGTTCCCGCTGCGGACGGTGACCTTCGTCGTCGCGACGAGCTGGACGCTCGGCGCGCTCGGCGGGCTGAGCTACGGGCTGTGGGCGGTCTTCCTGCCCCGCGACGACACGCCCCTGGCCGGGATCATCCTCGAGGCGATCACCGACGGCGCCGCTCCCGACGCCCTGGCGAACGCCTTCGCCCTCGACGTCGCCTTCACCTTCGTCATCGGCGCCGTCCTCCTTGTCACGCTGCCGCTCGTGATGCGCGGGCTCGCACTTCTCGACGCCTCGACGACCGCCGCGGCGCTCGGCGCACGGGGGCGCACGGCAGCCGCGGGCGGATCGGCGGAGCGCCCCGGGTCCGCCGCTGCCGGGTCCGCCGCTGCCGGGCCCGCCGTTTCCGGGCCCGCCGCCCCTGGCCCGGGCGCGCCCCGCCTCGCGGCTGAGCTCTCCGCGGACGGCTGGAGCTGGATCGCGGCCGTCGCGGCCGCCATCGTCACGATCGCGGTCGACTGGCCCGTCCTCGCCGTGCTCTACCCGGTCCCGGCGGCCATCGCGATGCTCATCTCCTTCGCGCACGCGGCCGCGCTGCTGCTCGCGGTCAGGCTGCCGTGGGCGGCGATCGCCGCGCAGTCGGCCGCGCTCGCCGGCACCGCGCTCGCGGCGGCGGGCACCGTGACCTGGCCCTGGCCGTGGCCGGCCACGACGATCGTCGTCCAGGCGGTGCTACTCGCGATCGTGGCGCTCCGGCACCG
The DNA here is from genome assembly GCF_022919155.1 of Leucobacter allii. NCBI lineage: Bacteria > Bacillati > Actinomycetota > Actinomycetes > Micrococcales > Microbacteriaceae > Leucobacter > Leucobacter allii. Next base: position 2,501,928 of record NZ_CP095045.1, read on the forward strand.
CTGGTCGACGGTCGCCGTCGCGTGGGCGGCCCCGCAGATCCTGCCGCTCCTCGTCGCCCTCGTCCCGCCCGGGGCCGCCGCGGCCGCGAGCCGGGAGGCCGTCGCGGGAAACACGGTGATCGTCGCGGCCGCGGTGACGCTCGGCGTCGCCGCGATCGGCGTGTCGCTCCGTCTCCTCGGGGCGAGCCGCGGGGCGCTGCAGGCGGCGCGCCGCACCAACGAGGATCTCGCCGAGCAGCGCCGGGAGAGCGACGAGCGCACCCGCATCGCGCAAGAGCTCCACGACGTGGTCGCGCACAGCATGTCGGTGATCAGCGTTCAGGCGACGACCGCGCCCTACCGGCTGCCCGGCCTGGATGACGCCGTCGCGCAGGAGTTCGACTCGATCGCGCAGGCCTCGAGACGAGCGCTCGGCGAGATGCGCGGCCTGCTCGCGCTGTTGCGCTCCCCCGGCGAGGCCTCGGCCGCACTCGCGCCGCAGCCGACCCTCGACGAGCTTCCCGCGCTCATCGAGGCCACGCGACGCTCCGGGGCGCGCATCGCATCCCGGATCGCGGTCGGCGGGCGCGCGGTGCCGACCGCGACCGCGCTCACCGCCTATCGGGTGGTCCAGGAGGCGCTGAGCAACGCGGTCAGGCACGCCCCCGGGGCCGAGATCCGCGTCACCGTGGATGCGACGGGCGCGGGGCTCGCGGTCGAGATCGTCAACGGCCCCGTCGGCGACGCGAGCGGGGAGCAGCCTCCCGCTCCGGGAGCCGGGCTCGGCCTCTCCGGCGTCGCCGAGCGCGTCTCGGCCGTCGGTGGGACCGTCGAGACGGGGGCGACCGCCGAGGCGGGCTTCCGGGTGCGGGCGCTCCTCCCTCTCCCGTAGGGGGTCGGAATCGTCCGCCGGGGTGACGCCCCGGCCGGGGCCCGGCGCCTACCGTTGCCGCATGGACGCCCTCCCCGACCTCATCTCCGCACTCATCGTCTCGCCCTGGCTGCCGATCCTCATCGCCGCCGTCTGCATCATCGACGGCTTCTTCCCTCCGGTACCGAGCGAGACGACTGTCGTCGCGGTGCTGGCGACCGGCATCGCGCTCGGCCACGACCACTGGTGGATCGCCGCGGTCGCGGCGCTCGCTGGGCTCGGAGCGGCCGCGGGCGACAGCGTCGCCTTCCTCATCGGACGGCGCTTCGGCCTCGAGCGTCTGGCCTGGATGCGCCGGCCGCGCATGCGCCGCACGACCGCCTGGCTCGCCGCGCGCGTGCACGCCGCGCCGGCGACCCTCGTGCTCGTCGGCCGGTACATCCCTGTCGGCCGGGTCGCCGTGAACGCGCTCGCCGGCGCCTCGGGGCTGCACTACCGCCGCTTCCTCGCGTACTCGGCACTCGCGAGCGCCGCGTGGGCGGCGATGTGCGTCGCGATCGCCTCCGTGTCGGTCGCGTGGCTCGGCAACCCGGTGTACTCCGCCCTGCTCGCCATCGGCATCATGCTCCTCGTCGGCTGGGGCATCGACCTCGTCGCCCGCCGCCGCATGCGCGCGCCGTCCGGCGCGGTCGCTGCAGGCGGGCCGGAGGCGGCGGGCGGCGCGGAGGCGGCGGGCTGATCGACGAGGCGGTGCCGGCGGGCTGAGCGACGAGCGGGTCGGCGGCACTGTCGGCGGCCCCGTCGGCGGTCACTTCGACGGTCCCGTCGACGGGCACTTCGACGGCCCCACTGGCGGCCCCGTCGACGGCTCCATCGACACCCTAAGTTCGGCGCGTCGAACTCCCTCGGGGCGGCGGATCGACCTCGGATCAGGGCTTCTCCCTCCCCGCGAAACCTTGCTAGCGTGGCTCACCGTGCGCGGCATGCGCACGGGCGGGACCCGGGAGGACCATGAGCGTGATCGACATCGCCGCACCCCACGAGTACGACCACAGCCACGCCGACGTGACCTCCGGCTGGCTGCGCGCCGGCGTCTTCGGCGCCATGGACGGTCTCGTCTCGAACCTCGGTCTCATCGCGGGCATCGCCGCCGCCGGCGCCGCCCCCGGCATCGTCGCCATCACCGGCATCTCCGGCCTCATAGCCGGCGCGATCTCGATGGCGCTCGGCGAGTTCACCTCCGTGCGCACCGCCAACGAGCAGCTCGACGCCGAGGTCCGCATCGAACGCGAGGCGCACCTGCGCAACCCCGAGGGCGAGCAGGCCGAGCTCAGGCGGCTCTTCGAGGGTCTGGGCGTCGACGCCGAGACCGCCGGTGCCGTCGCCCGTCAGGTCCATGCCAACGGCGAGGTCGCGGTGCGGATGCACCTGCTCTCGGAGCTCGGGGTGAGCCCGGAGGAGAAGCCGTCCCCCTGGGTCGCCGCCATCGCCTCGCTGTGCGCCTTCGGCATCGGGGCGCTGATCCCGATCCTCCCGTTCCTCCTCGGCTTCGGCGTGCTCGGCTGGGGGCTCGCCTTCGGCGGGGTCGGCCTGCTCCTCGCCGGAGGCATCGCCGCACGCTTCACGCGCCGCAGCTGGCTCGCGGGTGCCGCCAGGCAGCTGCTCTTCGGCAGCATCGCGGTCGCCGCCACCTACACGATCGGCACGCTGCTCGGCGTCTCCGCCGCTTGAGGCCCGCCGGCGGCACCGCGCCTGCGGCCGCCTCCGGCGGACCGCCCAGCGCGCCGTGCCGCGCACCGCGCCGGATCGCCCGCCGCGCCGGATCGCCCGCCGCCGACGCGCCGCGTAGGCTGGTCGCATGCCCAGCCCCGAGTTCGTCGACGCCGTGCTCGCCGTCGTCGCGCGCATCCCCGAGGGGCGCGTGATGACCTACGGCGACGTCGGCATCGCGATCGGTTCGGAGGCGCCCCGCGCCGTCGGGCGGGTCATGGCCCTCTACGGGCACGCCGCGCCGTGGTGGCGCGTGGTGCCCGCGAGCGGGCTGCCCCCGCAGGGCCACGCGCGGCTCGCGCTGCCCCACTACCTCGCCGAGGGCACGCCGCTCCGGCGCGCCGACGACGAGGACTACCGGATCGCCCTGTCCTCGGCCCGGCTGCCCTACACCCACGAGATCTACGCGGAGGTCGCCCTGTGACGACGCCACCCGATGCGCGGCCAGACGCCGACGCGCCCCGACCCCTCCGCCTCGGATTCCCGCGGGGCGTCGCGCCGAGCACCTGGGCCAGGCGGTGGAAGGCGGCCACGCCCGGCCGGGTGCTGGAACTCGTGCCCCTCGATACGGCCTACGGCTCCGCCCGAGACGCCGCCGATCCCGCGACCGCCGAGGCGGCCGCGAGCTGCGATGTGCTCATCGAGCGCACGTCCCCGGGCGCCCGACCGGCGGACACGGAGCGCTCCGAGGCGGGGCCCGGCGGTGCCGGTGCCGGCGGTGCCGGCGGTGCCGGTGCCGGCGGCGGCACGGGATCGCGGCATGCGATCCGCCTGTACGCCGAAGTCCTCGCCCTCGTCGTGCCGCGGGATCACGAGCTGGCGGAGCAGGACGATGCGGGCCCCGAGGACCTCGGCCTCGTGACGCTGCTCGACCACCCCGACCACCACCCGAGCTGGCCAGCCGCCGCGCCCTGGGCCGAGCCCGCGTGGATGCCGGCCGGCCCCGAGGCGGCGCTGGCGCTCGTCGCGACGGGCGCCGGCGCGATGCTGCTGCCGCTGCCGCTCGCGAGGCACCTCGCGAGCAAGCGCGAGCACGTCGTGCTGCCGCTGCGCGCCGCGCCGGGCGAGGCGCAGCTGGAGGGCTCCGTCGTCTGGGCGGTGTGGGATCGGGAACGGGACGACGCCACGGTGCAGCATCTCGCCGGGATCCTCCGCGGGCGCACCGCGGGCAGTTCCCGGGAGTCGGCGCGCGAGGAGGCGCGGAGCACGGCGCGCGAGCCGCGCACCCGTGAGCAGCCCCGGAAGGCCGCCCCGAAGCTCAAGCCGAACTCGCGCGGCGCGCAGCTGCAGGCCGCGAAGGAGAAGGCCGAGCGCAAGCGCGCGGAGGCCAGACAGGCGAAGCGGCGCAAGCGGCGCTGAGCGCGCCGCGATCGGCGGACCGGAGCCCGGCGATCCGTTCCGGGTTCCGGCTTCGGTTCCGCGTCGGCTCAGGCGTCGGCTTCGGGGTCAGAGCTCCGATGCCGGCACGTCGAAGGTGCCGCAGGCGGTGGGTCCCTGCTCGTAGCCCGTCATGAACCAGCGCTGCCGCTGCTCCGAGGTGCCGTGCGTGAAGCGCTCGGGATCCACGCCGACGCCCGCCGACTCCATGATGTGGTCGTCGCCCACGGCCGCCGCGGCGCTCATCGCGTCGGCGATCTGCTGCTCGGTGACGGGCTTGAGGAAGGGCACTCCGCCGTCATCGGCGACGGTCGAAGCGTTCTGCACCCAGGCGCCCGCGAAGCAGTCGGCCTGGAGCTCGAGCCGCACCGATCCCGAGCTCGCCCCGGTCTCGCGGCCGGCGCCCTGCAGTGAGCCGATCAGATTCGAGATGTGGTGCCCCCACTCGTGCGCGAGCACGTACATCTGCGCGAGGGAGCCGTCGGAGGCGCCGTACTGGCTGCTCAGCGTGTCGAAGAAGGCGACGTCGACGTAGATCGTCTCGTCGGCGGGGCAGTAGAACGGACCGGTCGCGGACGATGCGGCGCCGCAGCCCGACTGGGTCTGGCCGCTGAAGAGCACGACCGGGCCGGGTGCCCGGTAGTTGCCGACCTGAGTCGCCCAGTAGCGGTCGAGCGCGTCGGCGGTCGCGGCCATGCGGCACTCCGCGTCGGTGTTCGCGTCGGCCCCGCTCTCGCAGCCGACGAGCTCGCCGCTCTGCTCCGCGGCGATCGGGCCGGAGCCGACGAGATCCTCCGCGAGCGGTTGGAACGGCATGAGGTTGATGCCGAGGAGCTGCGAGCCGATGGCCAGCAGGATCACGACGAGTCCGCCCCCGCCGGCGATCATGCCGCCGCGCTTCGCCCCGCTGCGCTTGGACACCTTGCTCGTGTCGATCCTGACGTTGTCGTTGAAGGTCATCGCGGCTTCCTCGGCTCGGGACGGTGATGCTGGTCCCAGTGTATGGCCAGCCGCCGGCGTGCCGGGCGCTTCACCGCGCGGCGAAGCGGTCCGTGGCGCGCACGAGGGCGTCGACGATGCCGGGCTCGCTCGCCGCGTGGCCGGCGTCCGGGATCATCTCCAGCTCCGCCTCGGGCCAGGCCTCGTGGAGATCCCACGCGGTGCGCGGCGGCGTGCAGACGTCGTAGCGGCCCTGCACGATGACCGCGGGGATGCCGGCGAGCCGCGCGGCCGCATCGAGGATGAGCTGCCCCTCCTCCAGCCAGCCGCCGTGCGAGAAGTAATGGTTCTCGATGCGGGCGAAGGCGACCGCCGCGGCCGTGTCCTCGCGGGCGTCCGCGATCGCCTCCGCGTCGGGGATGAGCCGGATCGTCGAGTGCTCCCAGGCGGTCCAGGCGACCCCAGCCGGGACGTGGACGGCGGGATCGGGATCCTCCAGGCGCCGACGGTACGCCGCGAGCAGATCCCCGTGCTCGCCCTCCGGGATCGCCGCGAGGTAATCCGCCCACGCATCGGGGAAGATCTGGGAGGCGCCCTCCTGATAGAACCAGTCGATCTCGCTGCGGCGCAGCGTGAAGATCCCGCGCAGCACGAGCTCGGCGACCCGTTCGGGGTGGGTCTGCGCGTAGGCGAGCGCGAGCGTCGACCCCCAGGAGCCCCCGAAGACCTGCCAGCGCTCGATCCCGAGGTGCTCCCGCAGCCGCTCGATGTCCGCGACGAGGTGCCAGGTGGTGTTCGCCGTCAGATCCGCATCGGGCGCGCCCGCGTGGGGCAGGCTCCGGCCGCAGCCGCGCTGGTCGAAGAGCACGATCCGGTAGCGCTCGGGATCGAAGTACCTGCGGTGGTCCGGCGCGCACCCTCCGCCCGGCCCGCCGTGGAGGAAGACGACGGGCTTCCCATCGGGGTTGCCGCAGCTCTCCCAGAAGATCTGCTGGCCGTCGCCGACGTCCAGCCGCCCGAAGGCGTCCGCCTCGATCGGCGGGTACAGTGCGCGCAGGGCTCCGCTCATCCCCTCACCCTATCTCCGGCACCGTGCGTCGTGCATCGTGCATCGTGCGTCCCGGGGCGTTCCCTCCCTTTCCCGGTCGCGCCCTCCTCCCTCCTCCCGATCGGGGTCGCTCCGGCACCTCCGCCCGGATCCGGGCCCCTCCGGCACCGCCCTCCCCCTATCCCCGGCCCCTGATTCAGGCCATTGCGGCACCTCCGCCCGGATCCGGGTCCCTCCGGCACGGTTCTCAGGGTGCTGACCCTGCGAGAGCGACCCGGATCCGGGGACGGGGATGGCCGGGAATGGGATGGGGTGGGGTGGAAAGTGCGGATGGGGGTGGGGCGGAGAGTGGTGCGGAGGGGATGGGGGCGCGGAAGCCGGACGGAACCGGAACGGGAACTCGCACGGCAGATCAGACGAGCGCGTGCGGCTGGGACCCAGCGGCAGGGCACGGCGCGAAACAAGCGGCCGAGCTCGACACCCGCCCAGCGGCCGGGACCCGGCGGCCGCGCTCGGCGCAGGTCAGGCGGACGCGCGCTTCGCCGCCGACTTCTGCTGCGCGCGCAGCTCCTTCTCGTGGATCGGCCACGCGCCGGCCGCCCGCTGCGCCTCGACGTAGTCGTGGGCCTCCTGCTGGCGCTCCGCCTCGATGCCCGTGGCGATCTCGGCGCGCAGCAGCTCCGGGGTCAGTCCGAAGGCATCGACCAGGTCCTGGGCGTGCGGACGCAGGCGCGTGATGAGTCGATCGATGTACGCGGTGATCGACTCGGCGCGGTGCCCCGAGAGCCGGCCCTGCACGAGGTACCAGGCCGCGTGGGTCTCGATGAGGCCGAGCCCGAAGAGGTCGCGCAGCCAGGTGAGCACCTGGCGGGAGCCCGGGTCCGCGATCCGCTCGATGGCCTCCGTGAACGCCTCCCACTGCAGCAGCTCGCCGTGGGCGCGCGCCGCCTCGATGAGCTTGTGCTGCTGGGCGTTGAAGGCGTTCTCGTTCGCGATGGCCTTCGCGCGCTGGTTGCTCTTCGGCACGTCCTTCGTCGCGTCGCGGAGGGCGAGCGCGATCTCCGACACCATGGTCTGCACGCGGTCCGTCAGCAGGGCGCGCTGCGCCTCGGGGCTGCGCACGCTCTCCACGGACCGCGCGACCTGTCCGAGGTCGGCGATGCTCTGTCCGAGCTGGCGGAGCCCGAAGCGGCTCACCCGGTCACCGAGCTGGCTCGCGACGGCCTTCGCGAGCGCCGCACGGTCGGCGTTCTTGAACTGCGCCGAGTAATCGGTGAGCAGGCGCTTGCCCACGAGCTGCAGCAGTACGTTGTTGTCGCCCTCGAAGGTCGCGTAGATGTCGAGGTCGGCTCGCAGCCCCGTGAGCCGATTCTTGCCGATGAAGCCGGCGCCGCCGCAGGCCTCGCGCGCCTCCTGGAGCGTCTCGAGCGCGGCCCAGGTGGAGAGCGGCTTGAGCGCCGCGGCGAGCGTCTCCAGGTCCTCGCGGTTCTCGTCCGTGTCCCGGGTGTCCGAGAAGACCTCGTCGAAGACGGTGAGGAGCTTCTCGTCGGCGAAGGTCATCGCGTAGGTCTGGGCGATCCGGGGAATGAGTCGCCGCTGGTGCTGCCCGTAGTCGAGCAGCACCGTCTCCCGGCTCGAGGCGCCGGGGAACTGCCGGCGCTCGTTCCCGTAGCGCACCGCGATCGCGAGCGCCGCCGACATGGCACGCGCCGCGGAGCCGTCGAGCGATACGCGCCCCTGCACGAGCGTGCCGATCATCGTGAAGAAGCGGCGGCCCGGGCTCTCGATGCCGGAGCTGTAGGTGCCGTCGGCCGCCACGTCGCCGTAGCGGTTGAGCAGGTTCGTGCGGGGGATGCGCACGTGGTCGAAGTGCAGGCGCCCGTTGTCGATGCCGTTGAGCCCGCCCTTGACGCCGTCGTCCTCGCTGCCGACGCCCGGCAGCAGTTCGCCGTCAGGGGTGCGGATCGGCACGAAGAAGGCGTGCACTCCGTGGTTCACCCCGCGGGTGATGAGCTGCGCGAAGACGACGGCGGCCTGCCCGTGCAGAGCGGCGTTGCCGAGGAACTCCTTCCAGGCCCCCGCGAAGGGGGTGTGGATCTCGAACTCCTCGGTCTCGGGGTCGTAGCTCGCGGTGGTGCCGATGGAGGCGACGTCGGAGCCGTGGCCGATCTCGGTCATCGCGAAGGCGCCGGGGAGCTGCAGGCTCATCACGTCCGGCAGCCAGCGCTCGTGATGCGCGGCGGTGCCGAGGTGCAGGATCGCGGCGCCGAAGAGCCCCCACTGCACCCCGCTCTTGATCTGCAGCGAGGGATCGGCGAGCACGAGCTCCTGGAACGCCGCGATATTGCCGCCGTGGTTGTCCCCGCCGCCGAGCGCCCGGGGGAAGGCGCGCTGGATGGCGCCGTGCTCGACGAGGATCCCGAGCTGCCCGAACGCGCGCTCGCGGTGCTCGGCCATCGGCTGGCCCGGGATCGTGTGCAGGCGCGGATCGGCGGCGAGCTCGCGCGAGGCGAGACGCTCGGTCTTCCAGGTGCCGAGCAGCGCGTCGCCGACCGCGGCGATGTCGATGCGTGGGGCGGGCTGCGGGGTGGTGTCGCTCATCGGTGCTCCTTCGGCGTCGCGTCCGAGGCCGCCGCGACGTCGGCGCCCCGGTTCCCGGTGCTGTTCACAGGCTAGGAGGCGGTGCCGTCGGCGACAAGCGGACCCCCGGGAGCGCACAACGGGGCACCGCGACGCCACCCGATGCGATTGTATGAATCATGCAAAACCGACGGGCCGAAGATGGAGCATTGCTCCATGGGCGGGTCAGAAGCGCTGGCCGGGCGCACCGTCTCCGAAGTACTCGGGCGTGATCCCGGCCTCCGCGAGCATCTCGCGGGTGCGCTGCTGCCGGGTCCTCGGGATCAGCGTGATGACGCGGCCGCCGCTGCCGGCCCGCCCCGTCCGGCCCGCGCGATGCAGGTACGTCTTGAAGTCCTCCGGCGGATCGACCTGCACGACGAGGTCGACGTCGTCGACGTGGATGCCGCGCGCGGCGACATCGGTGGCGACGAGCACGCGCGTGCGGCCCGAGGCGAAGCGGGCGAGGTTCCGCTCCCGCCTGCCCTGACTGAGATCCCCGTGCAGGGCGGCGACCTCGACCCCCGCCTCCGCGAGCCGCTCCGCGAGTTGCTCGGCGAAGGCCCGGGTGCGGCAGAACATCAGGATTCGCCCGGGCGACGCGGCGAGCTCCTCGAGCACGCGGGGCTTGTCCTCGCGGAGCACGACGAGCACGCGGTGCTGCACCGCGGCGGCCTCGGCCTCCTCGGCCTCGTGCACTGCGGGATCGCGGAGGAACTCCGCGACGAGCTCGGAGACGCCGCTGTCGAGCGTCGCGGAGAAGAGCAGCCGCTGTCCCCCGCGGACGGTGTCGCGGAGCACCCGCTGCACCGGCTCGAGGAAGCCGAGGTCGCACATGTGATCGGCCTCGTCCAGCACCGTCACGCGCACCTCCCGCAGATCCAGCTTCCGCCGGTTCACGAGATCCTGCACGCGTCCCGGCGTGCCGATGACGATGTCGATGCCGCGTTCGAGCGCGTGCACCTGCGGGTCGATCGGCACGCCGCCGACGAGCTGAGCGGTGTAGAAGCCGACGGAGCGCGCGATCGGCTGCACGGTGCGGTCGATCTGCAGTGCGAGCTCCCGCGTCGGCGCGAGGATCAGCGCCTTCGGATTGCGTCCGACGCGCCGCGGCGCGCGGACGCCGCGCTGCCGTCGCTCCGGCGCGGGGGCCGGATCCCCGGCGAAGACGCCCTCGGCTTTCAGCTTCAGGAGCCGCTCGACGAGGGCCGCTCCGAATGCGATGGTCTTGCCCGATCCGGTGCGCGCGCGACCGAGGACGTCGCGGCCGGCGATCGTGTCGGGAATCGTCGCCGCCTGGATCGGGAACGGGTGTTCGGCCCCGAGCTCCGCGAGCGTGCGGACGATGTTGCCGCCGAGGCCCAGGTCGGCGAAGCCGAGCCCTGCGACATCGGCGGCGGTCGTCACGCGGGCGTCGAGGCGCGCCGCGGGATCCGGCACCGACCGGGGCGCGGACCTCCGAGAGCGCGCGCGATCCGGCTGCCCGGCCGCGCGTCCGCCGTCCGCCCGGCCCGCAGCGCGTTCGCGGCCGGGCTTCCCCGCAGCGCGTTCGCGACCCGGCGTCTCCGCGGTGCGATCCGCCCTCGGTTTCCCCGGTGCGCGCTCCGCTCCCGGGGCCGCGGCGTCGCGGGGGACGCCCGGGGCGCGACGCCGACTCGCCGGCTTCCGCCCGGGCTCGTAGTTCGCGGGCGGTTTGAACCCTCCGCGGCGGCGCTGCGCCATCTAGCGCGCCCCCGCGCCGTCCGCGTCGCCGCGATCCGCACCGCCGTCGCGCTCGTCGCCCGACGAGCGTGCGCCGGAGTCCGGGGAGGAGCCGCCGTCCGCCTCCTCGGCGTCCTGCGTCGCCTCCCAGAGCAACTGCTCCCAATTGAGCTCGCCGGTCACCGGAGGCGCGGCCTGCGGCGCCGAGGCCGCCTCCGTCGGATCGGCGTCCGTATCGGGCTGCTCCGGCTCGAGCGGACCGGGAGCGGATTCCGGCTGTTCCGGCGCGAGGAACACCGGATCGGACGGCGCGGTCTCGGGCGGGACGGACCGGCGCAGCGCGGTCTCGGGCGGCGCGGCGGGTTCGGGATCGGGTGCTGCGACGGGATCCGCAGGCTCCGGCGACCGAGGCGCCGCCTCGGGAAGCCGGAGCTGCACCGTCGCGGCGTCGGCCGAGGCATCGGCCTCGGCCTCGGCCTCCTCAGGCGATCCCGTCGAAGCCTCCGGCACGGTCGCGGGCTCCGACGCATCCGGGGTCTCCGGATCGTCCTGGCGCTCCGAGTGGCGGAGGGATTCCGGCGCGAAGGGGGATGCGGGCCCAGCCGGACCGGCGGGAGCGTCCGGATCGGCGGATGCGTCCGGCGCAGCCGGATCGGCGGATGCGTCCGGCGCAGCCGGATCGGCGGGCGCGTCCGGCGCAGCCGGATCGGCGGGCGCGTCCTGCCCGAGCGGAGTCTCGCGCTCGATCGCGGCCTCCGACTCGATCCGCGACTCCCGTGCCTCCGGGCGCTCGACGCCTCCGGCATCGGCGAAGAGGTCGCTCAGCGGATTGTCGTCCCCGACGAAGCCGAGATCGGCGAGCGCGAGCGACATCTCCTCGGTCGCCGGTCCCATCACGGCAGCGTCCTCCGGCACGGGTTCGGGCAGCCGCAGCGCCTGGAGCGGGATGTCCGCGTCGCTCGTGGCGGGCGCGACCGGGTCAGCCGTGCCGGCGTCTGCACCGCCGGGAGCGACCGGCTCGGAGGCGTCGGCAGCGTCCGGAGCCGCGGCATCGAGCCGATCGGCGACGTCGGCTTCCCCGTTCGGCGCGTCGACGCCTCGAGCGCGGTCCTCGGACCGCGCGACACCCGGTTCTGCCGAGACCGTGGGCGCCGGGGCCGTCGTCTCCGGGGCGGAGCGTCCGACGCGGAGGAGCTCGTCGAGGATGGCGCGCTGGGTCTCGGGATCCGCGACCGGAGCAGCGATCGGCCCGGCGCCCGGCTCCTCGGCGACGTGCAGCGGATCCTCGGTGACGTGCGGCGGTTCCTCGACGACGTGCGGCGGTTCCTCGGCGACGTGCGGCGGTTCCTCGACGAAGGTGCTGCGGCGACGGGACACCGGATCCTCGGGGATCCAGTCCTCCGCGTCGGTGTCGGTCTGCGCCGCAGCGGTCCGCACGGCGTCGGTCAGCGCCGCGCCGGCCTGCGCGACGTCGCTCTGCACAGCACCGGCGAGCAAGTCGTCGCCCTGCACGACGTCGCTCTGCACGGCACCGGTCCGCGCAGACCCGATCCCGGCCCCGAGCGCCGCGCCCGCCCCAGCGCTGTCACCGGCACCGGCTGCGGCTCCGGCTGCGCCGACGACCGCGGGAGCCGAGCCCGTGAAGCCCAGCGTCCCCGCCTCGACGACGTCGCCGCCGCGGCGGCGCGGCGGCCTCGGGGCCCGGGGCGACCGGGTCCGTCGCTCCCCCGAGCCGCGCTCGCGCCGCCGCTCGACGAGGTAGTACAGCGTCGGGAGCACGACGAGCGTGAGCACGGTCGACGACAGCAGTCCGCCGATCACCACCACCGCGAGCGGCTGCGAGATGAAGCCGCCCTTGCCGGTGATGCCGAGGCCCATCGGGGTGAGCGCGAGAATGGTCGCGAGCGCCGTCATGACGATCGGCCGCAGACGCTGCAGGGCGCCGTGCAGCACCGCGTCCCGCAGCGGGTCCCCGCGTCTGCGGTACTGATTGATCAGATCGACGAGCACGATCGCATTGGTCACCACGATGCCGATGAGCATGAGCACGCCGATGAGCGACGCGACGCCGAGCGGGATCCCCGTGAGGATGAGCAGCAGCAGCGCCCCCGTCGCGGCGAACGGCACCGAGATGAGCAGCAGCAGCGGCTGCAGCAGGCTGCGGAACGTCGCGACCATGACGACGTACACGATGAGGATCGCGGCGAGGAGCGCGAGGCCGAGCTGCTCGAACGCCTCGCCCTGCTGCGAGATCACGCCGCCGACGGCCGCGTCGGCTCCCCCGGGCAGCTCGAGTCCATCGAGCGCCGTGGTGATGGCCGCGCTCGCGGTGCCCAGGTCGTCCTCGGCGGGCAGCGCCGAGACGGTCACCATGCGCACGCCGTCCTCGGTGCGCACCGTGACCGGCCCGTCCTCGACCGCGATCCCGGCGAGCTGATCGAGCCGCTGCACGCCGAGCGCGGTCTGGATCGGCAGCGCCGCGACCGCCGTCTGGTCGGCGGCCGCGGTGCCGGTGGCGAGGTACACGGACACCGTGTCGTCGTCCATCGTGATCTGGCCGATCTGGCTCGGCTGCATCTGCTGCGCGACCTGCCCGGCGACGCCCGCCTCGGTGAGGCCCGCCCGGGCGGCGAGGCCGCGGTCCACCGCGATGCGCAGGAACGGTCGGGACTGCCCGAGATCGCTCTCCACCTCCTGGAGCCCGTCGACGTCCCGCAGCGCCGCGAGCACCGCATCGCTCGCCTCGGCGAGGGTCGCCTGGTCCGGGGCGGTCACCTCGACCTCGATCGCGCTGCTCATCGTCACCCCGCCGCCCGACTGGCCGAGCGAGAACTCCCCGGCGTCCTCCAGTCCGTCGACGGCGCTGCGGATCTCGTCCTGGACCGCCGCCTGATCGGCGTCCGCGTCGGTCGTGATCGCGTAGCTCAGGGACCCGTCGCCGCTGCCGCCGAAGAGGGCGCCCGCGCCGCCGGCGCTGCCGATCGTCACCTGCACCGTCTCGATGGCGTCGACGCCCTGCAGCGCCTCCTCGACCCGCTCGGCCTGCGCGAGCTGGGCGTCGAGACTGGTGCCGGGCTCCAGGGTCTGCACGAGCCCGACGGAGTTCTGCCCGTCGTTGCCGAGGTAGTTCGTCTTCATGAGGGGCGTTGCGGCGAGCGTCGCCCCGAAGACGACGACCGCGATGAGGAGTGTGACCACCGGGCGCCGCAGCGTCCACTCGATGATCGGGCGGTAGCCGCGCTGCAGCGCGGTCGGCCGTTCGGCCTCCGCCGGCGCGTTCGAGCGCTGCCGCACTCGGCCGCCGCGGTCCCCGCGCAGGAACCAGTACGCCAGCACGGGCACGATGGTGAGCGCGACGAGGAGCGAGGCGGCGAGAGCGATGGTGACGGTGAACGCGAAGGGGCGGAAGAGCTCGCCCACCATCCCCGAGACGAAGGCCATGGGGAGGAACACCGCGACCGTCGTGATGGTCGACGCAGTGATCGCACCGGCGACCTCGCGCACGGCCTCGATGATCGACGCCGTCCGGTCCCCGCCGTCCGCGAGATGCCGCTTGATGTTCTCGATGACGACGATGGAGTCGTCGACGACGCGCCCGATCGAGATGGTGAGCGCGCCGAGCGTGAGCATGTTCAGCGTGTAGTCCGCGAAGTTCAGCCCGATGAAGGTGAGCAGCACGGATGTCGGGATCGAGATCGCGGTGACGAGGGTCGCCCGCACCGAGAGCAGGAAGACGAGGATGACGAGCACGGCGAATACGAGCCCGAGCAGCCCCTCGGTCGTGAGGGTGTGGATCGACTGCTCGATGTACGGCGCCTGGTCGAAGATGATCGTGAGCTGCGCGCCGCCGAGCTGGTCGGCGAGTCCGTCGAGCGCCTCCTGCACGGCGTGCGACACCTCGACCGTGTTCGCCTCGGAGGTCTTCGTGACGCCGATCGTGAGCGCGGCCTCGCCGTTCACCCGCGAGATGCTCTCCTGGGGGCCGGGTCCGAGCACCACCGTGGCCACCTCGCCGATCGTGCGGGGCGTGCCCGCGGCCGGGTCGTCTTCCTGCGGCGGAGCGGCGAGCTGCGCCGGGACGGCCGGGAGGGGGATCGCGGCGATCTCCTCGGCGCTGTGCAGTTCCGAGCCCGCCTGCACCGCGAGCGTACGGTCGCCGTCGGCGACCGTGCCCGCGGCGATGAGCACGCCGCTCTGCTGGAGCGCTTCGGTCACCGATTGCGGGCTGAGCCCGTTCGCGGCGAGCAGGCCGGCGTCCGGGGTGATCGTGATCCGATCCAGCTGGGCGCCCGTGAGGCTCGCCTCGCGCACCCCGTCGAGGTCGGAGAGCTCGGGGATCGCGACGCGATCGAGCAGCTGGGCCGTGCTCTCCGGGGTCTCCCCGTCGGCCGGGGTGACGGCGATCTGGATCACGGGGAAGTCGTCGATGCTGCCGGAGACGACCTGGGGCTCCGCGGAGGCGGGCAGCGCCTGCGATATGCGGCTGATCGCCCGCTCGACCTTCTGCTCCGTCGCGGCGATGTCCACGCCGTAGGTGAACTCCGCGAGCACCGTGGAGACGCCCGTGCCCGACGTGGCCGTCGACGACTCGAGGTGCGGGACGCCGCGCAGCGCGGTCTCGATGGGCGTCGAGACGTCGTTGTTCACGACCTCGGGCGAGGCCCCCGGATAGCTCGTCACGACCGCGATGGTGGGGAACTGCACCGAGGGCATCAGCTCCTGCTTCAGCGATCCCACCCCGAGCAGGCCGAACACGGCCGCGACGATCGTGACCAGCGCGATGAGCGCGCGGTTCTTCAGGCTGAGCGCCGTGAGCTGGTGCATGGGGTCGATTATCCCATGCGGTCCGCCCCGGTCGGGAAGCGCCGGGGCGATCCTGCGACGTGCGCCGGGCACCGGCCGCTGCACGGCATGCGGATGGGGGCATAATGACTGGCATGCCGCTCCCCCGCTCCCGACGCACCCTCGGCGCCGTCACGCCGGCCGACTTCGCCCGGCTCTCGGAGCTGCGACGGATGCAGGGCATCGCGATCGCCCTCCTCGTCTTCATGGCGATCGTCTTCGTCGTGTCCTTCGCGCTGCAGGAGCGCTTCCCCTGGCTCGGCTACGTGCGCGCCGCCAGCGAGGGCGGCATGGTCGGCGCCCTCGCCGACTGGTTCGCGGTGACCGCGCTCTTCCGCCACCCCCTCGGCATCCGCATCCCGCACACGAACCTGATCTCCGCGAAGAAGGACGACATCGGCGCCGGGCTCGGCTCCTTCGTCGAGGAGAACTTCCTCGCGGACGAGGTGGTGCACGCGAAGCTCTCGGAGATCAGCGGGGCCCGCGCCGCCGGCGAGTGGTTGTCGCAGCCGGCCAACGCGCAGCGCGCCGGCAGCATGGTCGCGAGCGCCGGGCTCGGCGCCCTCACGGTGCTCGACGACGACGACGTGCGCGAGTTCATCGAGGTGCTCGTCCGACGGCACGTCGTCGATCCCGAGTGGGGGCCCCTCCTCGGCACGGCCGTCGAATCGTTCGTGGCGGGCGGGCATCACGCGGCGCTCGTGGACATCGCCGCGGACCGGCTCGAGGAGTGGCTCGTCGCCCACCCCGCGGCCTTCGACCGCGTCGTCTCCTCCCGGCTCCCCTCCTGGGTGCCGAGCGTGGTCGACCGCTTCGTCGACAACCGCCTGCACGCCGAGGCCGTGCGCTTCGCGCAGCGCGTCTCCGCCGAGCCCGACCACCCCTTCCGCATCGCCGTCGCGAAGTTCCTCTCCGATCTCGCCCGCGATCTGCGGGAGCAGGAGCGGCTGCAGACGCAGCTCGAGGCGTTCAAGCACGAGGTCTTCGACAGCCCGCGGATCCGCTCGCTGGCGGCGAGCACCTGGGAGGCGGCGCGCACCGCGCTCGTCGAGATGCTGGAGGATCCCGGGAGCGAGCTGCGGACCCGCATCGACGGGGCCGCCCAGGATTTCGGGCGCAAGCTCCTCGACGATCCGACGCTGCAGTACAAGATCGACGTCTGGGTGATGGAGGTCGTGGAGCACCTCGTGCGGAACTACCGGCACGACCTCGCGAACATCATCACGGAGACGGTGCAGCGCTGGGACGCGCGGGAGGCCGCGGAGAAGATCGAGCTGCAGGTCGGCAAGGACCTGCAGTTCATCAGGATCAACGGCACCGTCGTCGGCTCTCTCGCGGGCCTCGCCATCTACGCCGTCGCCACGCTCGTCATCGCCCCCCTGGCGCACTGAACCGGGCGATGCCGGGCCGACCGCCCCGGACCGGGCGGTCCCGCCGGGCCGGGCGACACGGAGCCGGGAGGGCCGGGGCCGGGATCGCGGTCGCCCGCGACGGCGCCGCGCCGCTACTCGGCGAAGGCCACCGGCAGCAGCATGTCCTGCACCCGATCGGCGCCGGCCGTGTGGTCGGCGCGCGTCGCGATGGCGCAGCGCGTCTCGCGGCAGTCGAGCCCCTCGCCGCTCGCCGGGGGCACCGCGAAGCGCACGGTGAAGCTCCCCCGCTCCGCGTCGTCGTAGCGGTCGGTCGCGAAGGCGCGCCAGGCCCAGTCTTCGGTGACCCACGCGCTCGTGAGCGCCTCGCCGTCCGCCTCACCCGATTCGGCGCCCTCGGGGATGCCCCCGAGGCACGGGCTCGGCTTCTCCCCGGGGCTCTCGGGGATCGCGCAGACGGCGACGTATATGCCGATCGAGGCATCGAAGCCGCTGCCGCGCACCTCGACGGCCTGGCCGGGGACGAGCGCGGCCACGTCGAGCTCCCCGCCGTCGATCGCGGCCACCTCGAGCTCGCGGGTCCGCCCGTCGGCGCCGGTCGCCTCCGCGTGCGAAGCGGTGCCCTGCGGGATCTCCTGGCCGGACCCGCCGGCGCTCTGATGCGTGAGGATCGGGAGGGCGACGACGAGCGCGCCGACGAGCGCGATCACGGCGATCGCGAGGACGGCGATGAGCACGATCCGGAGCGGACGAACACGTCGTGAAGCCATGCCTTCATCGTAATGGCCGGGCCGCGTCCGTCGGGCCGATCATGCTAGAATCTGCTCCATACGTCTATTTGAATTGGTACCTGCTTCGCGGCGTTGATCCCGCGGGGCCCGAATGTGTAAGGGGGTCACGCATGGGGCGCGGCCGTCAGAAGGCAAAGCACACCAAGGTCGCCAGGGAGCTGAAGTACTTCAGCCCCGACACGAACTATTCGGCGCTTGAACGGGAGCTCTCCGCGGAGTCCGACCGGCGGAGCGGGGAGGACCCGTGGGCGGAGTACGCCGACAAGTACAACACGGACGACGAGGACGAGGACTGACCCCTCCCGGTTCTCCGTGACGGCGGCGTACCGGCAGCCGCGCTTCCGATGCGGCGCGACGGCGAAGAGCCCCTCCCGTGGAGGGATCCCTTCGCCGCGCTCGGCGGTCCCGCGCGCTCAGCGACCCTGCGCGGCGACCGCCGCGGCCCCGGCCGCAGCGGCCTCCGGATCGAGATAGCGGCCCGGGCCGCTCGGCGTCCCCCGGTCGTCGACCTCGTACACGAGCGGCATGCCGGTCGGGATGTTCAGGCCCGCGATGTCGGCGTCCGAGATCCCCTCGAGGTGCTTGACGAGCGCCCGCAGCGAGTTGCCGTGCGCGGTCACGAGAACGGTGCTGCCGCCCGTGAGATCGGGGAGGATCTCCTGCTCCCAGTAGGGCACGAGGCGCTCGACGACGTCCTTGAGGCATTCGGTGCGGGGGCGTTCGCCGTCGATTCCCGCGTAGCGGGGATCCGCCGCCTGCGACCACTCGCTCGCGTCGTCGAGCGCGGGCGGCGGGGTGTCGAAGGACCGCCGCCACTCCATGAACTGGGCTTCGCCGTACTGCTGCAGCGTCTCGGCCTTGTCGAGGCCCTGGAGCGCGCCGTAATGCCGCTCGTTCAGCCGCCACGAGCGGCGCACCGGGATCCACAGCCGATCCGCGCTGTCGAGCGCGAGGTGCGCCGTCTGGATCGCCCGGCTGAGCACCGAGGTGTGCAGCACATCCGGCAGCACCCCGGACTCGGCCAGCAGCGCGCCGGCCCGGGCGGCTTCGCTCCGCCCCCGCTCGGTGAGTCGCACGTCGACCCATCCGGTGAAGAGGTTCTTCTCGTTCCACTCGCTCTGTCCGTGACGGAGCAGGATCAGCATATTCGTCATGGCTCCCAGTCTAGGGGCGCGGGATCGCCCCGCACGGCGGGCGCTACAGCCGGCCCAGCCGCGGGATCTCCCGCGTGCGGCCGGCATCCGCCGGCACGATGACCTCCTGCGCCGCCGCATGCGTCTCGTGCACGGGCGCCTGCGGGTCGGCGGCATCGGCGCCGCCGCGCACCTCGAGCGCCGCGTCCTCGGCGACGGACCGCTTGACGAGTGCGAGCGCGATCGCGCCCCACTCGTGATGCAGCGCGGCGCGGGTCACCCGGCCGACGGGTCTGGCCGCGGGGTCCGCGGCGGCACCGGCGGGGAAGACGAGGGCGCCGGGCACCGGCAGTTCGCCCGAGACCCCGTCGAGGTGCAGCAGCACGAGCCGCCGGGGCGGATGGCCGAGGTTGTGGACCTTCGCGATCGTCTCCTGGCCGCGGTAGCACCCCTTGGTGAGGTGCACGGCGGTCCGCAGCCAGTCGAGCTCGTGCGGGATGGCCCGCTCGTCGACGTCGGCGTGCTGGGATGGTCGCCAGGCGCGCACCTCGAGGGCGTCGAGCGCCAGGAGCCCGGCCGGCCGCAGCCCGCCCTGCTGCGCGAACGAGGCGATGCCGGCCAGCGCGTCGCGGGGGAAGACGAACTGGCTCGCCGTCCACTCGGCCCCCGCGTGGAGCTCGCCCTTGGCGTACTGCACGCCCCCTCGGGATACCGCGGCCCACGGGTCGCGCCACTCTGCCGCCGGGCCGGCCGCGCGCAGCGCTTCGGAGGCCGGGCCGGCGAAGGCGAGCACCGCCGCGTACTCGTCCGAGACGTCGCGCACCTCGACGCGCAGCGCGAAGCGCATGCGGGTGAGGAAGGCGGTGAGCGGTTCCGCCGAGCCCTCGTCGACGAGGAGCCAGGTGCAGGCGCCGTCGTCGACGAGCCGGATCGCGCGCTCGATGCGCCCGTTGGGGTCGAGCAGCAGGGTCTCGGTGCTCTCGCCCGGCGCGAGGCCGATGAGCTGCTGGCTCGTCATCGAGTGCAGCCAGCTCAGGCGATCGTCGCCGGTGACCGCGACGATCCCGCGGTGCGAGAGATCGACGATCGCTCGCCCCTCGGCGAGAGCGCGCTGCTCGGGCAGCGGCTCGCCGTAGTGCGCCGCGACCCCCTGCGCGCCCCCGTCGTCGGGGGCCACCGCCCCCGGAAGGTCGAGGAAGGGGTTCAGCGCTGGCCCTTGAAGAGCTTGTAGATCACGGTGCCGGAGACCCAGGCGATCGCGAGCGAGGCGAGTCCGAGCAGACCGAGGAAGAAGAGTTCGAGTGCGAGGAGCATGGGGCCAGTCTACCAAGACGCGCGGGCGCCGCACGCGCCCCGCGGCCGCCGGGCTCAGAGCAGCGCGCCGACGACGTCGACGACGAGGATGACGAGGACGGAGCCCGCGACGCTGAAGGCGACCCGGGTGATGAATCCGTCGCGCTGCGCCGTGCCGATCTGCAGGCCGAACGTCACGAGCGTGGAGATGCCGATCGCGAGCACGAGCCAGGAGAAGCGCGCCTCCCGCTCCGCGAAGACGGTGACGAGCACGCCGATGACCGCGGCGACGGCCCAGGCGATGATCAGCCGCGGGACGTGCCAGGACTGCACATCGCGCATCTCGCGCTCGGGGAGGTCGCTCGGTTCGGTCACGCCCGTCATTCTCCCACATCGCCTCTGCGCGCCACCGCCGCGTAACGACCGCGAAACAGAGCCCGCAGTACTATTGCCTCGGGTTGAACGCACGATGAATGGGGGCGCATCTGATGCAGCTGCTCTGTCTGACCGATCGCGATCCCGCCGATTCGCTCCCGGGGCTCGACCTGCTCCCCCACGAGCTGCGGACCTCCCCCCTGTCGCTGCGCGTCCCTGAGACCATGGCGAGCCGCTTCGACGCGATCCTCGTGGACGGCACGCTCGACGCCCGCCGCGCGCGCACCGCGTGCCTGAGCCTTGCGGACGCCGTGCAGACGCCGCGGGTCGTGGTCCTGCCCGAGCTCGCCCTCACGGCGCTCACGGCGGAGTGGGGCACGAGCGAGCTGCTCCTGCCGACCGCGAGCCCGGCCGAGATCGAGTTGCGCCTGCGACTGCTCGAGCGCTCCGCCTCCTCCTCCCCTCCGCCCGCGGTCCAATCCGCGGGCGTTGTCATTGATGAGTCGAATTTCACGGCGCGGCTCTTCGGCCGCCCGCTCGACCTCACCTACAAGGAGTTCGAGCTCCTGCACTTCCTGGCCGGCCACCCGGGACGCGTGTTCACGCGCGAGCAGCTGCTCAGCGAGGTGTGGGGCACCGATTACTTCGGCGGCACGCGGACCGTCGACGTGCATGTGCGGCGGCTTCGCGCGAAACTGGGCGAGCACGAGGGGCTCATCAGCACGGTCCGCGGCGTGGGCTACGGCTTCGCGCGGGCGCGGGCCGAGGACGACGCCCCGCAGTAACCCCGAGGAGAGGGAGCCCGCATGACGCTCGAGGCCGCCGAGGCGACGTCCGCCGCCGAGATCGAGACGGCCCGCGCGCTCGTCGCCGAGGCGGAGGCGCACGACGGCGCCTCCGCGATCTCCGATCAGGCGCTCCTCGCCGCCGCGCAGGGGCAGCGCGCACTGCGCCTATTCTCCGAGGGGGGCTCGCCCCGGCCGGTCGCGGTCGGCGTCGTGGGCGACGGCGAGATCGATCTCGTGGTGCGTCCCGAGGAGCGCGGACGCGGGATCGGCGCCGCCGCGTCGCGAGCGCTGCTCGCGGCGACCGACGACGGCGTGCCGCTGCTCGCCTGGGCGCACGGCGAGAATCCCGGCGCGGAGGCGCTGCTGCGCGCGAGTGGCTTCGCGCCGGTCCGCTCCCTCTACCGGATGGCGCTCGACCCGGCGCTCCTGCCCGCGGACGGTCGCGATCCGTTCGGCCTCCCCGTGCCCGAGGGCCTCGCGCTGCGCGCCTTCGATCCGGCGTCGCCGCGCGACGCGGGTGCCTGGGTGCGGGCGAACGCCGCCGCCTTCGCCGACCACCCGGAGCAGGGCCGCATCACGGAGGTGGACTTCGCGATCCTGCGGCGCGAGCCCTGGTTCGATCCCGAGGACCTGCTGCTGCTCGCCGCGGGCGGCACCGGGGACGCCGCCGAGGACGGCGCGGGAGAGCTAGCGGGCTCGAGCTGGATCAAGACGGTGCGCGGCGAGAACGGGGACGCGGAGACCGAGCTCTACGCCGTCAGCGTGCGGCCGGAGTACGCCGGGCGCGGCCTCGGGCGCCTGCTGCTCGACGCGACCCTCGCTCGGATGGCGCAGCACGCCCCGGAACGGGTGACGCTGTACGTCGACGGCGAGAACGCCGCCGCCGTGCGGATGTACGAGACGGCCGGATTCACGATCGATTCACGCAGCCGTCAGTGGCGCCGCGAGCCGCGGGCGGGCGTCGATGTCAGAATGGACGCATGACCGAAGAGATCCGCGCCGTCGCCCCGGACCGGGCCGCGCTGCCGGCCGACCGCTACATCGACCGGGAGCTCAGCTGGCTCGCGTTCAATCAGCGGGTGCTCGAGCTGGCCGAGGATCCGGCCGTGCCGCTCCTCGAGCGGGCCAACTTCCTCGCCATCTTCGCCGCGAACCTCGATGAGTTCTTCATGGTCCGCGTCGCCGGGCTGAAGCGCCGCATCGTCACCGGGCTCGCCGTGCCGACGAACGTCGGCCGCGCCCCCACCGAGGTGCTCGCCGACATCAACCGCCGCGCCTACGAACTGCAGCTGCGGCACGCCGAGTGCTTCCGCACCCGCGTGCAGCCCGAGCTCGCGGCGGCCGGCGTGCGCATCGTCGACTGGGACGAGCTCGACGCCGCCGACCACGAGATCCTCCGCGACTACTACGAGCACCACATCTACCCGGTGCTCATGCCGCTCGCCGTCGATCCGGCGCACCCGTTCCCCTACATCTCCGGCCGCGCGCTGAATCTCTCGATCCGCGTGCGCAACCCGCGCACGGACAAGGTCGAGTTCGCGCGCCTGAAGGTGCCGCAGATGATCCCGCGGTACGTCAGGGTCGACCGCCGCGAGAGCGTTGACGACGTGCGCTACATCCCCCTCGAGGAGCTCATCGCGAACCAGCTCGAGGGCCTCTTCCCCGGCATGGAGGTCATCGACCATCACGTCTTCCGCGTGACCCGCAACGAGGATATGGAGATCGAGGAGGACGAGACCGAGAACCTCATCCAGGCGCTCGAGAAGGAACTGCTGCGGCGGCGCTTCGGCCCGCCCATCCGGCTCGAGATCTCCGACGACATGGACGAGGCGACGCTCGAGCTGCTCGTGCGCGAGTTCGACATCGACGAGCAGCAGGTGTACACGCTGCCCGCGCCCCTCGACCTCAGCGGGCTGTTCGCCCTGACCCGGATCGCGCGGCCCGACCTGAAGTTCCAGCCGCACATCCCCGTCACCCACCCGCTCTTCCGCACCAACTCGCCGAGCGAGAAGCCCGACACCTTCGCGGCGATCGCGCGGCGCGAGGTGCTCGTGCACCACCCCTACGAGTCGTTCGCGACGAGCGTGCAGGCCTTCGTGGAGCAGGCGGCCACCGATCCCGACGTGCTCGCCATCAAGCAGACGCTCTACCGCACCTCGGGCGACAGCCCCATCGTCGCCTCCCTCATCAAGGCCGCGGAGGCCGGCAAGCAGGTGCTCGCCCTCGTCGAGGTGAAGGCGCGCTTCGACGAGGAGGCGAACATCACCTGGGCCCGCAAGCTCGAGCAGGCGGGCGTGCACGTGGTCTACGGGCTCGTCGGCCTCAAGACGCACTGCAAGCTCGTGCAGGTGATCCGCGAGGAGAGCGGTCGTCTCGCCCACTACTGCCACATCGGCACCGGCAACTACAATCCGAAGACGAGCCGGATCTACGAGGACTTCGGCCTGTTCACCTCCTCCCCGGAGATCGGCCGCGACGTGACGAAGCTCTTCAACGTGCTCTCCGGCTACGCCATCGAGACCGACTACGACCGCCTGCTCGTGGCGCCGCTGCAGCTGCGCAGCGGCCTGCTCGAACGGATCGAGCGCGAGGCGGCGCACGCGAGGGCGGGGCGGCCGAGCGGGATCAGGCTGAAGGCCAACTCGATGGTCGACGAGACGATCATCGACGCCCTGTACCGCGCGAGCCAGGACGGCGTGCCGGTCGAGGTGTGGGTGCGCGGCATCTGCTCGATCCGCGCCGGGGTTCCGGGGCTCTCCGAGAACATCCAGGTGCGCTCCGTCCTCGGCCGCTACCTCGAGCACTCCCGCATCTACGCCTTCGAGAACGACGGCGAGCGCGAGGTCTTCATCGGCAGCGCCGACCTCATGCACCGCAATCTGGACCGGCGCATCGAGGTCCTCGTGCAGCTCTCGGACCGCGAGCACCTCGCGCGCATCGACCGCTTCTTCGCCTTCGCCTTCAGCGACGACGTGTCCTCGTGGCGCATGCTGCCGGACGGCTCCTGGCACCGCAGCGTCGTGAGCGAGTCGGGCGAACCGCTCCCCGATCTGCAGGATCTCGTCATGGAGGACCGCACGCAGGCCCGCTCGCGGAGATCGCGGTGAGCGGGCGCTCCGCGACGGCGGAGCCGGCACCGGGCGCGGAGATCCTCGCCGCGGGCACGGTGTGCTGGCGGCGCGTGCGCGCGAGCGACGGCGGCGAGCGGGTGATGGTGCTGCTCATCCATCGCACGAAGCAGCGGGACGTGTCCTTCCCGAAGGGGAAGCTCGATCCCGGGGAGAGCATGCCGCAGGCGGCCGTCCGGGAGACCCGGGAGGAGACGGGCCTCTCCGTCTCGCTCGGCGTCAATCTCGGCACGATCCAGTACGCGCTCAGCGGCGGCCGCAGCAAGACCGTGCAGTACTGGGCCGCGGAGGTCACCGCGGCGACCGCCCTCGCCTCGACGTTCACGCCGAACGGGGAGGTGCAGGCGCTCGAGTGGGTCCCCGTGGAGGAGGCGCGGAGACGGCTGAGCTACCGCGCCGACCGCGAGCTCTACGACGTCTTCCTCGGGCTCGCGGAGCACGGGCTGCTGGAGACCTTCTCCGTGACCCTGCTGCGGCACGCGAAGGCCGAGCCGCGCAGCGCGGCCTTCCCCGAGGACCGCGCGCGTCCCCTCCGCCCCTCGGGCGAGGAGCAGGCCGAGACCCTCGTGCCGATCTTGGAGGCCTTCGGCCCCCGGCGGATCCTGTCCTCCACGGCGACGCGATGCCTGGCGACCGTCGCCCCGCTCGCCGAGCACCTCGGCAAGCGCGTCCGCGAGAAGGAGGAGCTCAGCCAGGACTTCTGGGACGCGGGCGATCTCGACCCGCTGCGCCGCACCGTCGGCAAGCTCGTCGCGAAGGCCCGCAGCGCGATCGTGTGCAGCCACCGCCCCGTACTCCCCGACCTCGCGCGGGAGCTCACGCTCGCGACGGGCAGCGTCCCCGGCCGCTACATCGAGGAGGCCGCCGCGCTCCCGCCCGCCGGCTTCTCCGTCTTCCACTTCTCCCGGCTCCGCCCGGGGGCGGGGATCCTCGGCGTGGAGACCTACCCGCTGCAGCACTGAGCTCGGGGCGGCCGCCGCGCGGCGCTCACTCCTGGGTGATGAGCCACTCCCTCGCCCCGGCCTCGGCGGCGCCCATCGCGTTGACCGTGGCGCGGGTGCGCTCGAGCACGCCGGCGTCGAACTCCGCCGACTGGCAGACTCCCTGGGGCGCATCGGGCATCACGGAGCACCACTTGTAGCCGCCGTTCTGCGTGTTCGTCGCGGCGTTCCAGGCGACGTCGGTCGTCGTCCAGGCGCCGTCGGGCTGCTGGGCGAACTGCACCCGGGTCATCAGGAACTCGTTGTTCACCTGCTGGGCGGGCGGTGCGGACTCGCTGATGGTGTTGCCCGTGCCGTAGAGCACCCACTTCCCGCCATAGGACTCGAGCGGCTGCACCGCGTGGGCGTGGTGCTGGTACACGAAGTCGAACTGGCCGCTGTCGTGGAGCTGATGCGCGAGCTCCACCTGGCCGGGCGTCGGCTCCGACCAGTACTCCTCGCCGATGTGCTGCACGCCGATCACGATCTCGGCGCCGAGCTCCCGGGCCCGCTCGGCCTTCGCGATCGCCCGTTCCGGGTCCACCCGGGGCTCCGTCTCGCGGTAGTCGACCTGCCACTCGTGCTCCGCGTGCAGCCCGTTCAGCGAGAAGGTCGAGGTGATCACCGCGATCTTGACGCCGTTCGCCTCCACGATGAGCGGCTCGTCGCGCTCCCCCTCGGCGCGGTAGGAGCCGGTGTGGGCGATGCCGGCGGCGTCGAGCGCGTCGAGGGTCCGCACGAGCCCCTCGGTCCCCTGGTCGACGGTGTGGTTCGAGGCGGTCGTACACACGTCGTAGCCGACCTCCTTCACCGCCTTCGCGAGTTCGGGCGGCGTGCTGAAGGCGGGGTAGCCCGCGTAGGGCCCGCCCACGGGCGCGAGCGGCGTCTCCATCTGGCAGATCGCGAGGTCGGTCCGGTCGAGATAGGCCCGCTGCCCCTCGAGGAGCGGCACGAAGTCGAAGTTGTCTCCCTGCTCGTTCGTCGGGATCGCGTACGGCGTCCAGAGTCCCTCGTGGAAGAGCAGGTCGCCGGTCACGGCGACGCTGACGCAGCGCTCGGTCGGGCAGGCGGGACCGGCGCCCGGCTGGGGTTCGGGCTCGGGCTCCGGCGTCGGGGTCGCCGGCGCTTCCGCCGTGGGCTGCGGGGCCGGCTCGGCGGGCTCCGCTCCGGGCTCGGGGGCGCAGCCGACGGCGAGCGCGACGACGGCGAGGGCTGCGGCGAGGGCGGGGAGCTTCATCGTTCCGGTCACGTACTCCATGCTAACGGGCCACCCGCGTCGCCCCGGGAGTTCACCTGCTGTTCACCCATCGGCAGACCGCGCGTCACGCAGCGTGCCTAACGTGGACACGTGGCCGTTCGCGGTCATCATCCCCTGACCATCTCTCAGATTGGATCACCCCAACGTGAAGCTTTCAGCATTCGCCAAGGTCGCAGCCATCGGCGGCATCGCCGCCCTGACGCTCACCTCCTGCGCCACGAACGAGTCGGGCGCGGACACCGGCGACAGCGCTTCCTCCAGCCTTTCCGGCGAGCTCGTCGGCGCCGGCGCCTCCTCCCAGGACTCGGCCCAGGGCGCCTGGGTCGCCGGCTTCCAGACCGCCAACGCCGACGTCACGGTGAACTACGAGCCCTCCGGCTCGGGCGCCGGCCGCGAGACCTTCCAGCAGGGCGCGAGCGCCTTCGCCGGCTCGGACCGGGCGTTCAAGACCGACGAGATCTCCGCCGGCCCCTTCGAGGGCTGCGCGACCGGCGACATCGTCGAGTTCCCCGCCTACATCTCCCCGATCGCGATCATCTTCAACGTCGAGGGCGTGGACTCGCTCAAGCTCGACGCCGCCACCGTCGCGAAGATCTTCTCCGGCGAGATCACGAAGTGGAACGACGCGGCGATCGCGGATCAGAACCCCGACGCGACGCTCCCCGACCAGAACATCTCCGCCGTGCACCGCTCCGACGAGTCGGGCACGACCGGCAACTTCACCGACTACCTCGCGGCGGCCGCCCCCGAGGACTGGACCGTCGGCTCGATCGAGTCGTGGCCGACCGAGTTCGGCGGCGAGGGCGCCCAGGGCACCTCCGGCGTCGTGAGCGCCGTCACCAACGGCACCGGGACGATCGGCTACGCGGACGCCTCGCAGGCCGGCGAGCTCGGCACCGTCGAGATCAAGGTCGGCGAGGAGTACGTCGCCTACTCCCCCGAGGCCGCCGCAGCGATCGTGGACGCGTCGCCGCTCGAGGAGGGCCGCACGGATCACGATCTCGCGATCGCGCTCGACCGCACCTCGACCGAGGCGGGCGTCTACCCCATCGTGCTCGTGAGCTACCTCATCGGTTGCGAGGAGTACGCGGACGCGGCGAACGCCGAGCTCGTCAAGTCCTACTTCAGCTACATCGTGAGCGAGGACGGGCAGAGCACGGCCGCGGAGGCCGCCGGCAGCGCCCCGATCTCCGAGGACCTGCGCGGCAAGATCCAGACCGCGATCGACTCGATCAAGTGATCGCCCCCGGGCGTCGGGGCCGGAGCGGCCCCGACGCCCGGTCTCCGTCCGCATCCGTCCCTTCCCAGGAGCCCGAGTGACCACCGCCCCCACCTCCACGGCCCCCGCGTCCCGGGCCCCCGCCCCCGGAAACCGATCCTCAGCCTCGGCGACCGGGTGTTCTCCCGTTCGGCCGTCTTCGCGGGCAGCATGATCCTGGTCACGCTCGCCGCCGTCGCGATCTTCCTCATCGCGCGCAGCCTCCCCGCCTTCGTCGCCACTGACGAGACCGCGTCGCTGCTCTCCAGCAACTTCTGGGCCTACGTCGGCCCCCTCGTCTTCGGCACCGTGTGGGCCGCGGCCCTCGCGCTGCTCGTCGCGCTGCCGCTCGCGATCGGCATCGCGCTCTTCATCTCCCACTACGCGCCCCGCAAGCTCGCGCAGGTGCTCGGCTACGTCGTCGATCTGCTCGCCGCGGTGCCCAGCGTCGTGTTCGGCCTCTGGGGCATCGGCGTCCTCGCACCCGCCGTGCAGCCGATCTACGTGTGGCTGAACGAGTACCTCGGCTGGATCCCCCTCTTCAGCGGCGTCGTCACCGGCACCGGGCGCACGATCCTGACGGCCGCCCTCGTGCTGGCCGTGATGATCCTGCCGATCATGACCGCGATCTGCCGCGAGGTCTTCCTCCAGGCGCCTCCGCTCCACGAGGAGGCGGCGCTCGCGCTCGGCGCGACGCGCTGGGAGATGATCCGGCTCGCCGTGCTCCCCTTCGGCCGCTCCGGCATCGTCTCGGCGGCGATGCTCGGGCTCGGGCGGGCGCTCGGCGAGACGATGGCCGTCGCCATGGTGCTCTCGGCGACCGGCGTCATCAGTCTGCGCCTGCTCACCTCCGAGAACCCGTCGACGATCGCGGCGAACATCGCGCTCTCCTTCCCCGAGGCCTACGGCGAGAACATCAACGTGCTCATCGCGACCGGCCTGATCCTGTTCGTCGTGACGTTCCTCGTGAACGCGGTCGCGCGCTGGATCGTGAGCCGGCGCGCAGAGTTCTCGGCGGCGAACTGATGCTGCAGCAGACCACCCCCACAGAGAAGAGGACCCCCTCCGTGTCCCTCACCGTCCGCCCCTCCGGCGCCGGCTCGGCCCTCGCGGGCAATCGGCTCTCGCGTCGCACGCCGTGGATCGTGCTCGGCGCGAGCCTCGTCGCCTCCTTCGCGCTGTTCGCCCTGCTCGCGGCCGCCGCCGGCTCCGCGTTCTCCCTGGTCGGAGCGGTGCTCGTGGGCGCCATCGGCTATCTCGTGGTCATCACGGTGATGTCGACGCTCGTCGAGGGCTCGAGGCAGGCCGTCGACCGCTTCGTCACCGGGCTCGTCACCGGGGCCTTCCTGGTCGCGATGGTGCCGCTGATCTCCGTCGGCATCACCGTCATCAGCAACGGCCTGGCCCGCTTCGACGGGGAGTTCTTCAACTCCTCCATGCGCAACGTGACCGGCGAGGGCGGCGGAGCGCTGCACGCCATGGTGGGCACGCTGCTCATCACGCTCGCCGCGACCGTCATCTCCGTGCCGCTCGGCCTCATGACCTCGATCTACCTCGTCGAGTACGGCCGCGGGCGCCTCGCGCGGATCATCACCTTCCTCGTCGACGTCATGACGGGCATCCCGTCCATCGTCGCCGGCCTCTTCGCGTTCGCGCTGTTCGCGCTCTTCTTCGGCCCCGGGGTCCGCATGGGCATCGTGGGCGCCGTCGCGCTGTCGGTCCTCATGATCCCGGTCGTCGTCCGTTCCAGCGAGGAGATGCTGCGGCTCGTGCCGAACGAGCTGCGCGAGGCCGCCTACGCCCTCGGCGTGCCCAAGTGGCGGACGATCCTGAAGGTGGTGCTCCCCACCTCCATCGCGGGCATCACCACGGGCATCATGCTCGCGATCTCCCGCGTCATCGGCGAGACCGCGCCGCTGCTCATCACGGCGGGCTTCACGGCCTCCATGAACTACGACCTCTTCTCCGACCGCATGCAGTCCCTCCCGGTATACGTGTACACGCAGTTCATGAACCAGGGCAACCCGGCCTTCGCGTTCGTCGACCGCGCCTGGGCCGCGGCGCTCGTGCTCATCCTGATCGTCATGGCCCTGAACCTCTTCGCGCGGCTCATCGCGCGCTGGTTCGCGCCGAAGACCGGCCGCTGACCGGTCCCCGCCCCTGCAGACTCCGAACGAAAGCACCCATCGCATGTCCAAGCGCATCGAGGTCTCCGACCTCAACGTCTACTACTCCAAGTTCCTCGCGGTCGAGGGCGTCTCGATGAACATCGAGCCCCGCAGCGTCACCGCGTTCATCGGCCCCTCCGGCTGCGGCAAGTCCACCTTCCTGCGCACCCTCAACCGGATGCACGAGGCGATCCCGGGCGCCCGCGTCGACGGCGAAGTGCTGCTCGACGGCGAGGACCTCTACGGCGCCGGCGTCGATCCCGTGCTCGTGCGCCGGCAGATCGGGATGGTCTTCCAGCGCCCGAACCCCTTCCCCACGATGTCGATCCGCGAGAACGTGCTCGCCGGGGTGCGCCTCAACAATCGGCGCATCTCGAAGGGCGACGCCGACGCCCTCGTGGAGAAGTCCCTCGTGGGCGCGAACCTCTGGAACGAGGTGAAGGACCGCCTCGACAAGCCGGGCTCCGGCCTCTCGGGCGGTCAGCAGCAGCGCCTGTGCATCGCCCGCGCGATCGCCGTCTCCCCCGAGGTGCTCCTCATGGACGAGCCCTGCTCCGCGCTCGATCCGATCTCCACGCTCGCGATCGAGGACCTCATCGACCAGCTGAAGCAGGAGTACACGATCGTCATCGTGACCCACAACATGCAGCAGGCCTCCCGCGTCTCCGACCGCACCGCGTTCTTCAACATCGCGGGAACGGGCAAGCCGGGCAAGCTCATCGAGTACGACGAGACCTCCACGATCTTCTCGACCCCCTCGGTGCAGGCCACCGAGGACTACGTCTCCGGTCGCTTCGGCTAGGCCGCCGCGCGCAACGGGCACCGAGAGCGGCGCCCGCCGTCGATCGAGGGGAGGGATCCCCGGGGTCGCGGCGGGCGCCGCTCCGTCGGTTCCGAGCCCCTGCGGCACCGTCGTCTCAGGCCGTGCAGGAGTCGTCTCAGGCCGTGCAGGAGTCGTCCCAGGCCGTGCAGGAGTCGTCTCAGGCCGTGCAGGATCCCGAGGCGACCGGCTCCGAGAGCGATTCGGCGAGCGCGAGCACGGGGGCGAGCTCCGCCATGGACAGCGCGAAGCCGATCTCCGCGCTCGTGTCGGACTTCGCGAAGATCATCCCCGCGACGGCGCCGTCCGCGGTGAGGAGCGGGCCGCCGGAGTTCCCCGGGCGCACCTCCCCCGCGATCGTCGTCACCGAGCGGGTGACCGTGCCGCCCCCGCCGACGTCGCTGCCGAGGAGCGGGCCGGTGACGAGCGCTGCGGCGCTCCGCGAGGCGAAGGGACCGCCGTAGGGGTACCCCTGGAAGAAGACGGTGTCGCCGGCGGCGGGATCCGCGGCGATGCGCAGCGGCGCGGCGGTCAGCCCGTCCGCCCGGAGCACGGCGATGTCGGCCGCGGGATCGAAGTAGACGAGCCTGGCCGCCTCCGGGATCGCGCCGGACTCCTCGACGACGATCTCCTGGGCGCCGGCGACGACATGGGCGTTCGTCATCACCACGCCGTCGGAGACGACGAAGCCGCTGCCCGAACTCGAGGTGCTGCAGGCCGGCGAGTTCGTCGTGATCCGAAGCACGGATCGCGCCGCGGCGTCGAGGGCGGCCGTGTCGGCATCGGCGTCGGGCGCCCGGCCCGCGTCGATCCCCGCGGCCTCCAGCATCGTCGGAATGCCGTCCTCGAGCGCGGCGGAGCGCAGCCGCGCGAGCGCCGCCTCGACCGGCTCCGGGGTCGCGCTCTGCAGGAAGCGGAGGACCGAGGAGGAGGCGACGGCCTGCGAGAGCGCGGGGACCCCGAAGGAGGTCACGCTCATCGCGAGCACGAGGACGGTGGCGAGGGACACCCCGAGGTTCGCCGCGGCGCCGAGCACCCGATCCAGCGGGGCAAGCTTCGCCCGCTCGGCGGACCGCCGGACCGCGCGCCCGATGCGGCCCCCGAGGGCCGCGCCGAGCCCCAGCAGCAGGAGCCCCGCGGCGAGCGCCGCGACGACGTTCCAGCCGACCGCGGGCACCTCGCGGGAGACGAACGGCATGACGACGAGTGCGGCAGCTCCCCCCGCGACCAGGCCGAGCGCGGCGCCGAGCGTGCGCAGCAGCCCGCGGGCGAACCCGGCGATCGCGGCAGCTGCGACGAGCACGACGAGGAGCACGTCGAGGATCTGTCCGATGGTCACGCGCTCACTGTAGCGAGCCCGCTTCGGAGAAAGATGGCGAACGGCTGCCAGTCGCCCCGCGCGGAGGTACACTTGCGCAGTGAACACCAGGATGGGCTCGTCGCTCGAAGCGACGCCAGAGGAGCCTCCGTTATCGGGTCGCCGACACGCGCTGCGCTCGTGGCTGCTCGCCGAGACGGCTGAGCCGCCCGGGGAGCACGCCGGCCCGCACGGCCGACCGGGGCAGGAGCGCCGGGCCCACTGGCTCCGGGTGATGTGCCTCACCGGCGTCGACTACTTCTCCACCCTCGGCTACCAGCCGGCCATCGCCGCACTCGCCGCGGGCGCGGTCGCGCCGATCGCCACCATCGTGCTGGTCGCCGTCACCCTGCTCGGCGCCCTACCGGTGTACCGTCGCGTCGCGCGGGAGAGCCCCCACGGCACCGGCTCGATCTCGATGCTCGCCAGGCTCCTCCCCCGCTGGGGCGGCAAGCTCGCGATCCTGGCCCTCCTCGGCTTCGCCGCGACCGACTTCATGATCACCATGACCCTGTCGGCGGCGGACGCCACCGCGCACCTCGTCGAGAACCCCTTCGCGCCGCGCGGCTTCGCCGGCCAGGAGGTCGTCATCACGCTCGCGCTGCTCGCCGGTCTCGGCGTCGTCTTCCTCCGCGGCTTCCGCGAGGCGATCCGGCTCGCCACCGCGCTCGTCGCCGCGTTCCTCGCCGTGAACCTCGTGGTCGTCGTCGTCGCGATCGGCCATCTCGTGGCCGATCCGATCGTGATCGGCGACTGGTGGGGCGTGCTCACCGCGCAGCACGGCGATCCGCTGCTCGTCGTCGCGATCGCGCTCGTGGTCTTCCCGAAGCTCGCCCTCGGGCTCTCCGGCTTCGAGACCGGCGTCGCGGTCATGCCCCAGATCCGCGGCGACGCCGCGGACACCGCGGAGCGGCCCGAGGGCCGGATCCGGGGCGCGCGGCGCCTCCTCACCACCTCGGCGCTCATCATGAGCGGCTTCCTCGTCACCTCATCGATCACAACGGTCGCCCTCATCCCCGCCGCCGAGTTCCAGCCGGGCGGGGCGGCGAACGGCCGCGCCCTCGCCTACCTCGCCCACGCCTATCTCGGCGAGGGCTTCGGCACCGTCTACGACATCATCACGATCGCGATCCTCTGGTTCGCCGGCGCCTCGGCGATGGCGGGCCTGCTGAATCTCGTCCCGCGCTATCTGCCGCACTACGGCATGGCCCCCGCGTGGGCGCGCGCGACGCGGCCGCTCGTGCTCGTGTTCACCGCCGTCGCCTTCGCGATCACGGTGATCTTCGAGGCGAGCGTCGACGCGCAGGGCGGGGCGTACGCGACCGGCGTGCTCGTGCTCATCACCTCGGCGGCGGTCGCGGTGACGCTCACGGCGCGGGCGCGGAAGGAGCGCGGGGCGACCATCGGTTTCGGGATCGTGAGCCTCGTCTTCCTGTACACCACGGTCGCGAACATCATCGAGCGGCCCGACGGCATCAAGATCGCCGGCTGCTTCATCCTGGGGATCCTCGCGGTGAGCCTCGTCTCCCGCGTCCTCCGGTCGACGGAGCTGCGCGCGACCGCCGTGCGCCTCGAGCCCTCGGCCGCGGCGTTCATCGAGGCTCCCGGACAGCTCCGGCTGATCGCCCACACGCCGGACGATCTGTCGGCGGAGCGCTACGCCGCGAAGCTCGAGCACGCGCGGCGCGCGCATCGCCTGCCCGACGCCGACGCGCTCTTCATCGAGGTCGAGATCTCCGACAGCTCGGACTTCGAGGGCGAGCTGCTCGTGCGGGGCGTCGAACGCCACGGCTTCCGCGTGCTCGTGGTGCGCAGCAGTTCGGTGCCGAACGCCATCGCCGCGGTCGCGCTGCACCTGCGCGACGCGCTCGGCTGCACGCCGCACGTCTACTTCCGGTGGAACGAGGGGAATCCGATCGCCGGCTTCGCCCGCTTCCTGCTCTTCGGCGAGGGCGAGATCGCGCCGATGACGCGCGAGGTGCTGCGGGAGGCGGAGCCCGATCACACGCGCCGTCCGTGGGTGCACGTCGCCTGAGTGCGGTCGTCGACCGGAGAGGAAGGAACCGAGCCGCAGAACGCCTCTCGGCGGAAGGCCGCTCGAAGCGGCGAAAATTGGAGCCCGGGGTTACTGCGGCCCGGCACGAGAGATTCTACCGCAGTCTCCTCCGCGCACCAGGGCGGGTTCGGGCCCGGGCGCGTCAGGCGAGCGTGCCGTCCCGCCAGCGGCGCGCCCCCGCGTGCAGCTCCTGCGCGAGCGTCGAATAGCGCAGCGCCCGGGTGGTGAGCTGCGTCGCGTGCGCGTCGTCGTGCGCGTCCCGCGCGTCCGCGAGGTCGGCCGCGCCGAGCGCCATGAGGCGGCAGTAGCTTGCAGCGCGATCGAGCGCGGCGCCGAGATCCCCCGCGAAGACTCCGCGCAGGATCGTGTCGCACAGCCCCGCGATCGAGCCGGGGGTCACGGGCTCCGCGGCGCCGGCGACGACCGGATCGATGGTCGCCGAGGCGGCGCTCCCGCGCGTGAAGAGGTCGGCGGCCGCCTCGGGATCCGCGGCGACGACGCGACGCAGGAGGTAGAGGCGCCAGAGCACGCCGGCGAGGGAGTGCGTGCCCTCCGCCGCCCAGAGCTCCGCGATGTCGTCGATGCCGTCGCCCGAGGCGAGCCCGACGACCCGCTCGACGACCTGGGGATCGGCGCCGCGTCGCACCCGGTCCAGCAGCGCCCACGAGGTCTCCTGAGCGAGGCGGTGGGCCGCGCCGGGCTCGTCAGAGCCGATGATCCAGTCGAAATCGGCGGTGGGCTGCAGGATGGGACGCTGATGGTCTCGGTGCACGGAACTCCTCGGGTGTCTCCGCGGGGCCTGGCGCACGGGATGGTGCGCGATCTCCGGCCGCCCGCGGACCCGGAGAGTCTACGCCGCCGGGAGCCCGCGCGCATGGGAGCCGGGTTGGAATCCCGTCACGCGGCCCGGGCACGGGCCCGGCACCGTCGGGGCGCGGGCCCGATCCGACCGGGGCGCGTGCCGTGCGCGGTGCTTGGGGATCCGCCGCGGCGGTGCTATCGTCGGCTGCAATCAACGTGAATATCGGCCATCGAGCCGCAGCGGGAGAGTCCGGGGGCGTGCGACCCGGCGCCGTAGGAGCAAGCCCTCCCCGGGAATCTCTCAGGCACCCGTACCGCTGCAGCACGGCAACTCTGAAAAGCAGCCGCGACGCCGCGGCTCACCGAAGGTGCAAGGACGCGCTCGTCGCGAACGGACGGGGCGTTCGAATCTCTCAGGTCCCAGTACAGAGCGGGGAGGATCCCAGTCCGCCCGCGCGAACGCGCACCCCGTTCGGAGACCCCATGACCGCCGTTCCCGCCTCCCCCGCAGGCTCCCCAGCGACCGTACCCGCAGCCTCCCCCGCCGTACCCGCAGACTCCACGACCGCACCTGCAGACTCCCCGGCGACCGTACCCGCAGCCTCCCCCGCCGTCTCTTCCACGACGGCACCCGCTGCCCCGTCGCTCCCGCCCGCGCGGGCGCGATCGGGCACGAGCGTGTTCGAACTGTTCACGGTGGGCCTCGGCCCGTCGAGCTCGCACACCGTCGGACCGATGCGCGCCGCCCGCGGCTTCGTCGACCGAGTGCGCGCCGCGGGGCTCGTGGACCGGGTCGCCGGACTGCGCGTCGAGCTCACCGGCTCGCTCGCGGCGACCGGGCGCGGGCACGGCACCTTCACCGCCGTGCTGCTCGGACTGGAGGGCTTCGACCCCGGGACCGTGCTCCCCGACGAGGCGGATCGGGCGCTCGCCCGGATCCGCTCGGAGGGGACGGTCCGGCTCGCCGCCGAGCTGGGGTCCCCGACGGTCGAGCTCGACTTCGGCGTCGAGGATCTCGTGCTGCGCCCCCTCACCGTGCTGCCGAGACACACGAACGGGATGCGCTTCGCGGCCCTCGACGCCTCGGCCGCCCCGCTCCACGAGGAGCTCGCCTACTCGGTCGGTGGCGGCTTCGTCGTGCGGGAGGGCGAGGAGGAGTCCGGCGAATCCGCGGCCGGCCCGGCGGAGCCCTATCCGTTCCGCACGGCCGCCGAACTGCTCGCGCATGCCAGGGGGTCCGGGCGCTCGATCGCGGAGGTGATGCTCGCGAACGAACGGAGCCGGCACGAGGAACGGGATATCCAAGATGGCCTTGCCCGCATCTGGCAGGTCATGGAGGCCTGCAAGAACTCGGCGCTCACCCGCACGGGGCCCCTGCCCGGCGGCCTCGGCGTGCGACGCCGCGCGCCCGAGTGGCATCGGCGGCTGAGCGAGCGCGATCCGGATCGGGATCCGCGGTACTGGCAGGAGTGGATCAACCTCGTCGCGCTCGCCGTGAACGAGGAGAACGCCTCGGGAGGGCGCGTCGTCACGGCGCCGACGAACGGCGCGGCGGGTATCATCCCCGCGGTGCTCTTCTACGCCACGCACTACCACCCGGAGGCGGCGGGCTGGTGCGCGGCGCAGCGCCAGGAGGTCGTCGGGGAGTTCCTGCTCGCCGCCGCCGCGGTCGGCGCCCTCTACCGGGAGCAGGCGTCGATCTCCGGGGCCGAGGTCGGCTGCCAGGGCGAGGTCGGGTCCGCATCCTCGATGGCGGCGGCGGGACTCGCGCAGGTGCTCGGGGGCACCCCCGAGCAGGTGGAGAACGCCGCGGAGATCGCCATGGAGCACAACCTCGGCCTCACCTGCGACCCGGTCGGCGGTCTCGTGCAGATCCCCTGCATCGAGCGCAACGCGATCGCGGCCGGGAAGGCGGTCAACGCGGCGAACATGGCGCTCATGGGCGACGGCTCGCACCACGTCAGCCTCGATCAGGTGATCGCCACGATGCGCGAGACCGGGAAGGACATGAGCGACAAGTACAAGGAGACCGCGCTCGGCGGCCTCGCCGTGAGGGTCGGCGTCGGCGTGAACACCGTGGAATGCTGAGCGCGGATCGGGGCCCGGCACGGTGCGGATCCGGCGCGGATCCTGCGCCGCTTCGGGTCTGGGCGTCGCTTCGGGTCTGGGCGTCGCTTCGGTGAGCGATGCGGCTTCCGTCACACCGATCCGCACGATCCCGACTCACCGAAGCCGCATCGCTCACCCAAGCTGCACCTCGGCCCGAGCTCGGCGGGCGCGACCCTTCGCCGCTCGCGCCCGGGGCGGGATTCCCCTCCCCGAAAACACGGTAGATTAGTGAGGCACGGGCCTCTAGCTCAGTTGGTAGAGCATCGGACTTTTAATCCGCGGGTCGTGGGTTCGAGTCCCACGGGGCCTACCGCGTTCCCCGCCCCGATTCAGCGGAACGCCCTCCACAAGTCGGGACGGCGCCGGGGTCCGAACGGGACGGGCGAGACGCCCTCACCTCGCCCCGGCACCGGCCGAGAGGGTTCCCGCGAGGAGCCGAGCACCGTTACCCGGAGCTCCCCGCGGGAGTCTGCGCGCGATCCGCGCCGTCGTCATCCCCCGAGGGAGACGGGCATGCGATCGCGATCGTACGTGATGCCGTTGAAGCCGTGCGGGGCGGGCGAGCCGTCCGCCCCGATGTTCACGAAGACGATGCGCTCGATGGTGAGGATCGTCCTGCGGTTGATCATGTTGCGCACGACCGCGCGCATCGTCAGCGAGGTGCGCCCGAACTCCGTGGCGACGAGGCCCATCTCGATGAGGTCGCCCTGCCGCGCCGAGGCCTCGAAGTTGATCTCCGAGATGAACTTCGTGACCACATGGGGATTGCCGAGCTGCAGGATCGCATAGATCGCCGCCTCCTCGTCGATCCAGCGCAGCAGGCTGCCGCCGAAGAGCGAGCCGTTGGCGTTGAGATCCTCGGGCCGCACCCACTTGCGGGTGTAGAAGTTCACCCCCGGGTCCGTATCCTGCGCCGCCATGCCGATGAGCATACGAGGCGCGTGTTTCGGGATCGGGTCGCGCAGGTTTCGTCGATCGCTCCATCCGGTGTTCGCCGCGCCGTCCCGCCGCAGCGCGTCCCGAAGCAGTGGGATGACCCCTCGCGATCAGTCGCGACGCGTCGCGGACCGCGACCTCGCCTCAGGCGCCGCCCAGATCCGCACGCACGAGTCCGCCGTCGACGCGGATCTCCCGGTCGGCGACCGCGACATCCTCGGCGTCGTGGGTGACCCATACGACGGCCGCTCCGCGCGCAGCCTCGGCCCGGAGGATCTCGCGCGTGCGACCCCGACTCGCCGCGTCGAGGCCCGCGGCCGGCTCGTCGAGGATCAGGATCGCCGGCATCGCGACGATGCCCTGGGCGACGAGCGCGCGCTGCCGCTGCCCGCCCGAGAGCTCGGTCCACGGACGCGCACCGAGCCCCTCGAGGCCGACGCGCGCCAGCGCCGCGTCGACGGCCCGCGCCCGGCGAGTCCGGCGCGGCGCGCGTTCGAGGCGCGCCCAGCGCGCGGAGCGCGGGCGCCAGCCGCCCATGGCGACGACGTCGTGCACGGTGAGGGGCAGGTGCGGGGCGACGTCGGGCTGCTGGACCACGAGCGCGACCGCCGCGGCGCGCTCGATGGCGCCGCCGCTCGGCCGACGCACGCCCGCGAGCAGTTCCACGAGCGTGGACTTGCCCGAACCGTTGACGCCGGTGATCGCCACGAGCTCCCCGAAACCGATCTCGAGGTCGACGCCGCGGAGCACGGGCTCCCCACCGTAGTCGAATCGCAGACCGCGGGCGAGCAGCGCCTGCCGAACGCCGGGGGCCGCGTCCCGAGCGGAGCCTGCGGAGCGCTCTGCGAGCCCGGAGCGCTCTGCGAGCACGGAGCGCACGGAGCAGGACGAGCGGGAGGTCTCCGGGCCGGCCGAGGCGGTCGGGTCGTCCACCGGGACGGCCGGGGCGGCCGCGGAGTGGGACGCGGGAGCGGCGTCGAGCCGAACGGCAGGGCCGGACCGGACAGCGGACTCGGGCCGGGCCTGCGACGCGGACCGGGAGGCGAGAGACGGGAAGCGCATGATTCCGACTTTAGCATTTGATAATCATTATCGTTATGAGTACGCTGAACGACCGTGCCCACCTTCCCCGCCTCGCCGCTCGGCCCTGTCCTCGACCCCTTCGTCGTCGAGTTCATGCGTCACGCCCTGCTCGCCGGTGCCGTGACCGCGATCATCTGCAGCGTCGTGGGCACCTGGGTCGTGATCCGCGGGATGGCGTTCCTCGGCGAGGCGATCGGCCACGGCATGCTGCCCGGGGTCGCAATCGCGACGGTCGTCGGCGCGCCGCTGCTCCTCGGCGCCGCGGCGAGCGCCGCCCTCATGAGCGCCGCCATCGGCGCGCTGCAGCGCCGCGGCCGACTCTCCTACGACACGAGCATCGGCCTGCTCTTCGTCGGCATGCTCTCGCTCGGCGTCATCATCGTCTCGCACTCGCGCAGCTTCGCGACCGACACGACGGCGATGCTCTTCGGCGACATCCTCGCCGCGGAATCGGGCGATGCCGTGCTCCTGTGCGGCGCGCTCGCCGTGACGCTCGCGATCGCGATCCTCTGCCACCGCGCCTTCGTCGCCGCCGCCTTCGATGCGCGGATCGCGCAGGCGCTCGGGCTGCGGCCCCGGCTCGCGCGCTTCGCGCTCGTCGCGCTCGTCACGCTCGCCGTGGTCGCCTCCTACCAGATCGTCGGCAGCCTCCTTGCAGTGGCGCTGCTGCTCGCCCCGGCCGTGGCGGCGGGTCGGTGGACCGCGCGGATCCCGGCGACGATGCTCCTCGCGAGCGGCTTCGGGATCGCCGCCGTGGTGTCGGGCCTGCTCGCATCCTGGCACCTCGGCACCGCCGCCGGCGCGTCGATCGCGTTCGGCGCGATCCTGCTCGCCGCGGCTTCGACCCTCGTCCGCGCTGCCGTCGACCGGATCCGACGCCGCAGGGCCACCGGCGGAGGCGCCGCCGATGCACGCGCCGAACCCCCGCATCGAGACGACGCCCCCGCGCGCAGCATCGCCGTTCCTCCCACCCGTTGACCTCAGAGAAAGCCGCAATGACCTCCCACCGCTTCATCCTCGCCGCCGCCGCCGCAGCCGCCGCGACGCTCCTGCTCGGCGGCTGCGCCGCCTTCACCGGCGGCGGCGCCCCCGTCGACCCTCACGGCACGACGGGGCCCGCCGCCGAGAACGCCGACCACGGCGCCGTCGCCGGCGCCAGCGAGGTCGCCGAGCCGCCGCTGCAGCTCCTGAGCATCGACGACGCCGGATCCGTCGGGATCCACGACCTCCTCGCCGGGACGGACACCGAGATCGGCGAGCTGCCCGGGATCGTCGGCACGGCGACCGACGGTCGCTACGTGTTCGCCGAGTCCGTGCGCGCCGACGCATCCGACTCCGATACGCACTTCCCGGACATCGCCGGAGGCACCGCGGGCGTTCATGTCATCGACAGCGGTGTCTGGACCTGGGATCACGTGGACCACTTCCACTACTACCGGGCGGCGCCTGCCCTGCTCGGCGAGGTCGCCGGCGAGGGGCCGGTCGCAGTCTCCGGCGGACCGCTCGCCACGGCCGGCGGCACCGCGCTCGCCTTCGCGGGATCGCGGGAGGCGGTGCTCCTCGACAATCACGCCCTCTCCCAGGGGGAGCTCGTCGAGACGCTGCGCCTCCCGCTCGACGGCGCCTCCGGCGATCCCCTCGTCGCGGCGCCGATCGGCGAGGGCATGGTCGTGAGTTCGGCGACCGGCGATGACGGAGAACTGCGGTTCGTCGGTCCCGAAGAACCGGGATCCACCGATGCAGGATCCGACGATGCCGGTTCCGACGATGCAGGATCCGACGATGCGGGATCCGGAGGCGCGGACGCCGAGAGCGCGGAGGCCGAGGGTGCCGGATCCCGCGGATCGGCGGCGCCCTGCGCCGC
Source organism: Leucobacter allii (assembly GCF_022919155.1). NCBI lineage: Bacteria > Bacillati > Actinomycetota > Actinomycetes > Micrococcales > Microbacteriaceae > Leucobacter > Leucobacter allii. The sequence continues at coordinate 2,542,642 of NZ_CP095045.1, forward strand.
CCCGTCTGGCACCATCACCACGCGCGTCGGCCTCGTCATCGGCTGCGCCGACGGAGCGGTGCTCGTGACGACCAGCGCGGGAACGGGCGGCGCGGACGGCGTCGACTTCACGCGGATCCCCTACCCCGAGGCCGCCGCGGGGGGCGAGCCGGCCGCCGAGCGCGCCCTCGCCTTCGACGGCAGGAAGGGGCGGCCGACCGTCGCCGGCATCGCGGGCGACACCGGGTTCTGGCTGCTCGACACCCGCGAGCGGGCCTGGTCATTCATCCCGACGGAGGCGCCGCTCGCCCGCGTCGTCGCGGTGGACGACGGCGCCGCGGACGCGCCCGCGCACGTCGTCGGACTCGGCACGGACGGACGGGTGCGGGTGTTCGACGCCGAGAGCGGCGCGCTGCTGGGCGCCACCGACGCGCTCGTGCGCGCGGAGGGGGCGGCCAGGGGCGGAACCGCCTCGCTCTTCGTCGACGCCCAGCGGGCCTACGTCAACGATCCCGCGACCGGCGAGGTCTTCGAGATCGATTACGCGGACGGCGCCCGTGTCGCCCGGGCGATCTCACCGGGCACTCCCGCGGCGCACCTCGCGGAGGTGGGACGATGACCCGCCGCGTGTCGGCCCCGCGCATCGCGCGGCGAGCTCGCCGGCGCATCGCGATCCTCGCCCCCGCGCTGCTCGCGGCCGCCCTCCTCGGCGGCTGCGCCGCTCCCGGCGCCGGCGGTTCGCCCGCCGAGGCGTCGGGCGCCCCGCGCATCGTCGTCACCACCAACATCCTCGGCGACGTCGTCTCGGCCGTCGTCGGGGATGAGGCGGAGGTCACGACCCTCATGCGCCCGAACGCCGACCCGCACTCCTTCGAGATCTCCGCGCAGGAGGCCGCCCTCCTTTCCTCGGCCGAGCTCGTCGTATCCAACGGACTGGGCCTCGAGGAGGGCCTGCAGCAGCACCTCGATGGCCTCGCCGGAGACGCCGGAGACGGCGGGAACGCCGGGGACGCGCGACTGCTCACCGCCGGCGACGTGATCGACCCCCTCCCCTACGCGGAGGGCGACGCGGCCGGCACGCCTGATCCGCACTTCTGGACCGATCCGGCGCGGATGGGGGACGTCGTCGACGCCGTCGCCGAGCGCGTCGCCGCGATCGACGGCGTCGATCCCGAACGGATTGCGGAGCGGGCGGCCGACTACCGAGCGGAGCTCGCGGAGCTGGATGCCGAGATGACGACCGCCTTCGACGCGATCCCGCGGGATCGCCGGGCGCTCGTCACCAACCATCACGTGTTCGGCTACCTCGCCGCGCGCTTCGACTTCCGAGTCGTGGGGGCGGTGATCCCCGGCGGCACGACGCTCGCCTCGCCGAGCGCCGCGGATCTGCGCGAGCTCACGTCGGCGATCGAGCAGGCCGGCGTGCCCGCGATCTTCGCGGAGTCCTCCCAGCCCGACCGCCTCGTGCAGGTGCTCGCGAGCGAGGCGGGGATCGATGTCGACGTCATCGAGCTGTACACGGAGTCGCTGACCGCCCCGGGCGAGGGCGCCGACACCTACCTGACCATGATGCGCGCGAACACGCAGCGCATCGCCGACGGGCTCGGGGCGTGAGCGGGTCCGTCCGCTCCGGCGGACGGACCCGCTCGGATCCCGGGACCGACCCTCCAGAGAAAGAGAGAACATGACGCATCTTCCAGGACGCAGGACCGCCGCCGTGGCCGCGCTGGCCGGCATCGCGCTGCTCGCCACGGCCTGCTCGACGGCGGACGCCGGCGGCGAGGCAGCAACGGGCGGGGCCCGGGACGGCGCCGCGGCGCAGGTCGCCGGCGCCGACGGCCGCATCGCGGTCGCCTACGCGAACGGGATCGCGGTGCTCGACGCGGCGACGCTCGACGTGGTCGAGGAGTTCGAGACGGAGGAGTTCACCCGTCTGAACGCCTTCGGCGATGGCGAGAACGTCGCCGTCACGACGTCCGAGGGCTTCCAGATCCTCGACACGGCCGCCCCCGAGCTGACCTCCACCGTCTTCCCGGCCACCACTCCGGGGCACGTCGTCGTGCACGACGGCAAGACCGTGCTCTTCGACGACGGCACGGGCGCCACCACGATCGTCGAGACCGATGCGCTGCGCGACGGCGACGGCGCGCTGCCCGAGACCGTCGAGTACACGGCGGACGCGGCGCACCACGGCGTCTCGATCGTGCTCGCGGACGGCACCCTGCTCACCACCGTGGGCGACGAGACCGCGCGGACGGGGGCCGTCGCGCTCGGACCGCACGACGATCACTGGCACGAGCTCGCCGCGAGCGACGAGTGCCCCGGCATCCACGGCGAAGGCACCGCGAAGGGCGAGGCGGTGATCTTCGGCTGCGAGGACGGCGCGCTGCTCTACCACGACGGCGCCTTCGAGAAGTTCACCGCCCCGGACGCCTACGGGCGCATGGGCAACGCCTACGTGTCCGAGACCAGCCCGATCGTCGTCGGCGACTACAAGTCAGACCCGGACGCGGAGGGCTACCTGCTCAACTCGCTCGCGCTCATCGATACCTCGGCGCACTCCTACGAGGTCGTCGACCTGCCCGACGAGGTGCAGTTCACCTACCGCGATGTGGCGCGCGGCCCGGAGGACCTCGCCTACATCATCGCCACGGACGGCAGCATCCACGTCCTCGACCCCGCCTCGGGCGAGCTGGTCGATGAGTTCCCGGTGATCGACGCGTGGGAGGGGCCGGCCGAATGGCAGGATCCGCATCCCTCGATCAAGGTGGCCGGCGACATCGCCTACGTCACCGAACCTGCGGCGAACGCCCTCCACGCGATCGACCTCACGACGGGCGAGATCCTCGCGAGCGCCGAGTTCGCCGAGGCGCCGAACGAGATCGCCGTGGCCTGAGCCCGGAGGACGGCCTACGTGCCCGGAGCCGGATTCCGGTGCCGGGCCCGCGGGCCGTCTGTGCGCTCAGGCGCGCCGGTACTGCGCGGTGACGGGGCAGTCGAAGGGGTCCCTGGCCGAGAGCCCCACCCGGTTGAGGTAGGCGATCACGATCGCGTAGGAGCGCCAGAGGGACGTCTCCGTGTAGGGGACGCCGAGGGTGCGGCAGTGCTCGCGGACGATGGTCCGGGCGCGCGCGAGGTGCGGCCGCGCCATGCTCGGGAAGAGATGGTGCTCCACCTGGTAGTTCAGTCCGCCCATGAGCCAGGTCGCCCACCATCCGCCGCGGATGTTGCGCGAGGTGCGCACCTGCTTGGTGAAGAAGTCGAGGCGCGCGTCGTGCGCGATGACCGGCATGCCCTTGTGGTTCGGCGCGAACGATGCGCCCATGTAGACGCCGAAGACGGCGAGCTGCACCCCGAGGAAGGCGAAGGCCATGCCGAGCGGGAGCACCCAGAAGACGGGCACGAGGACGACGGCGAACCGGGCGACGATGATCGAGAGCTCGATCCAGCGGCCGCGCACGGGCTCGCGGCCGAACAGGTGGGCGAAGCTCTGCGCGTGCAGGTTGAGGCCCTCCAGGGTGAGCAGCGGGAAGAACCACCATCCCTGCCGCTTCGTGAGCGCCCGGCGGAAGCCGCGGGCCTGCGCCGCGTCCTCCTCGAGGAAGGAGATGGTGTCGACCTCGATGTCGGGATCCTTGCCGACGCGGTTGGGGTTCGCGTGGTGCCTGGTGTGCTTCGAATCCCACCACGCGTAGCTCATGCCGATGAGGCCGGCGAGGACGCGGGCGAGCCGGTCGTTGGCGGGACCGCGCGCGAGGATCTGCCGGTGGGCGGCCTCGTGCGCGAGGAAGGCGGTCTGGGTGAAGACGATGCCGAGCGCCGCGGCGATGAGCAGTTGGAACCAGCTCTCCCCCAGCAGCACGAATCCGGTGACGGCGCCGCCGAAGGCGAGGAGCAGCGCAGCGCCGACGGCCGCGTAGAACCACGGCGCGCGCCGGAGCAGTCCGGATTCCCTGACCACCTGGGAGATCTGCGAATAGGTCTTCGCGACGGAGGGGAAGTCCCCGGTCTTCGCCCGGGTCGGCGTGTATCCGCCCGACGTGAGAGTAGCGGTATCCACGATGCGCACCTGTTCCATTCCGGAGCGCTGCGAGCAGCGGTCCTGATAAGCCACAGGCGGTTGCCGATCGCTGCTCGCAACGCTACCGCCCCGAGCATGGCGGAAGCTGCATGCACGGTGCACGCTCAGGAAGCGCGAGGCGCGGCAACGCCACGGCGAGCGGGGGCTGGGGCGGGACGCACGGGCTCGGGACGCGCGCTCCGGCGGCGCCGGGCCGCAGAGGCCTGCGCCCGCGACATGCGGGAGGCAATCGACCGCGGAATCACCCGATCAGATGACGATATGTGGTGGCCGGTGGTGGACCTAATCGGAACTCCCAGAGGCGGCTGGATCGCCTGGTTTCCGCGTGGGAGCAGGGCGATCGAGGTGGCTCACATGAGTCGAGCGTCGACGAGGAACCCGATCCTGGGGTGGTCTCGAACCCTAGTAGACGTAATCGAACACCACTGACGGTGAAGGAAGTAGAGGCTATTCAAACCGCTCGGGCGAACGGCGAGAGCGTGCTATCGATCGCGAAGCAGTTCAACATCCACCGGATGACGGTGTGGGAGCACACGAAGCAATCAGGGGTGCGGCCACGGTGAGCCAAGCTCGAGGGCCCCTGTGCCAACTCCTGCGGTCGTCAATGCGACACATCGGATGCCGACCTTTCCCGAGTTCGTCGCGCGGCTGGGAAAACATGTCCCAAAATCGTGGTTTCACCTCAACCAGTCACGACGCCAACTTCCGCGACGCAATCGTCAGCTCCGCTGCGGCTGCTGGGCAGCGTCTCACATAGGTGATGTTCACGAGGCACGTCCGTGCACACAGTTCCCCCAATATCCTCGGCTCATGGCAAGACCTCCGCGATGGCAGGCGACCCTCGACGCCAGCATCGAAGAGGCGTGCCTGGCCGTGCGCCTCTACAACGACTCGGCGGAGGCACGGGCGTTCGAGGGATTCGTCGTCCACATGCACCTGGCATGGCTGTACCTGCTGCACGCAGAGTTCGTCCGCGACGACGTCGACTTTCGCTACTGGGACCCGAGCTTCAAGAAGCGCCTGCTCAAGGTCGACGGCGAGCCGAAGCGGTGGGAGCTGGAACGCTCGATGAAGGAGCGTTGGCCGGCGGACCCGGATCCGGCCCGCGCCAACCTCGCTCTCTCTTCATCCGGCTCCGGAACCGGCTCGAGCACCGCCACGCGCACGCGGACGAGGCGCTGATGCTCAACCTCTCCGGCCACGCCCATGCCCTGCTCGTCAACTACGAGTCCGAGCTCACGGCTCAGTTCGGCGACAACCAGTCACTGGCGCTCCGGCTGCGGCTGCCGATCTTCGTCGGCACGTTCACTCCCCAGGGAAAGCAGGCCCTCCGCCGGTTCCGCAAGACGCTGCCGGCCGACCTGCGCACCTTCGTGACTGAGTACGAGTCTGGCCTCGACGAGGCAGTGACCGCCGACCCGCGCTACGAGTTCCGGCTGCGGGCGATGGTCGAACTGGCCCCCAAGGACCCGGACGCCGTCGCCATGCAGTTCACGCACTACGCGGACATGACCGATGACGAGCGGGCTGCCGTCGAGGAGCTCGGACGGCGAGGGCAGGTCATCGTGCGCGACCGCAAGCAGCCGGTATCCGGCCTCGGCAGGCTCATGCCGAAACCTGCTGCAGCGGAGGTCGAAGCCGGCATCCCGTTCGTGTTCAACCAGAGCCACTTCACCGCCGCGTGGAAGAGGAAGGAGGTCCGTCCACCGAACGGCGACCCGAACCCCGACCGGACGAACAGCGACTTCTGCGAGTACGACGAGCCGACGAAGTCCTACCGGTACACGAAGGCGTACGTGAACCACCTCATCAAGAAGTGCGGGACGACGGAGGGGTTCAAGGAGACCACAGGCATGACGGCCCGTCCGAAGGCCACGATCAGCACGAGTTCCCCGTCTTCTTCCGCGAGCTGATCTGTTCTCGCTCCGCTCCTGAGCCCATGCCAATGGGGGCGGCCGAGTGCTGCGGTCCGGGCCGAGCGTCAGACCTCGCGATGTTCCGCAGCGTCCAGCGCGGCCAGGACGCGCTGCGGATCCACGATCAGGCCGCACAGGCTGCTCGCACGGCGAGCCCACGGGACCGGATCGGTCCCTTCGTCGAACGACACGGCCGACTCGAACTGACGCCGGAGGTTGACGGGCAGCCGACCGGCCAGCGCCCGGCCGAGCTCGCGGCCCTCGGTCGCCCGCGGCGAGGACGGCGGCATGAAACGCGCCAGCTTCCCGGTCGCAGGGACCGGTACGTCGGATGCGCTCTCGAGGGTGGCGATGGCCTCGCGCGCCCAGCCGCCGTCCCATGCATCGGGCAGTGGGATCGCGATCTCCTGGACGCTGGCGATCGCGTTCCGACCCAGCGCCAGCGAAAGCCCGCCGGGATCCTCGTGGTAGTTCAGGTACCGCGCGACATCAATGCCCGATGGACACACCTCGGTCAGCACCACGTCGCCGAGCCAGTCGCTGGGATCGACGAGCCAGCCCTCCCGCACCACGACGTCCGGCCTGAGCCGCACCCTGTAGAGGTAGAACTGGTTGCGGCTGTCGGCTTGGTCGTCCATTCGCCGCAGCATGTTGTGGACCGCGGCCTCGTATGTGCCGACGTGGAGCGCTTTTGAGCGCTGGCGCGCTGTCCACGCGGCGACGTGCTCCTCGCCGCCCATCCTCAGGCGCGTCTCGGCCGTCAGGTCTGCAGCCGGGTCGAAGTGCTTCGCCGGCCAGTCCGGACAGGTGCTCGTGTGGTACCAGAAGAACTGGGGAACCCGCTCGTTGTCGAGCGCTGGGTCGCGAGGAGCGATCGTCACCCGGGGCGCGTGCTCGTGCTCGCAGGTCAGGCCGCAGCCGGGGCATTTCTCTTCGGTCTGCTCCCAGCGGTCGATCCAGCCGAGGTCGACGAGGAACTCGCGGCCGCAGCCTGCGCACAGCATGCAGCGGTCCCGCGAGAAGTCAATGCGTCGTTCCATGGCCCCATTCTCCGATCAGTCACCGACTGCAACGGCTCGGATCCCAACGACAAACAGCGGCTACCGCCCGTGCAGTTCGCGCTCGATCCGGCTCGACTTGCCGTCCTCTCCCGCCTCCCGCAGATAGCGGACCGCCGTGGAGCCGAGGCCGCACGAGCAATCGATCTCCTTCTCCGCGGCTGCCCCGCGCGACTCCTGGCTCCACTTCCGGCCGAGGGCGTGGCTCCGGGACCTCAGGCACGTAGTGCTGTCGACTGCTTGCGCTGGCGGCGTTCGCGGATGCGGGCGCGGGCGAGGAGGACGAGGCTCCAGGGGCCGAAGATGAGGAACTTCAGGGCGTTGTAGAAGAAGAGCAGGAATGGCAGGTAGAGCCATTCGGTCCAGCCGGCCTGGACGAGCGCGGCGCAGCCGACGGCCGCGGCCAGGTAGGCGAGTCCGAGGAGCATCGCGGGGACGCCCCAGCGCAGTCCTTCACGGGTGCGTAGCCGGTTCAGGAGTCGGTTGGTGGGCGCGTATCGCTGCAGCAGGGTGTGGGTGCGGACGCTGAGGTTCCACAATCCGGTGAACATGTCGGGCCTCTTTCAGCACAGGCGGATACCCAAGTGGTGATGTCGCAGGCCTGTGCTGGTGGGTCTCCCGATGGCGAGAGGGTCTTCCGCCCAGGTTGCGATTCGCTGGGTCGGACATCTGTGTTCCTGCTCGCCACCAAGGATACGACCGTGAGCCGACAACCACCACCCCCCTCGCGGGGACCTCGGCGGGTTCATTCTCGGTCAGCGTTGCGGTGCGTCCCTGCCCGTGTTCGGCGCGGCCGGCGTGTGCCCGGTGGGGTCGTCGGTGGCGGTGCAGAGGATCTCGAGGTGCGCGCTAGCGCGCCGGTAGTCCAGGCACTGGGCGTCGTTGTCTGGGTCGGGGCCGAGCGGGTCGGTGCCGGTGATGCGCCACCGGTCACGGTAGGCCGCGATCACCCGCAGCGACGCCTGCTGCTGCACACTCTCCGGCTCCGGCAGTCCGGTCAGCCAGGGCTCGTGCTGGTCGCGGGCGCGGTCGAGGGCGGCTTGGGCGCGCTGCTCGATCAGGGCCTCGCGCTCGGACAATCCCGCCTGGTCGTCTTGGTTCATTGCTCCTTGTGCGCGTGGGATGAGGCCGGCAATGAGCCCGGGCCGCGGCGGCGGGGACGGCTGGTAGCGGTCGGCGAGGCGGGTGACGCGGTGGCGGAGCAGGGAGCCGATGTCCTCGACGTTCTCCAGTCTCCCGGCCCGGACGACCGCGGTCAGGAGCTGCTCGACCCTGTGACCAGAGGCCTCCAGGCGGCGTAGTTCGGCCGAGAGGACGCCGAAGGAGTCCGCATCCGCGACTTCCGTTAGCTGCTCGCCGGTGAGGCCGGCGTGGGTGAGGACGGTGAGCCATCGGTTGGCTTGGGCTTCGACCGCGATGGTCTCGTACTCGGCGGCGAGCTGCGCGATCGAGGAAGCGTCCTCGTGTTCCTGCTCGATCATCTCGTGCGCGGAGACCTCAACGCCGGTGTGCTGCACGATCCCGTACAGCACCGACCGCCCGCTCATCTCCAGATCGTCGCGGAACTGGTGCTGCTCGAGGTGCGCCTGGTCGGTGGCGACGTAGACGTGGTTGGCTTCCCGGCCGCGGGTCATCGACACGTACAGGCTCTCCCGGGTCATCTCAGGGGAATGCACGATCGCATGCGCCGTGTCCACGGTCGACCCCTGCGCGCGATGGGCCGTGACGGCGTAGGCGAGCTCGAGCTCGTCAGCGACATAGGAGGCCGGCAGCGTGATCGTGGTGCGCCATCTCGAATTCTCCCGTCGGACGGCGACCGAGCCGTCCTCGCGGGTGCCTGTGACGATCCACCGGTCGCCGTTTTTCACCCAGCCTCGGCCGAGCGCGAGTCGCCGCTCGTTGCGTCGGGTGACGACCACGTCCCCGCGGGAGGCGTGGTTCCCGTCATGCAGGGTCACCCCGGGCTCGTCGACGACCTCGCCGGTCGCGATGCGGTCGAGGCGGGCGCGGGCATTCAGGGCGGAGACGGTGTCGATGGTCTCCGCGATCAACTGCGATGCCTTGCCTGCCTGCTGGTCGGCGCGCCACGCCTGGTAGGCCTCCTCGAGGATGTCGTCGTAGTCGCCGTCATGCACCCGGTCCCGGTTGATGTACTCATCGATCGCCTCCGCGTCCCCGAGGCGCAGGGCGAGGGAAGTGCGCTTCTCCCAGGCGTGGCGGAAGCGGTGCAGCTCGGCCAGGCGCGCCACGTCTGGGCGGTCGCGGACGATCAGCCCGAACGCCCCACCAGCGTCCACGGCCGAGAGCTGGTGCGGGTCACCGACCAGGAGGATCTTCGCCCCGACCTGCCTGGCGTGGGCGGTGAGCTGGTCCAGAGCGAGAGTCCCGGCCAGGGACGCCTCGTCGACGATGAGCAGCTGCCCGGCCTGCAGGTCCCAGGCGCCGCGGCGGTGCTCGAACAGCCACTTCGCCGTGTTCTCCGTCTGGATGCCGAGGTCTTCCCCCAGGACAGCTGCAGCGACGGCCGACGGCGCGAGCCCGACCACGCTGCCAAGCCCGTGTTCGGTCTCCCAGGCGCGGCGCAGGGCCTTCATGGTGGAGGTCTTCCCCGACCCGGCGGGTCCGACCAGGACGTCGAGGACGCGGCCGGAGACCCCGATCTGGCTGATCGCCTGCTCCTGATCGATCGACAGCACCGGCTCACCCCGGCTCGCTGGGGTGCGGGCCGCGTGCTCGAGTGCCTGCAGCGTGACGGTGGGGGCGTCGCGGTCGCGGGAGGCGGCCAGGAGCCGGTCCTCCGCAGCGAGCAGGTCCGTCGAGGAGTACACGGTCGCATGCCGGGGCCGGAACGCACTCGACCCATCCGAGCGCAGAAACCTCTCCGGCGTCGAAGCCAGCTCGGGCGGAGTGAGGGCGAGGGAGGCCTGTTCGGCGGCATCGGTGATCATCCCAACGATGGCGTCACGGTCCTCCGCCGAGGCGAAACGCCACGGCATCGACTGCCGGACCGCCTCAGCGTGGAGGTTCCACCGCCGCCACGTCGACCGGCGGTCCGCGACCGTCGCGACCACGATGTCGGCGAGCTCCGTGATCGTGTCGGACGGGAGGTCATCGGCCCGAAGCAGCGGCTCCGACTCCGCACCCGCGAGCATCTCTCGCGCCCACGCCAACGGGTCGGCGTCCAGTGTCGCTTCGGCGCGTTCCCGCCACCTGGTCGTGAGGTCGGCCAGGGAGTGGTGCTCCTTCTCAGGGCGGGTCTCCAGGGTGGCTTGCTGGCGGATCTGCCACAGCACCTTCGACGACGGCTTACGGCCATGCTTGGCGACATACTCATCCACCAGGCGGTTCTTGGCGTCTTCGATGTCGCGGGTGCGGGAGGAGAACTCGTCCATCAGCTCCTGCGGGACGTCGGCGATCTCCCACGCCGTGGACCTGCCGGGTCCTCGCTCCCGGGCTTCCCACTTCGCCTCCAGCGCGCGGGCGAGGTGATCGGACAGGACGGCGTTGTAGTGCTCCGACAGCCCCGTGACCGCGTTGTGCAGGGCGCGAGAATCCAGCGTCCTCCACTTCCCATCGCGGACAGCCTGGACACGGTTCGCAACCACCAGATGCGTGTGCAACTGCGGATCGGACGAGCGGCTGTCGTAGTGATCGTAAGCGGTGGCCAGCAGACCACGGATCTCCACCTGGGCTACCGCACCGCGGGGGCCAGCCGCGCCAACGCGGGTCATCGCGACATCGCGTTCGATCAGGTCGATGACGTCGTTCATCGCCGCATGATGCGCCTCCGCGATCAGCGCCTGCGTGCCCGCATCCGAGACCGCCCAGAGCGTCGAGACCGACTTCGGCACGGAGAAGGTCAGATCGAACCCCGCCACCGGGGCCGCGACCGGCTTCGCGGCCTCCTCCGCCTCGATCCGCGCCGTCTCCGCTGCCCGCTCATCACCGGTCAGCGAGTTGGGGAGCTGATCGACGCGGGCCTGGACCCGCTCTTTCTCCGGGACGAACGTACGGAACGGGCGGCCCAGGGGCGTATCCGTCACCGGATCATGCCCATGGCCCAAGAGCCGTCGGAGCTGTTCCTCGGACACCTGAGAGCCAGGAGCGACAGGCTGCTCGAGACCGGCCAGTCCCGACCCGTGCCAGCGGCCCGGCGGGGTCCCGGACTGCTCGTAGTAGCGCGTCAGCGCGGTCGCCGCGTCCCGGTCACCATCACCGACGACCACGCTGTTCAGCAAGTACCGATACCCCTGCCCGGCCGTCATCACCCGAATCGAGATCGTCACACAGGCCAGGTACGCCAACTGAAGGTGCCACCACTAGCTAGTCACTGCGCTGCTGCACGAGTCCTGAGACTCTTGTCCTGCCGGGCGCGGTGCGCCCGGGGCAAGTCACTCGTAGCGCAGTGCGACGACGGGGTCCTTCCGGGCAGCGCGGGCTGCGGGCAGCGTCCCGGCGAGGAAGGCGATGCCCATCACAACGATCGCCATGCCTCCGACGGTCAGAGGGTCGAAGGCGATCACGGTCAGGCCGGGAAGATCGGAGAACAGACTCGTGGAGAGGGCTTCGCTGATAGCGGTGCCGATCGCGATCGCCGCGCCCGCGCCTATGAGACTGCCGAGCAGTCCGATGAACACGGCCTCGAGGCTGAACAGAGCAAACACCCGGCCGGAGCCCAATCCCATCGCCTTCATCAGCCCGATGTCGCGGGTGCGCTCCTGCACGGACATGTACAGGGTGTTGACGATGCCGAAGCTAGCCGCGAGCAGCGCGATCGCGGCAAAGGCGTTGAGTACGAGGACGATGGCATCGATGACGGTCCGGAATGCGCCGAGCTGATCGGCGACGGTCGTTCCCGTGAATCCGGCCTCGTCGAGCGCGGACTTCAGGGCCTCCACATCTTCCTCACTCGCGTCGGGGTCGTACCAGGCGCTGGCGCTGGCGTACCGATACTGCTGGTCTTCGGGCACACCGGTGTTCTGTAGGTCCCACAGCTCCTCGGTTAGCGCGTCGTTCGGGATCAGGCTGGATCCCGCGCCTGCCAGCGCTTCCTCGGCTACTCCGGTGACGGTCGCGGTGACGGTGTGCTGGGTGCGTACGCCGTCGCTGAGGGCGATGGTCAGGTCCTGGCCGAGCGCGTCCTCAACTGAGGCGAAGCCGAAGGCGTCGACGTAGTCGATGGGTATGACGACCTCGAGGTCCTCGGAGTCGTCGGGCACTTCGCCGGCGGCAAGCTGGACGGTCTGGCCAGGCACGAGGCTCCCGACGGACACGGTGTACCGGACGCCGTCGCTGTGCTGGGCATAGTCGACGGTGATCGAGCGGGTCGGTTCGACGCGCAGCACGCCAGGAACGCGGGCGAGCTCGTCGAGATCCTCGGGAGTGAGCGCAGTCGTAGTCGAAGACATGCCCGGGGCCGCCTGGCCTTGCCCGGCGGGGACGGCGTCGGGGTCGTACTCGACCGGCCCGTCTGAGCTGCCGAAGCCTCCGTCGGTCTGCGCGCCGGAGTCCTTGGTCACTGTCATGACGTCGCTCGCCCCGATGCCTGCAACGGTGTCGTCGATGTATCGGTTGATACCGGTGCCGAGTCCGCTGGTCAGTGTCAGGGTGAAGGCGCCGACGAAGATCGCCAGGACCGTCAGCAGCGTTCGGGTCTTCGACCGCAGGGTGTTCGTCATGGCGGTGCCGATGATGTCGAGGGCTCTCATCGCCGGCTCCCTTCGGCGAATGCGACGGCGTCGTCGGAGACGATTCGGCCGTCGCTGATTTGGATGCGGCGGTCGCAGCGCGCGGCGAGCTCGTCGTCGTGGGTGACGACGATCAACGTGATTCCTTGGTCTCGGTTGAGCCCGAACAGGATGTCCTCGACAATCGCGCCCGTGGCTGTGTCGAGGTTACCGGTGGGCTCGTCGGCGAAGATGACACGCGGGTTGTTGATCAGAGCGCGGGCGATCACGGCGCGCTGCTTCTGGCCTCCGGAGAGGGCGGTCGCTTTGTTCTTTGCTTTGTCGGCGAGGTCGAGCTGCTCCAGTACCGACATCCCTCGACGGCGGCGTTCGGATCGGCCGACTCCGGCGATCTTGAGCGGCAGGATCACGTTCTCCAGCACCGTCTGGTTGGCGGTGAGGAAGAACTGCTGGAACACGAAGCCAAAGGTGGCGTTGCGGGTTCGGCCCAACCTGCGGCCCTTCAGCGAGGACGTCTCGACACCGGCGAGGGCGAGACTGCCGGTGTCGGGGGTGTCCAGTAGGGCGAGGATGTGCATGAGGGTCGACTTGCCCGAACCGGACTTTCCGACGATCGCAACGCTTTCGCCCTCCTGAACGTCGAAGGCGACGTCCGTCAGGGCCCGAAATCGGTTCTGGCCGGTGCCGTAGCTCTTCGTCAGGCCCCGGACTTCGATGAGCGCGGTCCTCTCGGTCATGCCTATTCCTCCCGGTGCATGGCGTGCCCGTCGCGGGTGCTGTTCCACAGCCGCATCAACATTTGGTCGTCCAGGCCTTCCTCGTCCTCGTCCGTCGTCGGCTCCCGGGCCTCGCGCACCTCGGCGTACAGGCCTTCCATCTGCTCGTCGAGCCGCTCGGACGCCTTCGCTGCCGCGGTCAGGCGTTCAACGAGGCGTGGCGGGACCTCGCCCTCGTACTTGTAGTGAATCTTGTGCTCCAAGCTTGCCCAGAAGTCCATCGCGATGGTGCGGACCTGCACTTCGACCGGTACATGTACCGGCCCAGTCGACAGGAAAACGGGGATCTCGACCAGCGCGTGCAGGCTCTTGTAGCCATTGGGCTTGGGTGCCTTGATGTAGTCCTTGACCGAGAGCACTCGAACGTCGGCCTGCGCGGTGAGGGCGTCGAGGACGCGGTAGGTGTCAGCGATGAAACTGCACGTGATCCTCACGCCGGCGATGTCTTTGACACCTTCCCGGATACTCGCTGGGGTCGGGTCGACGCCGAGCCGGATCGCCTTGTGCAGCGTGCTCGCCGGAGTCTTCACCCGCGAGTTCACGTGCTCGATGGGGTTGTAGCGGCGAAGTCGCACGAATTCTTGGCGGAGGATGGAGATCTTGGTGAGGACCTCTTCTACTGCGAACTCACTCTCCATTTGGATCAGCTCGAACTCGCGGCGCAGCTGCCGTGCCGCCGCCACCATGTCAGCGCCCGGCAACTCGGGCCCGTCCGGCATTGGCGTCGCCTCGTTCGCGACGGGCCCCGCGCCCGCCTCTGCGTTCACGATCAGGCGACCTGGACTGCGGAGGTGAGGAGCATCTGCTTTCCGATAGTGGCGGGATCCTCGATCATCGCCAGCATCGCCGCGGCCACGTCGGAGCGGCGCGTGCGGGGCGCGCGCGGCATCTTCGTCCCGCTCTTAGCGTCGACGATCAGCGGCCTCGCGGTGCGCGGCGCGTCAGACAGCGGACCGGGGTGCACAGTGGTCCAGTCCAGACCGCTGCCGGCGAGCTGAGACTCACCGGCAACATGGTCGCGGAAGTTCGCGGCGAGGAAGGTCCGGCACCCGAACCGGTACGGGTAGCGAGTGTTGGCGAAGGTGTCGCCCACTCCCAGCGCCGAGAGCACCACGACACGCTTGACGCCGTTGGCCTTCGCGGCGGCGATCACAGGCGGGACGGCGGTGGCCATGATCGGTGCGTTGTGCTGACTGATCTTCGGCCCCAACGCCACCGCGACGGCGTCACACCCATCCAACGCGCGAGTCAACGCCTCACGGTCATCAAGCTGTCCTCCGACGATGCTGAGCCCCTCGCGTGAGGTGAGGGCGTCGGGTCGGCGCACGTACGCCACGACCTCGTGGCCGGCGTCCAGCGCCTGGCTCATGAGCTCGGTGCCGGTCCGTCCGGTGGCACCCAACAGTGCGATCTTCATATCCGTACTCCTTCTGCTATGTCGGCCAGCTGCATAGCGGGCCGATCTGGTTGTTCTGCGTGGCGGTCCATCTATTCGGCACGTTCCAGGCGTCGAGGCGCTCAGGGGTCGAGGGTCTGCGCGAGAGCGTCGAGGAAGGCCCGCTCGTCGAAGTCGGGCATCGTCAGCCGTTGCAAGATGAATCCGGGAATGACCGCGACCAGCACCGGGGCTAGTCGAGAAGCCCAGGTGCCGGGGTCGTCTCCCGCACGCTCGGGATGAGAGGTTCCCCACTCGGTCAGCTCGGCGCGCAGCAGGTCGCCGAGGCTGGCGAACACCCCCGCTACGGCGGCGCGCGCCTCGGGCTCCACGGCCGCCTCGGCCCAGACTTGTGGGGCGATGGTGTGGATCTCTTCGCCCAGGTCGGTGATCACCGAGCTCAGCAGCTCCCCAGGCGGACGTGGTGTGTCCGGGCTGGCCTGCGTGATTGCCGTCGTTCGGGTCGCGAACGTGCGCTTGACCACGGCATGGAAGAGCTCTTCCTTGCCGGAGTAGTAGCTGTAGATCGCTCCGGCTGACAGGCCGGACTCTTTGATGATCTGGGTGATCGACGACCCCCGGTAGCCGTGGGCGGCGAACACGCGCTGCGCGGCGTCGAGGATCTCGCCGCGGCGGGCGGCTCGATGGGCTTCGCTGACTTTGGGCATGGCCCGATCATACCATAAAGAACGAGCCTTCGTTTTTCTTGTGGTGCACCGCACACGCTGAGGGCCACTCCGCAACGGGCCCGTCCGGCTCCGGGTGCGCTCGAGGAGGAGCGAACGCGTTGGTAAATGCGCCACCGCAAGGAGGCATTCCGGGGACACCCTCCCGCCCCATCCGTCGATAGAACACTGCCCCCCGCCTGCGGTGCCCAGATGAGCGAGGCGGCACACCCCCGCACGCCGCGTCGCGCCTGGCTGGCGCCCGCCCGAGGAGCCCATTGCATAAACGGACATCTGTCCGGTATGCTACCAGGAAGAGAAGATGCCAACCAGATCGGATGGCTGCAGCGGCACCGCGTGTGGTCAAGACCCGACGGCACTGCCAGGGATGAGGCCTGGCGCAGCGATGACGCCGTCAGTACTCATGGGCGGGCGTGCTGCAGACTTGATCAGATCCGGGCACGCATGGCCTCGGCACTCTTCCTCCTGGAACCCGCCGATGAAAGGACCACCGCCCGTGACCGCCTCGCCGCGCGCTTTCGAACTAGTACGTCACCCCGTCGACCTCAAAATCCGGTCAGTGAAGCTCGCCGCCCGCGAGTGGCTGGCCGAGGACTACGTGCGCATCCGTCTTGAGGGTGAGGACTTGCTGGACTTTTCCCTCCCCGGGCAGGATGATCACCTGCGGATCTTCCCGGGCCAGGAGCGCGTCGAGTCCTTCGATGTGATGCGTTCGCTTCCCAGCCGCGAATACACCCCGCTGTACTGGGGCTCGACGGACCACGGTGGCTGGCTGGATCTGGAGTTCGCCGTACACGGCCAGGAGAGTCTCGCGGCCCGGTGGGCCGCGGAGGCCTCCCTGGGCACGCCGGCTGTCCTCGGCGGCCCGCGGGGTTCGCTGCAGGTCCAAGGCCAGCCCGACGGATGGTTGCTTGCGGGCGACGAGACGGCGATCCCGCAGATCCGCCGGTACGCCGCGCTCATCGCCGAAGGCGCCCCGGCCACCGTCCTCATCGAGGTCCCCGACGCCGCCCACGAGGTCACGATCGACACGGTCGCGCCGGTCCAGTACGTCCACCGTGGCGAGGCACCTGCCGGCTCTGCCCTCGAGGCCCGGCTCGATGCGGTCACCGCCGATGAGCGACCCGAGGGCGACGTGTTCGGGTTCGTCGCGGCCGAGCAGTCCATCGTCCGTCCAGCCCGCGCACTCCTCGCCAACCGGTGGAGGATCGACTCGGACCGGTTCGTCGTGAAGGGCTATTGGAAGCGCGGCGAGGCCGAGTACCACGCCCCGCACGTCGCCCCTCCCACGGAGTGAGACGGGCGCTGACTGCAACGGAGACTTCCCTGACTTTTCCGAGGCCATTCGGGATACTGCGCTAATTGTGCTTTGCAGATATTCTCGCCACCAATGCCCTCAGGCGGACGGTGACTGCGTCGGTGGGTGCTTAGCCGACCGCGTCCGGTCCGGGCATTAACGATCCCCGTCGGCAGCTGCCGTGTTCGGCCCACTCCTCTACTCCCAAACGGCCGACGAAGCACCAGGCCCGGGCGACTGGCCGGACTCTGCGTCGGCGGATACTTCGGCCCAGTCCTGCCATTCTTAGAGTCGATCCGCGTCGCCGACGCTCTTGCCGGCCCCAGGACGAGTCGCCATGGCAGGCGTTGTGCCGATCGTGACCGAACCAGAGGATGGCAACTCGGAGCGATCGCTGAGTCAGATGCAACTGCTCAGCAATGCTCGTGCCTTGATCACCCGCCGCTGGGAGAAGATGCAGGGTCGGCAGAGACTGCTGACACCTGAGGTCACACGTCGCCTCGGCGGCGATCAGCTCAGCAACAGGTTTCGAGCTAGCGCCCTCGTCGTCTCCGCAGTCTCATGCCTCGACGCCGCCACTGACGCTTGGATAGAGAGCGACGGCGCAGCACCCATGGCGGACCTCCTGGGGCAGGAGATGGACGCTCTCAACGACCCCTGCTGAGAAGGCGAACCCCTTCGCACTCTCGCAGCTGGAGGCCACCTACCCGCGCGACGCAATCACCCGCCAGAGGCAGTCACCTACATGCTGTCGGCAACCTGCATGCCGTGGACGCGGCGCTGTCTGCGCCGCCGGAAGGATGAGCTTGCGATCCGATCGACGCAGACAGCGTGAAGTCGAAGGCGTTGGAATGGGCACGGACCCCACATACCGCGTCCCTGACTCGAGACGGTCGGAAGACAGCTCGGCGAGCAGCGCACCCAAGAGAGCACTGCAGAACTTCCTCCCCAACACACGCCGCGAGTTGAACCGCGCGACAACTCCGACGGTGTGAGCGAGACCTCGTAGCCAGAGGTGACCTTCCGCCCGACTCCGCGTACTATAAAGAACGAGACTTCGTTTTTATTGGAAGGAACGCCATGTCTGACACCACCGCACCCGCGGTAGAGCGCACACCGATCCTGCGCACCTCAATCATCGCCGCGGCCTTGACCGGCATCATCGCGATCATCGTGCTGGCCTTTTCCTGGCCGGCCGTGACCGCCGAGCCGAAGGATGTCGCGATCGCCGTCGTCGGGCCCGAGCAGGCCGCCACCGCGATCGCCGACCAGCTCGAAGAGAACAGCGACGGGGTGTACGACATCACCGTCATCGACGACCGAACCGCGGCCGTGGAGGGCATCGAAAAGCGCGACTATTTCGGCGCGATTATCCTTGGTGAGCAGCCCGAGCTCCTCACCGCCTCGGCGAACGGCACCATCAACCAGGTCATCACCCAGCTCGAGGAGCCGCTACAGACCGCGCTGACCGCCCAGGCGCAGGCGACCACCGAGGCCGCCGGTGTCGACGCACCGGAGGTATCACTGACCGTCACCGATGTCGCACCACTGTCGGAGGGCGACCCCAACGGCAGCCTGCTGTCCTCGGCGTTCTTCCCGATGCTCTTCGGAGGCATCCTCGGCGGGGTGCTCATCACGACGCTGATCAAGGGCACCTCGCGGCGCGTCCTCGCCGTCGGGGTCTACGCGATCGTCGGCGGCGTGGTGCTCGCCAGCATCTTGCAGCTGTGGTTCGGCTCCATCCAGGGCGACTACCTGGTCAATGTCGGTGCGTTCTCTCTCGCCGTTGCCGCGATCGCTGCCCCCATCGTCGGGCTCGTCGCCCTGCTCGGCCAGTCCGGGACCTTTGTAGGTCTGGCCACGATGATGCTCTTTGCCAACCCGATCTCCGGCTCCGCTCTGCCCGCGCAGTTCCTGCCCGGCGCATGGGGGCAGGTCGGACAGTGGTTCCCGCCGGGAGCCTCGGCCACCCTGATTCGAGAACTCTCCTACTTCCCCAACGCAGACATGAGCTTCCCTTGGATCGTCCTGGCCGGCTGGGTCGCAGGCGGCCTGATCCTGACCCTCATCGGACGGGCCGTGCGTCGACCCAAGACCCAGCCCGAGGCCGAGACGACTCCCGCGCAGGAGCAGCTGGTCGGCGCGTGACCCTCCCTTGCTAACCGGACACCCGTCCACTAATCTGTAAATCGGAGAGGTGTCCGGTTGGCCGGGAGGTTTCCACCACGGGATTCGAGGAGGAGCACCACCATGGACGAGCAGATCATCCAGCTACACGACGCGCTGAAGGCGAGCAGTTCCACCGTCGTCGTCACCGGTGCGGGGATCTCGATGGGCTCGGGCATCAAGGACATGGAACACATGAACGTCGCCCGGGTCATGCAGACCAGCCTCGAGCCGCTGGTGCGGCTGCACCCCGAGCGCAGTTACCGGATGTTGCGGGCATCGTTTCTCGATCCGATGTTCGTCACCGGACCGAGCACCGCCCACCGCAAGATCGCCGAACTCGAAGAACGTGGGCTGATCCGCGGCATGGTCACCACGAACATCGACCATCTGCACTCCCTGGCCGGATCGCAGAGCGTCGCGGAGATCCAGGGCAGCTACGCAATCAACCGGTGCGTGTCCTGCAAGAGGCACGAAGACGATGTGCGGATCTGGGACCGGGGGCGGGCGCCGCGGTGCCGCGACTGCGGTGGGGTCATGGTCTCCTTCCCGGTCTATACCCGCGTCGGTGTCAACGACACCGCGTACCAGGAAGCCGAGCAGTGGGTCTCGGAGGCCGACCTCATTCTGACCGTGGGTTCGAAGGGCATGTACGGCGGCTACCTCGGCCGTATCAGCGCGTCCGCCACGATCATCCAGGTCAACCCCAAGCCAACCCCGTTCGACCAGCGGGCGTCGGTGTCCATCCGCGCCCGTGCCGACGACGTCTTCGCCACGCTCTGAGAGCCCCTGGGACACGACCGAAGGAGAGAAGCCATGAACATGGACGCCAAGACCTGCGTCATCACCGGCGGCACCGCCGGGATCGGGCTGGCCACCGCAACCGCGCTGGCCGGCCAGGGAGCCGAGGTCGTCCTGCTGGGCCGCAGCCGGGACCGCGGCAAGGAGGCCCTGGCCCGTATCGCGGCGACGACCGGCAACGATCGCGGCTCGATGGTCCAGGTCGATCTTGCTGACCTCGACTCCGTCCGAAATGCAGCGCACGAGATCCTCGACGCGCACCCACGGATCCATGTCCTGATCAACAACGCCGGGATCATGCTGCCCGAACGGCAGCTCACCGACGATGGGGTGGAGAAGATGTTCGCCACGAACTACCTATCCCACTTCCTGCTGACCAACCTGCTGCTGGAGCGGCTGATCGCCTCTGCGCCGGCGCGGATCGTCTCGGTCGGGGCGCTCATCCCCCGCGCGGTCGTCGATCTCGACGATCTCGCCATGGAGCGGCGCAAGTACACCCCGTTCACCGCCCTGGGCATCTCCAAGCTCGCGGTGGTCATGTTCACCCGCGAGCTCGCCCGACACCTCGAAGGCACCGGAGTCACCGCCAACGCCCTCTACCCGGGTGTGGCGCGCACGTCGATCATGGACGACCAGTCGTGGCTCTCCCGTACCGCGATGCGCCTGATCTCCGGATCGCCGGAGAAGGCCGCGAGGACCTCGATCCTCCTCGCCAGCGACCCGTCGGTCGACGGCGTGAGCGGACGCATGTTCTCAGGAGGCAAGGAGACGAGCATGCGTGGGGACCAGGTAAACGACCCGCAGCAGTGGAGACGGCTGTGGGACAAGAGCGTCCAGCTGACCGAGCTGGAGCCGAGCACAGGAGGAAAGCCATGACCACCACCATCACCGCCGCCGTATCCCGAGGAGCGCAGTCCCCGTTCACGATCGAGAACCTGGACCTGGACGACCCGAGACCCGACGAAGTCGTCGTGAGGATCGGCGCGACCGGGCTGTGCCACTCCGACATCGCCGCCCTCGACCACCCGATGCTCGAATGGCCCGCGGTCCTCGGACACGAAGGCGCCGGCGTCGTCGAGCGCGTCGGCGACCACGTCACCGACGTCAAGGTCGGCGACCACGTCGCCACCTCCTTCGCCTGGTGCGGCCACTGCGCGGCCTGCCTGCAGGGCCGCCCCACCCGGTGCGCGAGCATGCGGGAGCTGAACTTCTCCGGCGTCCGCGCAGACGGCTCTCACCTGCTGCACACCGAAGACGGGGCTCCGGTCAGCGGCCGGTTCATGGGCCAGTCCGCCTTCGCCAGCCACGTCCTCGTGCCCGCCAGCAGCGTCATCGTCGTCCCCGACGACCTCGACCCCGTGATCGTCGCCGGCCTCGGCTGCGCCCTGCAGACCGGCGCCGGCAGCATCCTGAACGCGCTGCGCGTCACCGCAGGCGACCACGTCGTCATCTCCGGGGCCGGCTCCGTGGGCCTGGCCGCCGTGATGGCCGCCCGCGCCGCCGGCGCGACCCGGATCGTCGCCGTCGACATGCTCCCGTCCCGCCGCGACCTCGCCTCCCGCGTCGGCGCGACCCACACCGTCGACGGCGCGAGAGAGGACCTCGCCGCCGCCATCCACGAGGCCCTGGGCGGTCCGGCCGATGTCGCATTCGACGCCAGTGGTGCTCCGGATGCGGTCCTCGCCGACGTCACCGTCCTCAAGGCCGACGGCCGCATCGCCCTGGCCGCCGGTGGATTCTCCAAGGCCGCCCAGTCACCGGTGGCCACCGGCAAGTCCGTGGTGAACGTGCTCGTCGGCGACCAGATGCCCCACGTGTTCATCCCCCGACTCATCGACCTCTACCGCAGCGGCCTAATCGACCTCGACGCCGTCATCACCCGCTACCCGCTGGCCGACATCGACCGGGCGCTTGCCGACACCCGGGCAGGCACGACCGCCAAGGCGATCCTCATCCCCTGACCCGGGCCCCGCGAGCAGCCTCCTCCCTCGAAAGGAACACCCGACCATGACAGACACCACCGAGCAGAGCATCACAGCATCCGACGCCCGAATCGACGAGCTGGCCATCCACGTCGCCCGCCCGTCCGGCGGATCGGCCACCGGCGTGCTGCTCTATCCGACGATCGCCGGTCTCGACGAGCACATGCGCGCCCAGGCCGCGACCCTGGCAGAGGAAGGCCTGACCGCCGTGGTCTGGGACCCCTACGACGGCAACCCTCCCGCCGGCGGCCGACCCGCCGCGCTGGAGCTGTCCAAGAGTTTCCAGGACGAGGACATCATCACCTCTGTGACGAAGGTGCTCGACTACATGGAAGACGAACTCGGTCTGACCTCATTCAGTGCATGGGGGTGGTGCTTCGGAGGCCGCGTCGCGCTCCTGCACGCAGGCCTCGACTCACGCATCGGCGCGGTCGCCGCCTACAACCCCACCATCTGGGGTGACCAGGTCGTCGAGTTCGGGCCCATGCGCTTCAGCGGCGCGGACTTCCCTGGCGAGACCATGGACGTTATCGCCGGAGCCTCGGCAGTCCGCGGGCCGGTACAGATCTGCCACCCCGAGAACGATTTCACCCCGCAGGACGTCTACGACGCCCTCATCACCCAGCTGCGCGAGCGTAGCGCGCCGACGGCCTACGAGTACTACCCCGGCATCGGACACGGCTTCGGCCAAGGTGAAACCGACGCTGACGCCGCTGCCCGCGCCCAGGCCTGGCCCCGCACCCTGGCCGTGCTCTCCGAGCCGACGCCGCGAGCCTGAACCCCGAAAAGAGGAGCAAGAAAGAGATGCAGAACGCCCCCCAGAAGAAAATCCTCGTCGTCGGCGCCGGCTTCGCCGGACTCTCTGCCGCCTACTGGCTCGGCCGCCACGGCCACCAGGTCGTCATCGCCGAACGCGGCGCGGCCTTGCGCGACTCCGGCGCGCAAGTCGACCTCCGCACCCCGGGCGTCGAGATCGTCGAACGCATGGGTCTCCTCGACGCGGTCGAGGCCAGACAGGTCCACGAAATCGGCTTCGAGATGATCGATGAGCACGGCGCCGTGAAGTCACGCATGATGGCCAACACCTCTGGCACCGGCACCGAGTCCATCACCGCCGAGTACGAGATCATGCGTGGAGACATGCTGCGCCTGCTCCACGACGCCGCGAAGGACCGGGCCGAGTTCCGGTTCGACGCGAAACTCGAGCGGTACGAGCAGGACGATGAGAAGGTCACGGCCCACTTCGCCGATGGCACCACCGAAGACTTCGACCTGCTCGTCGGCGCCGACGGCCAGGGGTCGCGCATCCGCAAAGCCATCCTGCCCGCAGGCGCTCCGGACCCATACCGACGCTCCGGCGTCCACGTGGCCTACTGGATCGTGCCCCGCGACAACACCGACACCGACATCGCCACGATGTACAACGCCCCCGGCGGACGCTTGCTCATCCGCCGCAGCCACAGCGCTGACGAGACCCAGATCTACTTCTTCCTCCGCGACGACTCCCCCGAAACCAGGGCCATCCACCGCAAGCCGGTCGACGAGCAGAAGCGGTTCTGGGCCGGCAAGCTGCGCGGGGCCGGCTGGCAGGCCGATCGCTTCCTCCACGCCCTGGAGACCAGCGACAACTTCTACTGCCACGAAGTCGTCCAGATCGTCGCCGACCGCTGGCACCAGGGCCGCGTTGTCCTCCTCGGCGACGCCGCACACGGCCTCCCCCCGGCGGGGTGGGGCGTGACCTCGAGCATCGTCGGCTCCTACATCATGACCCACGAGCTGGCGCGAACCCCGGACAACCCCTCGGTGGCATTCGCCCGGTACGAGGCAGCGATGCGCCCGTTCATCAAGTCCAAAGAGCCCGCCAGCTTCGCTTCCTACCGGATCCTGCTCCCCAGTACCCGGCTGGGCATTCGCCTGTTCCACACCCTCGGGCAAGGCGCACGCACGATCATGCTCGGAATCTCAAAGGTCCGAGCACGCTTCTCGACGGCGACTGGTCGAGACAGCAACAGAGATCGTGGAACCTGGACCCTACCGGTCTACGACGACTCACCCTCTCCTGCTGGCAGCAGCTCCATGTCTTCCGGCGAAGCGCGCCGCGGCGGACCGGAAAGGCAGTAATCGGCCAGTGCCCTGACCTACCGTCGCCGGGAGCGCGAGTACCATAGGAAACGGACACTTGTCCGGGGAGTACTGAAGGAGCGTGAATGACCCAGCCGAAGGAAACGCCGTTGCGAGCGGATGCGCGACGCAACCGCGAGCGGATCCTCGAAGCGGCAGTCGAAGCCCTCTCGCGTGACAGCGGCGCCTCCCTGAGTGCGATCGGCAAGCGCGCCGGCGTCGGACAGGGGACCCTATACCGCCACTTCCCCGACCGTGAAGCGCTCATCTGGGCCGTCTACGAGCGTGAAGTCGACGACCTCGTCGTCCGCGCCGACCAGCTCCTCGAACAGGAGACGCCACAGCGGGCCCTGAGGGAGTGGATGTCCCACCTGGCCCGCTTCGCCCTAACCAAGGCCGACCTCGGCGGAGCGATCAACGAGCCCATCAGCCCCGAGACCAAGGCCGCCCGGCCCGGCTACGCCCGCGTTGTCCACACCATCGAGACGCTCCTCGCCGCCAACCGGGAGGCGGGCACCATCAGGCCTGACGCCACGGCCCAGGACTTTACAGCTCTGGTCGCGGGGTTGTGGCAGATCCGATCCGACGCCGACGGCGAGCAGCGCGCTCAGCGCTTGCTGGATCTCATCGTCATCGCACTCAGCGCTCAGGCCGACCCGGGTTCGTGACTCGCCGGACGCTCAATCGTCAGTAGCGCGAAGTCGATCCCCGCCTCCTGGCCATAGAGGTCGATTGGACCGCGAGTCATCTCGCCGCAAGAGCCACATCTTGGGCTCCGAGCAGCCAAAACGGCATGGGGCCCACGATGTGCTGCATCACAACAAGAACATCTCACCGCTGACCAACTCTGCCGACGCTGACTGAGCACTGCCGCACCCCGCCAAGTAGTCGCGCTCCCCTTTGCGCGGTCAGCGATGTCGCCCTCTCGAGAGGCAAGGCGGGTCCTCGGCCCCACCTTGCTAAACGGACAGTCGTCCGGTACGCTCAGAGCAAGCGGACAATCGTCCGGTTGGTAAGCGGGAAGGCGATCCATTGAAGCTCCTCGTACTCGGGGCCACCGGCCCCACCGGACAGCACGTCGTCCAGCGCGCGCTTGATCACGGCGACCAGGTCACCGCCCTGGCCCGCCGGCCCGAAGCACTCCATGACCTAGCCAGCCAGATCACGATCACGCAGGGGGACGCCACCTCTGCGAAGGACGTCGCTCAGGCGATGGTGGGACAGGATGCCGCGATCTCGGCACTGGGTCGCAGTACCTCGGTGCGCGCGGACGGACTGTTCAGCGGCGCCGCGGCCGCCGTGACCGAAGCGGCCCGGCAAACCGGGCTGCGACGCCTGGTGTGGCTGTCGTCCTTCGGTGTCGGCGACACGCTCGCGGAGTCGAGCACCACGCAGAAAGCGATGTACAAGACGTTCCTGCGCAACATCTACGCCGACAAGGCCGTCTCCGAGGAGACCCTTCGCGCGGCCGGACTCGATCTCACCATCGTCTATCCCACGACGCTGACCAATGGCCCCGCCAAGGGCACCTACACCGTCGACGACCACGTCCCGATGAAGGGCGCCCCGACCATCAGCCGCGCCGATGTCGGCCACTTCATGCACCTCGCCGTCCACGACCCCGTTTGGATCGGCCGCCAGGCCGTCCTCACCGACTGACAGGAGATCCACGATGACCACCACGAACACGTTCCTCCTCGGCGGCGACATGCCGGTGAACCGGATCGGATTCGGCGCGATGCGCCTATCCGCGACCGGCTTCACCGGCCCCGCCCGCGACCCCGAGACCGGCAAGGCCGTGCTACGGCGCGCACTCGAGCTCGGCGTCAATCACATCGACACCGCCACCATCTACCGCAGCCACGACGGCACCGTCACCGCCAACGGGCTCATCCGCGACGCACTCGCGCCCTACCCGGACGACCTCGTCATCGCCACCAAGGTCGGCCCGTGGGAGCATCCCGACGGTCGGATCGAGCAAACCGACGACCCCGCCGCACTCCGTCCGGCGATCGAAGCCAACCTCGCCGGTCTGGGCCTGGAGCGCCTCGACTTGGTCTACCTGCGCGTCGGGCAGATGGAACCCCCGCACGGCCAGTCCATCGCCGTCCAGTTCGAGGTCCTCGCACAGATGCGCGAGGAGGGCCTCATCCGCCACCTCGGGCTGAGCAACGTCGACACCGACCACCTCGCCGAAGCACAGCGCATCGCCCCCGTCGCTGCCGTGCAGAACCAGTTCCACGCCGGCAAGCGCGACGACGCCGAGCTCCTCGCCGCCTGCCAGGACCAGGGCATCGGATTCGTGCCGTTCTTCCCCCTCGGCGGCGGCATGACCGACCTGCGTGCTGGCGCACTCCAGCGCGTCGCCGACCGACATGAGGCCAGCGTCCACCAGATCGCTCTGGCCTGGCTTCTCGCCGCCTCACCGGTGACGCTCCTCATCCCCGGCACCGGTTCCGTCGAACACCTCGAGGAGAACATCGCCGCAGGCGCAATCGTGCTGTCCGACGACGACCTCGCAGAGCTGGCCTGACCATGTCCCTGAATATCTTCCAACGCCGAGCCGTCACCAAGACGCTCCTGTCCGACCTCGACCGATCCGGCCTCACCCGCGACGAGGTAGCAGCCGACCTGCGCATCACCACGGACCAGCTCGACAAGGCGATCCGCATGGCAGCCGGCGGCGACCCGACCCACATCTGGCTGGTCCGCGACTACCTGCACCAGGCCGTCATCGACGCGGGTGGCGAACCGACGGAGCACACCGTCCTCACCGAGGCATCCCGCGCCAAGGCACGTCAATGGTTCACGATGACCATCCCACCCCGGCACGACTTCAGCGCCGTAGCCGCCCGAGGAGAAGCACGATGAACGACCATGCGGTGTCCGCCTACAGAACGATCGTGATGACCGGGGCCACCAACGGCATCGGAGCCGCCGCCATCGAGCGCCTCGCCCGCCAGCCCGGCACCAGAGTGATCGTCGGCGCCCGCGGCACCGGGCGGACATTGCCAGCCGGCGTCGAGGTGCTGGCCCTCGACCTCGCCTCGCTCGATAGTGTCCGCGCCTTCGCCGATGCGGTTGTCGCGGAACTGGATGACGCACCGATCGACGCCCTAATCCTCAACGCCGGCACCCAAGCCTCCGACCAGAAGGGCCGCACCTCCGATGGATTCGAGACCACCTTCGGCGTCAACCATCTCGCTCACTACCTTCTCGCTAGGCTCCTCGCACCCCGCGTCGCCGACAATGGCCGTCTCATTCTGACCACGAGCGATACCCACGATCCCGCGGTAACACCGCTCGGGCCGAAGTCGCTCGATCCTGCTGCACTGGCCCATCCCACCGGCGGAGGGTTCGGCTCGGGCATGCGCGCATACGCAGCTTCCAAGCTGTGCAACCTACTCACCGCCCGCTCCTTCGCCGACGCCCCCGAGCTGGCCAAGCGCAACATCACCGTCATAGCTTTCAACCCAGGCTTCACTGTCGGCACCAACCTCGGCGGACGCAGCCCGCGCACCCAGCGCATCTTCGCAGCGCTCGTGGTTCCGATTTTCAGCATCGTCGGTCGGTTCAAACCCGAGTTCAGCGCCGGCAAGCCAGAGCGCGCAGGCGAAGTCCTCGCAGGCCTAGCGACCGGGACGGTGACTCCACCACCTGGGAAGGTGTACGCCTCCATCGTCCGCGGCGAGTTGACCTATCCCTCGCCGTCAGCGCTCGCGCTCGACGATGCTCAGCGCGACGGCCTCTGGGAGAAGAGCGCAGAGATGGTTGGAGTGTAGCTCGATACCGTCGGGCGACGACATGCAGGAAACGATCGCATGCGCATCCTTCACCGGGGGAACCGAGAGCACCCCGCGACAAGTCGCAGGGTCGGTTACCACTCACGCGCATCCTCACATCGGGCTGCCGAGCCTACCTCCCACCGCGGCTGAGGCTCGAAGTGCCATGACAGTGTTGTCCACCCAAGGACTCTTTGGCGATCTCGGGTTGCCCCTACGTGTCATCGACGCAACCGCGGTCGCGCCTTCCGGATCAGTGACGGCTGAGGCCGTCAAAGTGGTATTTACGGTATCCGGTTGGGCTGAAATCAGGACCGCCGAAGACGTCTCGGTCATATCTCCCGGAACGATACTCATGATCCCGGCAAATCTCGAGTGTTTGGGGTTTCCCACCGGACATGCGCGAACGGTCACTTTCTACATTGACCGCGACTACGTTGCCGACCAGGTGCGATGGCTCACGTCTGCTCATCCTATGGTGCATCAGCTGAAGCGGTCGCTCGCTGACGATGCAGGGTTGCAGTGTCTTCAGGTGCCGCCGTCTGCAATGCATCACTTGACGCCATCGCTAGCGCGACTCGCTCACATCGAACCAGACGCGCAGAGTGAGTTCGCCAAGCTGTCGTTGGCTTCAGAAATCCTAGGCACCGTCGAGAGATTCGTCGGATTCTCGGAGCGAGGCCTCGCGACAGACACGATCTCGATTCGACCGCGAAGGGAAGTGGCGTGCGCAATCGACCTTATGCGATCACGTGTCGATCATGCATGGCGGTGCGAAGAGTTGGCCAGAGCGGTTTCGTTGTCGACATCACAACTCAACCGCGTCTTTCGCGTGCACACCGGCCTCTCGCCAGCGGCGTACTTGACCCGGCTCAGGGTCGACAGGATGGCCGAGCTCCTGATGAGCACGGACCTGGGAGTGTCAGAAGTAGCCCGGGAAGTCGGCTGGATGAATGCGACTGTGGCGTCCAGGTGCTTCAAGAGAAGGTACGGGGCGAGCCCTCGCGAGTTCGCTGCGTTCTCGCGCAGGCAAACAACTACGATTTCCCCACCCCTGCAAGAGGCATAGAACTCGAGCACGAGCGCCGGCTGAACAGGGCGGACCATACTCGTCGATTGCCGATCGCGTGGACCAGCTTGCGGGCCCCGGGAAGAGACCGGCACCGCCGCGCCGGCCCGAGGAACGTCCGTCCTCCCTTGAGGTCCGCGGCTTGAGATTCGCATGCCCGGGTTTCGGACGGGTGCTGGTCTGAGACCGAGCTCGCACACGGTCAATACCCGCACCTGCCAGGTGCCGACGCCGCCCCGATCCGCGGACGGCGCGGCTACCACCCGGGAGGTCGCTCGTGTCCGATCCAACGCCTCAGCTCTCTACCCCCGCCCCGGCGCCGGCCATCGAGAGGCTGGGCGCGCAGGTCTATGAGGCAGACGCGGTCTCCCTCCTCCCGGCCCTCGAGCCGGAGTCGGCGGACTCGCTGATCACCGACCCTCCCTACGGGCTCGGTTTCAATGGCAACGCCTGGGACGGGGTCGCGGGCTTCCGGGAGTCCCTCCCCGATCTGGACACCACCGGGATGGACCCCGCGGAGGTGTTCGAACAGTGGTGCACTGCATGGTCGTCCGGGGCACTGCAGGTGCTGCGACCCGGTGCATACATTGCGGTGTTCGGCGGGACACGCACTTGGCATCGCATGGTGCGCGGGGTGGAACGTGCAGGGTTCGAGATCCGGGACCAGATCGCATGGCTGCACTCAACCGGGATGCCCAAGAGCATGGACATCTCCTACGCGATCGACAAGCATCACGGCGTGCGACGCCCGGACCGGCTCGTGCACAGCAGCGACCACGATGGCATCCTCGGCGCGACCCGTGCGGTCGCCGATCACGGCACCCCGGTCACCGATGACGCGATCCGCTGGGCGGGCTGGGGCACGGCGATGCGACCGGCCTTCGAACCGATCCTCATTGCCCGCAAACCGTCGCCGGCCACCACGGTCGCTACGGTCCTTCAGCACGGCACGGGCGCACTGAACATCGACGACGCGCGTTTCGGGAACGGGAAATGGCCGACCAACGTGGCTCTGGACCCCGGGCAGGCGGACGCGCTAGATGCGCTGACGGGAACATGGGACGCCGACGAGCCGGTCTCCAAACGGTTCCCGATCTTCCGGTTCGAAGCGAAACCTGACCGGGAGGAGAGGCCCCGCGCATTCGGCGTCTCCCACGCCACGGTAAAGCCGGTGGCGCTGATGAGGTGGCTGATCACGCTGCTGACCCCGCCAGGTGGCTTGATCCTCGAGCCGTTCTCCGGGTCGGGCAGCACCATTGAGGCCGCCGTCCGGGCCGGATTCCAGGTCGTGGCGATCGAACGCGACGGCTCCTACCTGCCGCTGATCGAGTCCCGGCTCGACCGGGTCGAAGACGAACGGCAGGCCTGTTGAGAACGCTCCGGAAGGAAGCGACCATCAACAAGCCCTGACCGCGCCTACGGCATGAAGCGGTAATGACCGTACCTGTCAGGTAGGCGCCCGAGCCACCGCTGGGCGCGACCTGCTTGAAGGAGAACGACGATGCTCGACATGCCTACCGCGGACGACGACGATCTCGTGCAGACGTACCGCGTCGGGGTCGATTTCAGCGTGGCCGCGCACGACATGCAAGAGGCCCGCGCCCTGCTGGAACGCACGCTGGAGCAGGAAGACTCCGATGGGTGGCCGTTCATCACCGGCGACCGTTCGCCCGACGCTGCGGAGAGCCAGGTGCTGGGGGTAGCGGACTGGCAGCCGGTGCCACCCCGCCCATCACAGGCAGCACTGGTGCAGGAGCGGTACCCCGGGCTCGTCAACGATGTCGCGCTCGTCGAGGGACTCATCGCTTTGCTGCGCGCCGACGGTCGTGAGGGCGGCGGCCTGCTGCCGGAGCAGACCCGGGAACGGATCCAGCAGACCCTGGATGCTGTGAACCCGGCGGTCATGGTGATGGATCCCGAACGTCAGGAGCAGCTGGTGTTCGAGGGCTATGCCCGTGAGGCGTGCGAGCACCTCGCTGAGGGCGTCTATCGCGGTTTCGACCCTGACGACCGGGAGTACGCAGTCGTCGTGGCTCCATCCGAGATCACCCCATTTGGCCGCATGTCCGCAGCGATCCCCGCGGACCGCCGGGATGCGCGTGCACTGGATGAAGTCTCCCGACTGCTGCGAGATCACAACCGCGAGCAGTCACTCACGGACCTGGTGCGCCTGATCAGCCGACGGGTGAACACCACCGGGCGGGACGGTTTCCCCTCGTGGGTACCACTGGAAGGTGATCCCGTACCGGCGCCACTGCCTTCTCGCGCGTATATCGGCGTGATCGTCTGGTCGGATATCGAGGGCCAGGATCCGACGGTGATCGCCGACGCGAACGCAACGGCGATGACCCGACGGCTGGCCACGGTGCTGCACGAGACCCTCTCCGATCGGAACGCGTTCGCCGGCGCGACCGAGTTCCTCGAAACCCACCGCTCCCCAGACGGATGGAAGGGACCGGAGGACGTCGTCGCATGGCTGGATGACCTTCGCGCCGCGACCCCGTACCCGGCGTTCTGGTACGAGCAGATCGGCATCGGCAACGCCCCGGAGTCGGCGGCGGAAAGCCGGGAGCCGGCCACCGCGCGGCCGGCAGCGGTGCCAGAGGGCAAGCTCTGGACCTACCAGGTACCGGTGGAGTTCGACGTGTCCGCCCGCACCCTGGGTGAGGCACGTGAGCTGGTGGATGAGGCGCTCGTCGGCGACGCGCTGCCGGCCGCGCCCGCCATGGTCCAGCAGTGTCAGCGGGTACGCGCCGACGGTGACGTGTTCGGCGTCCTCGGCTGGCATCCCCCCACCGGCTCCACCACGGCCAGGACGGATGCGATCAGCCAGGTGCTGCGGCAGCGCGAGACCGACATCAGCCTCGCCGACAACGACCGGCCCTCGCATCGCCGCGGGCACGAGTGGCCGGGGCCCGCTGCCTGAACGTGACGACCTTGCTGTGACGCGCAGATCGTCCACTGATCGCCGCACGTTCATCCGGACTCCTCGCATACCCGGCGCAGTCGGCTGTAGGGACGAGGCGAGGGCCCGGCCATACCTGTGTGCAGGAACCCCCTGGCCTGATCGAAGGAGGAACTGATGGCCGAACATTCAAGCGCTGACGGCACCGGGCGGACTCGACGCGTCCGCGTGATCGTCGATGTCGACGCCGTCACGAGCGAGGACGCCCTGGCGACAGTCGGAGCTGCGCTGCGCAGGGCGTTTACCGCAGACGGCCGGGACGCCGAGGATGAGGGGCGCGATCGTGTGCGTGCCTGGTCGTTCGGTGAGGACCTTCCGGACGCATGGGAGCCTTTGCTGGACTCTGGGATCCCGGAGATTGTGGCGGAGATGTTCCCGCCCGAACCTCTCCAGGACCAGTTCCGCCTGCCGCACGGCGAGCCTGATGCCGACGCCTTCTACGAGGCGCACGACCAGTGGCGCGACGAATGTCTGTCCCTGGCCGTGGGAGCATCCCATCTGCCGAAGCTTCTGACGGAGCTCGAGAACACCCAGAGGGTGCGCGACGGCCTGCTGGACGTCATGGAACGCCACGTACTGTCGCCACGCCCCGACCCTCTGCACTTCTACGACGCGATCACCGATGCTGTGGACGAGACCGTGTTCCGCAACGCGGAGCGCGTCTGGCAGCAAGAGGCCCTGACCACGCTGCTGATGCAGAACGAGGCCCTCGAACAGCTGGTGCGTGACGGCGGTCCACGGACGCAGTACCTGCCGGCCCAGTTCCATCAGGAGTGGATCCCGGCGGACCTGCTGGCGGTGACGACACTGCGGGAGCTGCTCGAGCAGCCGACGGCAGTCACGGGCCGGCTTCTCGGGCGGGAGCAGAGACAGGAGCTGGCGGCCATGCTGTTCGCCGCAGACCCGGAGGTGAGCATCGCCGACCCGGACTCGCCCGATGGGATGCCGATCTACGAGGGCCAGGCCTCGGAAGCGCACCGGTGGATCATCCCGGGCGTCTACCAGGCGACCGGCACGGACGGGCAGGGGGAGTTCCGGGTCGTCGTCGGTCGCAGCCCGGTCGGGAACACGGCAACCGCGTCGGCGGCGTTCCCACCCGCCGAGCACGACA
Organism: Leucobacter allii; assembly: GCF_022919155.1. Taxonomy (NCBI): domain Bacteria; kingdom Bacillati; phylum Actinomycetota; class Actinomycetes; order Micrococcales; family Microbacteriaceae; genus Leucobacter; species Leucobacter allii. The sequence goes on from NZ_CP095045.1 coordinate 2,575,554, forward strand.
GCACGGTGTTGAACCAGATCGCGCGCGTCCTGGAAGAGGCCGCGCAGGCCGATTCGGACCACGACTTCAACTATGTGCTCCCCGATACGGCTCTGCGTCGGGTGGTGGAGCGGATCGACACGCTGGTCGCGGCTACCGGCCGGACCGCAGGAGATGGTGGAGCATTGATCGAACGCGGCGCCCTGCTCAGCGACCTGCTCGCCCAGCGTGCGCAGTCCTTGCACCCGGACGAGAACCGCCGCCAGGGGCGGGATCAGCCCGGAGACACCGACCTCTTTCGCTGACGACTCGGTCCCGCGCCCGTCGGGCGCGATCTGCATCGTTTCGCGCATCGTTGCGACGGTGCCGCGCACGTTCGCACCCCAGGGGTTGTTCTCGCCTCGCGAAGACCGCTAATGGGTAGGACACCGGTTCCCCGCGGGAGGCCCGCCTCTCGCGACCGCAGACGTCCCACCCCCGGTGGAGCGTCGTCGTGCCGCACCTTCCGGTCGCAGACCCGGACCCGCCTCGCATCGGTCGGGTCCGGGGCTGCGCGTGAGGGAGGTGAGCGATGATCGACAGGCAACTGGCACTGATGCCGTTCGCCCAGGTGGCCGACATGCCCCTGGCCGAGGCGGCCTTGACCTATGCCCGCGCCGGGTTCGCGGTGTTCCCCTGCTGGCCGGGCAGCAAAGACACCGCGACCAGGCATGGCTTCTATGACGCCACCACCGATCTGGACCGCGTGGGTTTCTGGTGGCGGCGCGACCCCGACGCGAATATCGGCCTGCGCACCGGGCTGCGCGTGGACGTGCTGGACATCGACGCCCACGCCACCGGCACCGGCTATCCGATGTTGCAGGCCCTGCGTCGCTCCGGGCTCATCGACCAGTGGGCGCACGCCGTGCGCTCGCCCTCGGGCGGTCTGCACCTGTACTACCCGGCCGATCCGGGCCGGCCGCAACGCTCCTGGTCGCGCGGAACCTCGCACGTCGACCTGCGGGCCGGCGGGGGCTACATCATCACCGTCCCCTCCCGGATCACCATCGACGGCGCCGCCCGCGCCTATCGGCCCGTCGGTGCCGCGCGAGCGGATGCGGCTCCGATCGACGGAGACCGGATCCGGGATCTGCTGACCCCGCAGCGTCCGCCGGCACCACCGCGACCGGTGCCCCTGGATGCGTCCGAGCGGGTCGACCGGCTCCGCGTCTGGCTGTCCCGAGCGCAGGAGGGGAACCGCAACGCGTCGCTGTTCTGGGCGGCCTGCAGGATGGTCGAGCTCGGCGCGTCCGAGTCCGACACCTTGAACCAGCTCTCGGCGGCGGCGGAGAGTACGGGGCTGGAGGAACGCGAGATCCTCGCGACCGTCCGCTCCGCCCACCGTACCGGCACCAGCCAGCCGCCTTCCGGCCCCAGAGGGCCGGGACCCCGTGGCGTGACCGGATGGGGCCGATGATGACCGCGGCACCGGCGGGAAGGCGGGGCGGGGTCTCGCGCGGCGTGATCGCCGCCGCGGTCACCGGCACGTTCGCGCTGGCTCTGGGCGCGTTCCTGCTCTCGTTCGGCGCCTTGCAGGATCTCGCCCGCCTTGCGGGCGTCCCGGACGGGCAGGCGTGGTTGTGGCCGCTGATCGTCGACGGCGTGATCCTGCAGGCGACGATCTCGGTGGTGGCACTGCGCGATGCCGACACGAGCGCGCGCCGGTTCGCGTGGATGCTGCTGGCCGCCGGAACCGGTGTGTCGGTCGCCGCGAACATCACCCATGCGATTCTCACCGCCGACGAACGATTCCCCGCTGTGGTGGCCGCCCTCGTCGCGTCGGTGCCGCCTCTGGTGCTGGTCGCGATGACGCATCTGACCGTCGAGCTCATCCGCAACGCCGCCCCCAAACTCTCCACGCCACCGGCCACTCCAGGACAGGGACTGGTCGTCGAAGCGCAGCAGCTGCCCGCGCCCGACCGACCCGCGTTGGAAGCGCCCGGCGAGAACGCAGAAACCGACGACGAGCCGGAGCCCGAAGCCCAGGCCCGGACCGAGGACCAACCAGGGACGGCCACGAGGTCGCCCTCGCGTCAGGGACGGGAGGCCAACCGTCGTGAAGCGGCCCGTCTGGCCGCGCAAGGACTGTCCTACCGGGAGATCGCGCGCCGACACGGCGTGCATCCGACGACCGTCGCGCGCTGGCTGAACGCACCTGACAGTCCCCACCAGTCACCAGAAGGGAACGATCATGAGCCCGACACCGACCAGCCCTGACGAGACCACGCCCACCGCGGCGAAGGACGACGCCCCCGGCGAGACCCTCGAGCATGTCGAGGTCCCCGACCAGGACGAGGAGTCCCGCTTGGCCACGCACAAGGACCCGACCCTCACCAGTGAGCCCGAGAGGCCGATTCCCGCCGGACACTCCCGCGTGGAATGGGTGCGGCCTACCGACCTGGCCGCCCGCGCCGGCACCCGCGTGATGGAACGCGGGCAGGACCTGAACCAGCAGCTGATGAGCGCGGTCAAGGAAGCCGCCCGCGAGCAGCGGGACACGCTGCGGCAGCGCCTGGCCGCTCGCAGCTCCGACGTCTCCGTGACCGGTCCGGAGCGCACCGGCGTGCGCACGCCCGGGCGAGAGGGGGTGAGCCGGTGACCACATCTCGGTCCGGCACTCGTCTGGGTGCCGACTGACCCGGGCCCCTCCCTTTCACGACCACCGAGACCGCGCCCACGCACCGCGCGTGGTGACGCGGATCGACCACTCACCGGGACTCCGTGCGGGTGCCCGGACGGGCACCGCTGTGCCTTCTGGCTGACCTCTCCCTTCTGGCCGACAGGGGTCCGTACCTGACGGATACCACCAACACATGCTGAGGGAGTCGCCATGAGCACCAACGCACCCTTGACCCCCGATGGCCGAGCACCCGGAGAGGGCGTGGACTTCACCACCCCCGACGGACTGCGGCAGGTCATCGAAGAACTCATCGCCTCCGATGCCTGGTCGACCAGCCCGGTCGCTGCCGAGCTGATGGTCTACGCGACCACGAAGTACGGGTCTGCTGAGGGTTTTGTTGAGTCCTTGATTGCATCGCTCAGAGTGCGGTGCTGGAAAGATGAGGACCATGCCCATCAGGAACTACAGCGACGAGTTCAAACGCGACGCGGTCGCGCTCGTGGAATCGGGCGTCGCGCAGAAACAAGTCTCGAGAGACCTCGGGATCTCACGGTCAGCGATCCAAGCCTGGGTACGGGATGCGAGGTTCCAGTCGCACGGGATCACCCCACCAACGGATCCCGCTGAACGGCGCGAGATGACGGCCGCCCTGAAGCGGATCCGCGAACTCGAGCAGGAAAACGAAGTCCTGCGTCGCGCGGCCGCATATCTGTCGCAGGTGCATATCACGCCCCCAAAATGATCTACCCGCTCGTCCAAGAGCTTGCTGCGACCGGTGCCCGGGTTCGGGTGCCGGTCGCGGTGACGTGCCGGGTACTGGGGTTCAGCCATCAGGGCTACTACCAATGGTTGTGCCGACCCCAGTCTCCGCGCGAGATCGAGGAAGCGCACCTCATCGGTGTGCTCCGTGAACTGCATGCTGATGATCCCGAGGGCGGGTACCGGGTCCTTGCTGATGATCTCCACGATCTCGGGTACGAGATCAGTGAGCGGCGCGTGTGGCGGTTATGCAAGATCGCTGGCCTGCAGTCCGTCATCTCGAAACGGAAACGCCGCTACAGGGAGGCTGGTGCCCCGGTCGGTGATGATCTCGTGCAGCGCGAGTTCACGGCTGACCGTCTAGACGAGAAATGGTTGGTCGATATCACCGAGCATTGGACGGGCGAGGGCAAGCTCTACATGTGCGCGTTCAAGGATGTGTGTTCGAACCGGATCGTGGGGTACGCGATCGATAAGCGTATGAAGGCGTCGCTCGCGGTTCGTGCACTCGAGAACGCTCTGTTGCAGCGCGGCTATCCCGAAGGCGTGATCGTGCATTCCGATCGTGGGTCTCAGTTTCGGTCTCGGCGTTTCCAAAAGGCGCTGGGGCGGTATCGGCTGCGGGGATCGATGGGTCGTGTGGGTGCGTGCGGGGATAACGCGGCGATGGAGAGCTTCTTCAGCCTGTTGCAGAAGAACGTTCTCGATCGGCAATCCTGGCGAACCAGGCAGGAACTACGGCTGGCGATCGTGTCGTGGGTCGAGGGGAAGTATCACCGGAAGCGGCGTCAGCGTCGGCTCGGGAAGCTGACACCGGTCGAGTTCGAAGCCATAATGATGGATGCTGTCGGTCTGGCGGCATAAACCCCGGACTCAACACAACCTTCAGCAGACCCTCCCGAGGGCCAATGGAGGTTCTCATGACAACGACACCCGCGATCCGGCCCGCACCGAGCCTGGACGATCTGCACCTGACCGCGATCACCTATCAACGCGTGTCCACCGCAGAGCAAGCCTCCAAGGGCGGGCGCAGTGAAGGCTTCTCAATCCCGGCACAGCGGCAGGCCAACCAGCGCAAGGCCGACGACCTCGGCGCGGCCGTCGTCGAAGAATTCGTCGACCCCGGCTACTCCGGGCGCACCCTCAACCGTCCCGACCTGCAGCGGATGTTCGCCTACATCAAAACCCACCAGGTCACCTACTGCATCGTCCACAAGCTCGACCGGCTCGCCCGCGACCGACTCGTCGACCTCGAGATCCAGCGACACCTGATCGAAGCCGGCATCACCCTGGTCTCGGTCACCGAGAGCATCGACGAGACCCCCTCCGGCACGCTCGTGCACGGGGTGATGTCCGCGATCTCGGAGTTCTACTCCAAGAACCTCGCCGCCGAGGTCACCAAGGGCCTGACCCAGAAGATCGCCACCGGCGGCACCCCCGGACGCGCACCACTGGGCTACCTCAACGTCCGCAAGCTCACCGAGGACGGCCACGAGTACCGCACTGTCGAGGTCGACCCCGAACGGGCCCCGCTGATCCAGTGGGCCTTTGCCACCTACGCCGCCGGAGACACCTCGGTCGAGAAGATCCTCACCGACCTCACCGCCCGGGGGCTGACGACCGTGGCCACGCCGAAGCGACCGGCCGGCCCGGTCAGTAAATCGGGGTTCTTCAAGCTCCTGCGCAACCCCTACTACATCGGACAGATCCGCTACAACGGCGCCGTCTACGACGGCAACCACCCACCCATCGTTGACACCGAGGTCTGGGAACGCGTGCAACGCCTCCTCGACGTTCGGGCGCGAGCCGACGTGCGCTTCCGCAAGCACGAGCACCCCCTGAAGGGGATCCTGTACTGCGCGAGCTGCAAGTCGAGGCTGCACCTCGACTTCGCCCGGAACAAGCAGGGCATCCGCTACGCCTACTTCGTGTGCTCTGGCCGTACCAGCAAGCGCACCACCTGCACCCGGAAGGCCGTTCCCGTCGGCATTGCCGAGCAGCTCGTCGCCACCTGTTACGAGCGCATCGGGATCGGCGAGGACACTTTCAAGGCCCTCGCGCGGCAGGTCGATGAGGCCTTCGAGGAACGCCTGGCATCGCGCTCTCAGGAACTGGCCGAGCTGACCTCGACCCGCAAGCGACTCGAGTCCGAGAGCGAGAAGCTCCTGGCCGCGCATTTCGCCGACGCGATCGACCTCGACACCCTCAAGCGGCACCAGGACCGGATCCGTGCAGGGCTCGCGGACATCGACCGGAAGCTGGAGAACGACCACGAGCAGTACACGGGCCAGAAGAAGTACCTCGCCAGTGCCATGCAGCTGCTGACCTACTGCGCCACCATGTACCGGCAGTCCGATGACGAGGCCAAACGGCTGGCGAACCAGGCCTTCTTCGAGAAGATCTACATCGGCGAGGACGAGCAAGCTGTCGCCGAGCTCGCCGAGCCCTTCAACGAACTCGCCCCCGACACGCTTTCGCATGTCGGGGGTTCGAGTAAGTCAACTACGGTGGATCTGAGGGGAATCGAACCCCTGACCTTCTCATTGCGAACGAGACGCGCTACCAACTGCGCCACAGACCCTGACAGCGATCAACTCTAGCAGCACCGGGGGTGCGAGACGAAATCGGACGGCGTGTCCGCGCGTCCTCCGCGCGTCGTCTGCGCTCAGCCCGCGCTCCGCCGACGTCGGAACGCCGCGTCGAGGTCGGGCGCGCCGACGCTCGTGTCCCCCACGACGCCCATGCGGCGCAGACGCTCCGCCGCGGCGCGCTGCTCCGCGCTCGCGCGCGCGGCGGGCGCCTGGCGGGGGGCCGCGGCCGCTCGGGGCATCGGCTCGGCGGAGGTCCCGACCCCGGCACCGGCGCTCCGCCCGGGGGTGCGCCCGACGCCCCGCCCGTCCGCAACCGCGTCTCGTGACGCCGCCACGCGCTGATCCGCGGTTCCGTCCGCGGCTCGGGCCGCTCCGCGATCCTCGGCCGCCCGCGCCCGCGAGACCTGCTCCCTGGCTTCGCGCAGCAGCATCGAGTCGGGCTGGTTCTCCTGCGCCCGCGGCCGCTCCGCGCGCGCCCGGGCGAGCGCCCGGGCCCGCTCGATGCGCTCCGCCGCGGCCCGCTGCGCTTCGGCGTGCACGGCGGCTTGAGCGGCGGCGTCCTCCTCGGGGGCCGCGCCGTCATCGAACCGCGCCTCCGGAGCCGCCGCGGGCACGGGCACCCGCTCCGCCGGGATCTCGGCGAGCTTCACCCGCCCGGGGGCGAGCAGCACGAGCGCGCCGCCGGACGCGGCCACCACGAGGCTGCTCCAGATGAGGATCGCGGGGCCGCTGCCGGCCACGGCCGCCCCGAGACCGACGAACGCGCCGACGACGCCGCACAGCGCTCCGAGCGCCGACACGGCCCGCAGGCGGCGCACGGCGGGGCGCCGCAGCTTCGCCGAGCGCTGCGCCGCCGCCTGGCGGCGGCGCATCTCCTGCGCGCGGATCTCGGCGCGGAGCTGCTCGGCCTTCGCCTCCGCGAGATCCGCGGCGCGCTCGGCCTGCTGCTGCTTCTGGGCGGTGCGCAGCAGCTTCTCGTGCGCGAGCGCCTCCTTGGCCGTGGCCTCGAGTCGCACCTCCTGCGGCACCTCGGAGGTCTCGGCGAGGATCCTCAGCGTGCGCTGCAGCCGCAGCGCGTTGCGCTCCGCCGCGCGGAACTCCCGCCTGCGGGTCCACGCCGGCACGAGCACGGCGGCCCACAGGAGCGCCGCAACCACGAAGATCACACCGCCACCGAGCACGCCGCCTGTCATGGGGTTCACTGTACGACGCGGAGCGCGCGCCGGGCATCCGGCGCGCCGCGCGGCCGGCGAAGCTCAGGCTCCCGCGGTCCCGAGCCGCGCGAGCACGCCGCCGACGGCCTCCTCGCGCGTGAGGACGTAGCACTCGTGATCGCGCCACGCGCCGTCGATGTGGATGTACGACGCGCGCCGCCCTTCGTAGCGCAGCCGCAGCTTCTCGACGACCCGCAGCGACGCCGCGTTCTCGGGCCGGATGCAGATCTCGATGCGATGCAGGCCGATGACGCCGAAGAGGTAGTCCATGGCGAGCGCCACGGCGACCGGGGTGATGCCCCGACCGGCGACGTGCTGCGACACCCAGTAGCCGATCTGCCCGGCCTGCAGCGCTCCGCCGCTCAGCTCGGAGGCGCTCAGCTGCCCGACCACCCGGCCGTCGTAGAGCACGACGAACGGGAGGCCGCTGCCGGCGCGCAGCTGCCGGCGCATCGCGCGGATCGTGGGCCGCATCGACACCGTCCCCGGCACGGGTCCGCGCCCCGAGGGGTGCGTCGCCTCCCAGCGCTGCAGCCAGTCCCGGTTCGCCTGCAGCAGCCGCCGGAGCGGCTCGGCGTCCCGCGGGCGCACGACCCGCAGCCCGACGCGGCCGGCGACGAGCGGGGTCGGCTCGTTGAGCGGGCGGCCGAGCGGAGCCACGGTCAGGCGGCGCCGGTTCCGGATCCGCGCTGCGCGCGCAGGCGGTCGGCGAACTCGATGATCCAGGAGGAGATCTCCGCGCCGAGCTCGGCGTGATCGACGCCGAGCAGCACGTTCGCCTTGATCCAGTCGGCCCGATCGCCGGTGTCGTAGCGACGGCCTCGGAAGACCACGCCGTACACGGGGCCCTCGCCCTTGCCCTCGGCGAGGTGGTTGAGCGCGTCGGTGAGCTGGATCTCCCCGCCGCGCCCGGGCTCGAGCCCGTCGATGATGTCGAAGATCTCGGGGCGCAGCACGTAGCGGCCGATGACGGCCAGGTTGGACGGCGCGTCCTCGGGCGCGGGCTTCTCGACGAGACCGGTGACCCGCACCACATCGGGATCGTCCGTGGTCTCGACGGCGGCGCAGCCGTAGAGATGGATCGATTCCTGCGGCACCTCCATGAGGGCGATGACCGTCGCGGAGCGCGCGTCGTGCTCGGCGATCATGCGGTCGAGCAGCGGGTCGCGCGCATCGATGAGATCGTCGCCGAGCAGCACCGCGAAGGACTCGTCGCCGACGTGGCGGCGCGCGCAGCCGACCGCGTGGCCGAGCCCGAGGGGCTGGCCCTGGCGGAGCATGTGGATCTGCGCGAGGTCGCTCGCCTCGTAGACCTTGTCGAGCTTCCCCTCGTCGCCCTTGCGCTCGAGCGCGAGTTCGAGCTCGGGCACGCTGTCGAAGTGGTTGGAGATGTTCGTCTTGTTGCGTCCGGTGATGATGAGCACGTCGTCGAGCCCGGCCGCCGCGGCCTCCTCCACCACGTACTGGATCGCGGGCTTGTCCACGATCGGCAGCATCTCCTTCGGCATCGCCTTCGTCGCCGGGAGGAAGCGGGTGCCGAGTCCGGCGGCCGGCACCACCGCCTTCGTCACCGTGCGCTGAGCGGGGATGTGTGCGTCCGTCATGGGCTCTAGCCTACTGTCGCGGCGCCGGAACCGCGGTATTCCGGGCCGCGCAGCGCGGCCCGTAGGCTGGTCCCATGGCGCAGGGCATCCGCGAGGCGAAGCAGGAGATGCGCGCACTCGTGCGCGCGGCCCGGCGCGAGATGCCCGCCGCGGCGCAGCGGCTCGCGCGGGATCGCCTCGCCGCACGACTCGCGGGACTCGTCGCCGACGCCGGCGCGGCTCGGGTGAGCTGCTACCTGCCGCAGCCGGGCGAGGCCGACCCGACGGCCTTCATCTCCTGGGCCGTGGAGCACGGGGTCGAGGTGCTGCTGCCCGTCTCGCTTCCCGGGCATCGGCTCGACTGGGCCCTCGCCGGCGATGCCGGGGCGGGCCCCGCCGCCGCACCCGGCCGCCACGGCATCCTGGAGCCGACGGGGCCGCGCCTCGGCGGCGATGCGCTCGCCTCGGTCGACCTCGCACTGATCCCGGCCTGCGCGGTCGACGCCGCGGGCGTTCGGCTCGGTTGGGGGCTCGGCTACTACGACCGCGCCCTGGCCTCGCTCGCGGCGGCGGCCGCTCCCCCGCCCGTGTTCGCGATCGTGCACGACGCCGAGCTCGTCGAAGCCCTGCCGCGGGAGCCCCACGACGTGCCGATCGACGGGGTCGTCACGCCGAGCCGGATCCTGCGCTTCCCCTGATCGCGGCGGGCCCGAGGGCGCCGTCGTGGTGCGCCGCTGCCGGACCCGAGGCCGCTCGGCGCGGCGCGCTCACCGCAGCCAGGGGATCCAGCCGCGGTCGCCGACGATCGCCGTGGTGAACCCTCCGCGATCGGCGACGACGAGCACGAGCTTCGCCTCCGACGTCTCCGAGCGCAGCGCGATCCGACCGCCGTCGGTCTCGGCGAGCACGTCGTCCGTCCCCAGCGCCCGCGGGAATATCGCGAGGAGCTCCCCGCCGCGCACGGGTTCAGCGGCGTCCGCCGCCTCCTGCGCGCCCTCGGCGCGATCGCCGTCGATCTCCTGGCGTTCCGCCTCGGGGTCGAGCGCGCCGTCGTCGGCCGTGAGCTCCGTGTAGGCCCCCTGCTGGCAGCAGTAGCCGCGCAGCGCGAGCCCGGCGTCGGCACCGGCCGGCCTGCCGGTCGCGGGGTCGACGATGCGCGCCCTGCCGTAGCGCCAGACGCGGATCAGTTCGGTGCCGCCGTCCGCCGTCTCGGCGAAGACGCTCTCGATGCCGTCGTCCCCGACGCGCTCGTCGCGCGCGGCGGCCTCCGCTCGGACCCCGGCCGGCACCGCGGCGTCCCGCTCGGCGGCGGTGCGGGCCTCCGCCAGGGTGTCGCCGGTGAGCGGATCGAGCACCCGCCAGACGGCCGCGGACTGATCGGCGCCCGGCGCGGTCTCCCGCAGGTACACGCCCGCCGCGTCGACCGCGATCGCCTCCTGCGCCGGCAGTGCGCTGCCCCGAGCGATCTGCCGGTCCCACCGCAGCTCCGCCGTCGCGAGGTCGTAGAGCGCGACCCGGTACTGCGTGGAGAAGCCGTAGGTCTGCCGGAGCTCGTATGGCACCGCGATCACCTCCCGCGTGCCTCCGCCGCCGGCCGGCACGGCGCCGGCAGCGGCGACCGGCGCCATCGACGTCGCGGTCGATTTCCAGATGTGCCAGCCGGCGCGGCCGAGCGCCGGGCCGGCGACGCCCGCGAGCAGCAGGACGGCGAGCACGCCGGCGCCCCACTTCGCCCAGGCGGGCCCCGGCCAGCGCGCGGGCGGGGCGGGGGCGCCCGCCGTCGCGACGACGATGCGGCGCACGAGCGCGGTCAGTGCTTCGAGGAGCAGGAGGGCGAGCGCTGCGGCGCACGTCCACCAGGAGTAACGGGTGAGGAGCACGAGCTGCTCGGAGGACGCCCACGCGGAGTTGTCGACGACGGACAGGCGGAGCACCGATCCGAGCCCGAGGCCGAGCGCGAGCACGCCGACGCCGCGGAGGATCGTCCAGCGCAGCGGCACGCCCCGTGCGTGCGCGCTCGCGAGCTCGATCATCGCGGGGCCCATGATGAGGAAGACGGCGACGACGCCGGCGATCACGAGATCGCCGAAGTCCGCCGGTTCGGCGACGTCGAAGAGATCGATCAGCCAGCCGAAGGCGCCGAGCGCGATCTGCACCGCGAGGATCATGCCCCAGCGCACGAGCGCCCAGAATACCGCCCGGCCGCGTGCGCGGCGCGGCTGCTTCGGGTCCATCGCCCCAGCCTAGCCCGCATCACCGGCATGTGGGATGCCAGAGGGGCGTCCCCGCCGTCGATCCCGCCGTCGATCCCGCCCGGTCCGGCCCGGAAGCGAGTATCATGGGGCTTCGTGCCTACGTACGCCTATCGCTGCTCCGAATGCGGCCACGCCTTCGACATCTACCAGTCGTTCTCCGACGATGCGCTGACCGAGTGCCCCGAGTGCGGGGGTGCCCTGCGCAAGGTCTTCGGCTCGCTCGGCGTCACCTTCAACGGCTCGGGCTTCTACCGCACGGACTCGCGCGCGGGCTCCTCGGGGTCGGGGTCCTCGGGAAGCGGGGCGGGCTCCTCCGGGTCCGGCGGCTCGGGATCGGGTTCGTCCGGCTCGAGCGGCTCGGGGTCGAGCAGCTCCGGTTCGGGGTCCTCCGGCTCCTCGGCGGCCTAGGCTCCTCGGCGGCCTAGGCTCCACGGCAGCCGAGGCTTCACGGCGGCCGAACCGCGACGGGTCGGCGGAGCGCACCGCGCCCGCGGCGCCCCCGTCATCCCCAGTGCGGCGGGCGGTCCCGCCGCAGCTCCTCGTCGTGCGCGTGCGCACCGCCGCCAGGCGACTGCCCCTCGCCCCAGCCCTCCGGCCGATCCTCGCCGGCGCGGGCGTCGAGCGGGTGCTCGGAGGGGCGCGGGTCGACGCCCTCGGGGGCGGGCCGACGCACGCGACGCGAGGCGCGGCGCGGCGCGGCGCCCTCGGTCATGCCCGATCGATCGCGGCCGTGGGCTGCCCAGCGGCCGCCCCCGCTCCCCGTTCCGGTGCGTCCGCGTCGTAGCCCACGATCCGGGCGATGCGCAGCGCGACCTCGTCGGGGTCGGCGAAGAGGTCGAAGCTCTGCACGCGGTGGTAGTGCCACCCGAGCCGCCGCAGCACCGCCGGGCGCAGCCGCAGGGTGTCCCTGATGCTGTCGCCGCCGTCGCCCCCGGCGCCGAGATCCAGGTCGATCGCGATGGCGCGGTCGCCGAGCGATGCCGCGAGCGGGATCGCTCCTCGGTAGTCCATCGCGACCACGAGGCCGAGGGCCTCGAGGCGATCCGCGAGCTCGCCGAGCATCGGGTCGCGCTCCGCGGGCAGCGAGGGCGCCTCGGGCTCGGGATGCTCGAAGGCGAGCAGCTCCGCGAGCTCGACGACCCCGTGCTTGATGCGCGCCGAGTCGAGATCCTCCGGCTTGAAGCAGCTCACGATCGTCATGGCGCGCCGGGCGCGGGTCACCGCGACCGCGAGCAGCCGTTCTCCGCCCGGCCGTCCGAGCCCGCCGAAGTTGGAGAGCACGCGGCCGTGCGGGGTGCGCCCGTAGCCGATGGAAAAGATGACGCGATCCCGGCTCTGCGCAGTCGCCTGCTCGAGCGTGAGCACCGCGAAGGGCTCCGCCCGCTCCCCGAGGAGGAAGTCGCGGTACTGCGGGAACTTCGAGAACGCCTGCAGCACGGCCTGGTAGACGCGCACCGCGTGCCGCTCGCTCGCCGTGATGACCATGAGCGACTCGCCCGAGCGCTCGCTCGCGTGCTCCAGCACGAGCTGCACCACGCGCTCCACCTCGGCATCGGTGCTCTCCACCGCGCCGGTCTGCTGATCGGGCAGGCCCTGCCCGCCGCGGACGAACTCGTAGGTGAGACTCGAGTGGCCGAGGAAGCTGCCGGCCCACGGCAGCGACTGGATCGCGCCGTCGTAGAAGCGCGTGTTCACGAGGTCCGTGAGGTCCTCGCCCCCAGCGCGGTAGCTGCGGGTGAGGGTGAGGGTCGGCAGCACCTCGCCGAGCTGGGCGAAGGCCGAGCGGGCGTGCAGCTCCTCGGCTTCGCGTTCCGCGCCCTCCTCCACGGACGCGCCGACGGAGATCTCGAAACGGGACGGCGTCTGCGTCATCGTGTCACCGAAGGCCACCACCTGGCCGGCGCGCCGGATCGCCCCGATGTTCTCCACGAGCGTCGTCGCACCCGCGTCGACGAGCAGCACGGTGTCGAAGCGGAGCTCGTCGGACAGCTGCGCGACCTCGTACGGCGACATCGTCCACACGGGGGCGAGGGCGGCGAGGAGATTGGGCGCGCGCTGGGCGAGCGATGCCGCGGACACGTAGCCGCTGCGCAGGGCCTCGCGCATCGCGAGCGCCTCGGGCTTGAAATCAAGCACCGCGACCCGCCAGGCGTCGGCGAGCGCAGCCGCGAGCAGCGTGCCGTTGGCGCCCGAGTGCGCGTCGTCGACGAGCCGGAAGTCGGCCTCGAGCCGCTCGATCACGCCGGTGTTGCCGCTCAGCAGCGCCGGGTTCGTCTGCAGCATCCGCTCGAGGGCCGACTGCCACCAAGCCAGCTCGAGCTCGGCCGCGACATCCTCGGCGGGCACGTGCCGCGCCGAGAGGTCGTCGAGCAGGGGCTCGAGGTGCGCGGCGCGCATGCGCTCGACGATCGTCGTGCGCTCCTGGATGTTCTGCAGCGCCTCGGATTCCCTGGCGAGATCCGAGATCCGCGCGGCGAGCCGACCGAGGGTGAGGTTCTTCAGGCGGTCGGCGTCGCTCGCGGTGCCGAGCACCCGGTCGAGCTCGTCGAGATCCTGATAGGCCGTCTGGAACGCGGTGACCACGTCCGAGATGCCGAGGGGCACCTCGGGGCGCGCGCCGACGACGGTCGTGTAGCGCTGCCAGAGCACCCGCTGCTGCTGGATCTGCACGAGCCGCGCGTACATGTCGGTGATGTGCACGCCCGGGCGCACGTACTCGCGGGCGAGCTTGCGCAGCCGCCGCCTGTTGGCCGAGGACATCTCCTCGCCGCCGCGGGGCGCGTGCGCCGCGATCACCTCGGTGAGGGAGCGGTCGTACACCTCGGGCGTGAAGCGGTCGAGGGTCTCGCGGATGCCCATGAGCAGGCGCAGGTAGACCCCGAGTTCCGCGATCGTGTCGTAGGGCCGCATCGAGGTCTGCCCGACGACCTCGTTCGCCATCGAGATGAGACGGGGCAGCTGGGACTCGGCGAGGTCGACCGCTCGGCCGTAGGCGGCGCGCGCCTCCTCGGTCGTCGCGAAGCTCACCCCGTACCAGGGCGAGTCCTCGGGACCGTACTGGAACTGGCCGAGCCTCGCGACCTCGGTGAGCGCCTCCGCGACCGAGGATCGATCGAGCGTGAGCTGGCCGAGCGCCTGGTCGTCGAGCCGCACGGTCGTGCTCGGCGGCCGCTCGGAGAGCGCGAGCAGCGTGAGGGTGCGGAGCGCCTCCAGCGGGGAGACGCCGAACCGCGCGTCCCGCTCGGAGAGCGCGCTCTGGTAGTCGAGCAGCACGCCGCGCAGCCGCACGAGCGCCTCATCGACATCGCGGAGCTGCTCGGTGCGGGCGTTCTCGTTGCGGCTGATCGCCTCCACGAGGTTGCGGCGCAGGCGGCGCGGGCTCACGGAGAGCCCGGCGAGCCCGGCCCGCGTCAGGCGGTGCGTGATGCCGTCGAGCGTGGCGCGGCGCGGCGATACCACGAGCACGCGTTTGCCGGCGCGCACGAGGCTGCCGATCGCGTTCACCACGGTCTGCGTGCCGCCCGTGCCCGGCAGGGTGTGCACCACGAGCGAATGACCCGCGTCGATCTGGGCGAGCACATCGTCCTGCTCGGCATCGGCGTCGTAGAGGTAGCGATCCGTGTCGGGCGAGCGATCGTCCGGCGGCGTCGCGCTCACGGGCTGATAGGCCGCGGCGAGCCGGCGCCTGGCCGGCTCGTTGCCGCACACGGCGGCGAGGATCGGGGTGTCGAGATCCCGTGCGTCGGCGAGCATGCCCTGCGCGAGATTGTGGAAGGAGGAGACGACGAGGCGCGGCTGCACGACGAAGTCGGGCACCCCGGCCACCATCTGGCGGAGCCGGTCGATCACGGGCTGCGGCTTGAAGACGCCCTCGGACTGCGAGAGTTCGATGAGCGAGCGCGCGTCGAGCGCGATCCCGAACTGCTCGCGCAGCACGCGGATCAGCTCCGAGTTCACGACGGGGAACTGCTTGAGCTTCAGCTCGAAGTCGCGGCCGTAGCGGCGGATCGCGAGCGGGCGCAGCAGCACCGGCGCGCAGAAGTCCTCGCCCTCGAAGCTCCACTTCGCGATGCCCACCCCGAGGTTCACGGTCTCGAGGCCGCGCACCGTCCGCATCTCAATCGCCTTGTCGGTGACCCTGCCCGCGGCGACGCGGGCGTGGCGGAGCGCCAGATCGTCGCGGATGAGCGCGGAGAGCAGGATCTTGTTGCCCGTGATGAACTGCGGAAGGCCGCCCGGATGCGTCGTGGAGAGCTCGATGCGGTTCGCGGGCCGGTCGTCGAAATGGAGCAGCGGGTTGCGCCCGCCGATGGCGGCCAGCTCCCGGCGCCAGGCCGCGTGCTCGTCCGCGTAGGCGTCGACGAGCGAGACGGGGCCGCTGAGCTGCGCCGCGGGATCGTCGTCCCGCGATTCGGGGAAGGGCTGCGGGGCCTTCGCGAGCGCGCCCTCGCTGCGGTGCTGCGTCCCGGGCGCCCCGTGCGTCTCGGACGCCGCGGCCGCGGCCGACTGGGCGGACCGGTCCGCGCCGGAGACGGCGTCGCCGCCGTCACCCGGCCGCGCCGACTCCTCGGCACCGTTCACGACGCGCCCCTTCTCGGGTCGCCGTCGCCGCTCTACACTCCACACACCGCCACCCTAAGCGGAGATCTCGGGATTCCGCGCAACGCGGTCGGAGTTTCGTGGCGCGTCTACCCGCGGGGGTCCGCGCCCGCCTCCGCGTTCATCTCCGTGCTCGCCGTGACCACCGGGTCCGCGACGTCCATCTCCCCGCCCCTGGCGCGCCCGAGCAGCCGCATGACGTGGTAGACGAGCACCGCCGCGATCGTGCCGAGCGCGATGCCGTTGAAGACGACCGAGCCGATCTGCAGCCCGAAGTCCGCGATGCCCACGATGAGCGGGACGGCGGCCGAGAACTGGTTGATGGGCTTCGAGAAGTCGACCTTGTTGTCGATCCAGATCTTCACGCCGATGAGGCCGATGAGGCCGTAGAGCGCGACCGTGACGCCCGCGAGCACGCCGGCGGGCACCGAGAAGATGACCGCGCCGATCTTCGGGGAGAAGCTCAGCAGGATCGCGATGATGCCCGCGACCCAGTACGCGGCCGTGGAGTAGACGCGGGTGGCCGCCATGACGCCGATGTTCTCGCCGTAGGTCGTCGTGCCCGATCCGCCGCCGAAGCCCGCGAGCATGGTCGAGAGGCCGTCCGCGAGCAGCGCCCGGCCGGTCACCGGGTCGAGGTCGCGGTCGATCATGAGCCCGACGCTCTTCACGTGGCCCACGTTCTCGGCGATGAGCACGAGAACGACGGGCAGGAAGGCGGGCAGCAGCCCCCACAGCGTCGGATCGGCGAAGGGGTTGCCGACGGCGTGGAACGCGGGCAGCCCGAACCACGCGGCGCCCGCGACGCCGGAGAAGTCGATCTCGCCCATGAGGATCGCCGCGATGTAGCCGACCACCATGCCGAGGACGATGGAGAGCCGCCCGATGAGGCCGCGGAAGAGCACGGTGATGAGCAGCACCGAGGCGATGGTGATGAGGGCGACCCATCCCGAGAGCTCCGTCGCGTTCCAGTTGTTCTTCACGGCGGGTGCCAGGTTGAAGCCGATGAGCGCGACGATCGCGCCCATCACGACCGGCGGCATGAGGGCGTTGATCCACCCGGTGCCGAAACGGGTGACGATGATGCCGACGACCGCCATGAGCACGCCGATCGCCAGGATGCCGAAGGACGCGCGTCCGAGATCGGGCTGCTCGGGGGCGCCCCCGGCGAGCGCCGCGGCGATCGGGGCGATGAAGGCGAAGGAGGAGCCGAGGTAGCTCGGCAGGCGATTGCCCGTCAGGAGGAGGAAGAGCAGGGTGCCGAGGCCCGAGAAGAAGAGCGTCGCGGTCGGGCTGAATCCCGTGATCAGGGGCACGAGGAAGGTCGCGCCGAACATGGCGACGACGTGCTGCGCGCCGAACCCGATGGTGCGCGGCCAGCTCAGCCGCTCCTCGGGGAGCACGATCGCGTCGGGCGAGACGTGCGTGCCGTCTCCGTGGGCCTTCCAGGGCAGGGACATCGGGGCTCCTCGGGTCTGTGCGGGTCTCGCGGCACGCCCGTCGTCGGGCGGCGCGGCCAATCCCACATCCTAGCGCTCAGGAAGCTCCCAGGGGAGCCCCGGGGCACCGAGGCCCTCGCCCTCCGGGGGGCCGCGCTCGTCACTCCGCCGCGAGGTAGACCTTCCGGACATGCTCGTCGACGGTCCAGCGCGTCCGGGTCCCCGCGACGAGTCGCATGACGTAGCCGGCGCCGACCTCGATCGTGCGCCCCGCCTCCTCCGGGCGCCCCGGCACCTCGAGCAGTTCGATGACCGCCGCGCCGGAGAGCACGACGAAGCACTCGTCGACCTCGGTGTCGGTGACGGCGCCGCCGCGGAGCTCCCAGATGCCGAGCTGGGTCGCGCCCACGGCACCGAGCTCGAGGATGCCCTGACGCGGCTCCCCCGACACGGTGTCGGCGGCGTCGACCCGCTCGAGCTCGAGCTCGACGTCGAGGCCGCGCACGACGGCGTTGCGCCCTTCGGGCAGCCCGCCGCTCACGAGTCGAACCCGAAGCCGATGGCGTCCATGGCCTTCAGGAAGACGTTGCGCTTGCCGCCGTTGTGATCCGCCCGGTCGAAGGACCAGCGGAAGAGGTTCACGCCGATCGACGCCGCGGGCTCGGGCGGGAAGGGCAGCGGCATCTGCTGCACCATCTGGAGCTCGGTGCGCTCGGTGACGCGGCCGGCGAAGCGATCGGCGATGACGTCCGCCGCGAAGTGGGTGGCGCCGACGCCGAGACCCGTGAAGCCGGAGACGTACTGCACGCGACCGCCGTACGCCTGGCCGAAGAAGGCGCAGAAGCGGGTCGAGGAGTCGATCGCTCCGGCCCAGCGGTGCGTGAAGCGGATGCCGGCGAGCTGCGGGAAGGTCGTGAAGAAGTGGCTCGCGAGCTTCCGATGGCTCTCCATGCGATCCTCGTACTCGGCCTTGATGCGGCCGCCGGAGTGGTAGACCGCGTCGTAGCCGCCCCAGAGGATCCGGTTGTCCTTCGTGAGCCGCGAGTAGTGGAACTGGTTCGCGAGGTCGGAGAGTCCCTCGCGGCCCTCCCAGCCGATCGAGGCGAGCTGCTCCTCGCTCAGCGGCTCGGTCATGAGCACGTAGTCGTACACCGGGATCGTGTGGAGGCGGTAGCGCTTGAGGAGCGAGGGGAAGACGTTGGTGCACAGCGCGACCCGCTCGGCGGTGACGGTGCCGGCGGCGGTGACGAGCCGGATCGGCGCGCCGCTCGCACCGTCGAGGCGCTGCACGGGCGTGTGCTCGTGGATCTCGACGCCGATCTCCGCGGCGTGCCGCGCGAGCTCCGCCGCGAGCTTCGCGGGGTGCACGTTCGCGTTCTCGCGTGGCGAGAAGTCGGCGCCGAGGAAGGTCGGCGAGTTGATGCGGGCGCGGGCGCCCTCGGCGTCGAGCGTCACGACTTCGGCGTCCTCGCTCTCGCCGAGCCACTCGACCTGATAGGGCTCGTTCGCGACGGACATGGTGCCGTTGCGCTCGAAGTCGACGTCGAGGCCGTGCTCGGCGATGAAGCGCTCGATCGCATCGAGGTTCTCGTAACCGAGGCGGCGCAGCGTGCCGGTCTCCTCCGGCCAGCGCGCCTCGGCGTTCGGCTCGCCGTGGGTGATGCTCGCCTCGCAGAAGCCGCCGTTGCGGCCGGACGCCGCCCAGCCGATCCGCACGGCTTCGAGCAGCACGATCCGCCGCTCCGGGTGCTCGGTCTTCAGTTTGATGGCGGTCCAGAGGCCCGCGAAGCCGCCGCCCACCACGGCGTCGTCCACGCGGGCGTCGCCCGGCAGGGCAGGGTACTCCGCAACGGAGCCGGCGATGTCGTCGGTCCAGAAGCAACCGAGCTTCGTGGTCGCGAGCGAGGCGTCGACGATCCCGGCTGCGGGCTTGTGGGTTTCGAAGATGATGGACTGCATGGGGCTCCCCGTTTCGGCGTCTCCCCCGATCCTCGCACATCCGCCTCGCATTGTAAATGGCCATGTCAATGGCGTTGACTACACGGAGCACCTGCGCTCTCGCCGCACCGGCGGTCTCGCCGCACCGGCGGTCTCGCCGCACCGGCGCACGCGGCCGCGCCCGGCTCGCACGGTTCCGGCGACTCCGATCACCGCGCAGCCGCGACGCTAGGCGGCCGGCGGCTTCATGATCGCGCCGGTCGCGAGGCCGAGCGCGAGGCCCGCCGGCACCCACAGCCAGAACTGCGTGAGCGCCCCGATGACGACGCCGACGACGGCGCCCATGACGAGGCCGACGATGATCTGCTTGCGCCGCGCCTGCGGGGTGGGCTGCTCGGGCTTGCCCGGCTTCGATCCCTTGCTCATGCCCTCCAGCCTACGTGGCGCGCACCGGCTGCTCGCCGCGGGAATCTCAGGATCCGGCGTCAGCGGCTCCCGCGCCCGCCGCGGCGGCCCCGGTCGACCCGGCATCCGCCGTCCCGGCGGTCCCCGCCGCCCGATCCGCGCGGTCGAGGGCCGCGAGCGCTGCGAGCGTCTCCGCCCCGGCTCCCGCGGCCCGCGCGGCGGCGCCGAGCTGCCCGGTCGCCCGCGCGATCTTCGCGAAACTGAGCGAATGCGTCGCACCCGCCGCGAGGAGCACGGGCTCGACGAGATCGAGGATCCGCGCGTCCCCCGCGAGGAGCTCCGCCTCCCATTCGCGCCAGGCCCGGGAGACGGGCGCGTCCCCCTCGGCGAAGGATCGCGCGCGCACGCTGTCGTCGGCGAGCTCCACGCGCGCCGCGCCCGAGGCGTCGCGCAGCACCACGACCGAGCGCTCCGTGCGGAGCTCGGCGATCTCGCGCACGGCGTCGGCCGCCGCACCGATCCGCTCCCGGAGCTCGGCGCGCAGCCCGTCGGGCATCGCCTCCGCCGGCGGCCACAGCAGCTCGCGGACGCCGTCCGCACCGCGCTGCTTCAGATGCCAGCCGGCGTCCTTGCCGCCCGCGCGGCTGCGCAGGGCGAACCCGCGCCGGGCGAGCTTCCCGGTCGCGGTGTCGAAGTAGCGCGCCACGAGCCGGTGCATGACCGGCGCCTCCGCGACGAGGCCCGCCGCGGAGAAGTCGCGCGGCAGGAGCACCCCCCGACTCGCCTCGTACTTCCGCTCGATCTCGAGGGAGGCGACTCCGGGCTCTGGGGCATCCGCTGCATGGCTCACGCGATCAGCCTACGACGCCGGATCCGGCGCGGGCGCCGCCGGCTCGTCGGTCCCCGACCCGGGCGGCCCCGCCGTCCGGCGCTTGCCGCCCGCGAGCCAGACGATCCCGGCTCCCGCGGCGACGACCAGCACGACGCCGCAGAGCGCCACCGGGGTGAGGAGCTGTCCGAGCAGCAGTGCGCCGATGAGCGTTCCCATCACGGGGTCGAAGGCGAAGAACACGCCGAGCACGCGCGCCGAGGTGAGGCGGCCCGCGATCGTGTCGACCGTGAAGGCGAGCGCCGTGCCGAGCAGCGCCGAGACGACGAGCGCGAGCAGGTGCTCGGGGCGCAGCTGCGGCATCGCTGGCACGGAGAACGGCAGCGTGAGCACGGCCGCGACGGTCACGGACAGCGCGACGCCGGGCAGGCCGCCCTCGGATTGGCCGACGCGCGCCGCCAGCAGGGTGTAGAGCCCGAAGGCGGCGCCCGCGAGCACGGCGAACATCAGGCCGAGGGGATCGAGCTCGCCGCCGAAGCCCGCGATGAGGGCGACCCCGAGCAGGGCGACGACAGCGAGGAGCCCCTCCCTGACCCGCCGGGCCGCGACCAGGGCGACCGCGCAGGGGCCGAGGAAGTCGATCGTGGTCGCGACGCCGAGGGGCAGCCGATCCACCGCGAGATAGAGGAAGGCGTTCATCGTGGCCATCGCGACGCCGTAGAGCACGATCCCGAACCACTCGGCGCGGCTCCGACCGCGCACGCGGGGCCGGAAGATCGCGAGCAGGATCGCGGCGGCGATGAGCATGCGCAACGAGCTCGTGCCGAGCACGCCGAGCGGCGCGAACAGCCCGAGGGCGACGACGGCGGAGAGCTGCATCCCGATGGAGCCCGTGAGCACGAGGAGCATGGCGCGCACGGTGTTCGTCCGGGCCGAGCGCTGCACCGCGCGCTGCGCGCCGGACGAAGTGGTCATCCCATCGAGTCTAGCTCTGCGTCTGGCCGCCCCGAATACACTGGCGGGATGAGCGGAGCACAGGAATCGGCGGCGCGCGAGCGCGCCCTTCTGGCCTGCGCGGAAGCCGTCGAGCGTCTCCGCGCCGCGGACGTCGCGCCCGAGGCGCTCGCCGAGTACGTGCCGCCGCGCCGGGGGCTGCTGCGCACACGACCGGCGACCATGCGCCCGCTCGGCGAGGCATGGCGGATCGGCGCGCTGCTGCTCGGCACCGACGGGCGCCTCTTCGCGCTCGGCCGGGCCACGCGGGCGGCGGAGCGCGGGCGCCCCGGCTATCAGGACCTCTCGCGCGAGGAGCGTCGCGAGATCGCCGCGGCCGCGCTCCGCGGCGGCTACGCAGCGGGCACGCCCGTCAACTACGACGCCGTCGCCCTCCCCCTCGACGACCCCGCGGGGCTCGCGGCGCTCGCCGACCCGGGCTCCCCGCTGGGCTTCGCCGAGGGCGAGATCCGGGTGCGCTGGCGCGCGGGGGCGCCGCTCGCCGGAGCCCCCGCGCTCTCGGCGTTCCTCGCGGAACGCGTCGCGCTGCTCATCGATCCGCCCGTCGGGTCGTGAGCCGGGCCGAGCCGGAGATCGAGCTCGGCTCCGGGTGCCGGTTGGCGCAGCAACGATCTCAGCGACGCGCGAATCCTCACGCCTCCCCTTCTTGTTGATAATCGTTATCATTACATGGAGTCATCGCCCCAGTCGACGCCGCACACACAGGCGGCGCGCGCATCGGCGGCGCGCGAACACGGAAGGACCACATGGACCGAGTGAACATCACCGCCGTCGTCGGCGCGTGCGCCCCCGAACGGCAGCAGTACGCCCGCCGCCTCGCAGCCGCCCCGCCCCGCATGCTCGTCTCGGCCGCGCGCCTCGCGATGTCCCCCGACCCCCTCGATGAGGCGCTCGCGCTCGCTCCGTGGAGCGACCGGGCGTCCGGCGCCGTCGTCGAGTTCCCGGCGGAGGTCCCCGTCGCCAGGATCATCGGCGCCTTCGCGGAAGGCGCTGAGGACTTGCAGCTGCGGGAGATCGTCTGCGTGGTCGACGCGCTCCACCTGATGCAGGAGCTCGCCCGAGACGACTACGCCGTGCGACGGGTTCCGGGCCGACCCGGCATCGACGGGATCGCGCGGGCGCTGCTCGCCGCGACGCAGATCGAATTCGCCTCGACGGTCGTGCTCGTGAATTGGGAGGCGGTGGAGACGCCTGAGCTCTCGACCGCAATGGCGCTCGTGAGCCACCTCGCACCCGCGGCGCGCCTGCGGCTGCACCGCGACGGCGAGGATTCCGGATCCGGAGCCGCAGGGGCGAGCGGTGGCGGCTTCGGGGCCGCGCAGGAGCGACCGGGATGGGTCGCGATCCTGAACGGCGACTTCGACCCGCATATGACCGATCCGCGCGTGCGGGCCTTCCGATACGAGCAGCTCCGCCCGTTCCACCCGGGGCGGCTCGCGCGGCTCCTGGACGAACGCATCGAAGCGGCCGCGTTCGGCACGGTGCTCCGCTCCGTCGGATTCTGCCGCCTCGCCACGCGTCCCGGCGTCGTCGCCCGATGGGACCACGTGGGTCGGATGATCTCCTTCGATCCGCTGGCGCTCGACGGCCCCGCGGTCCGGTTCGACGCCGCCCGGGACGCCGACGACGCCGGGGTCACGGCGGAGCTCGGATCCGAATGGGCGGATGCCGCCGGACTGCTGGCGCTCGGTCAGGATCTCGCCGTCATCGGCCTCGATCTCGACGTCGACGGATTGCGAGCCGCGCTCGACGAGGCCGCACTCGACGACGCCGAGTTCGCCGCCGGTCCCGCATCCTGGATCGGCCTCCCCGACCCCTTCCCCTCGTGGCCGGGTGTGCCGCACGGGACACGCTGAGCGCCCCTCGCCCGGTGATCGGTATGCCGGTCGCCGGCGTGGCGGTCGCCGGTGTGGCGGTCACCGGCGCACGGGCGCCGGCGCACTGATGAGACGCCGCGGGGGCATCGGTGCTGCCGCCGCGCCCGGTTCGGCTTCGTTAGGATGGCGGCCATGCCCCCGATCGAGAGCCGTTCCGACGCCGTCCGGAGTCGGAACCGCCACCTGCTGGCGCTCCTCGCCGGTGTGGTCGCCGCGCTGGTGCCGTTCCTCGTGCAGGAGGGCGTGCCCGGCTACGTCCTCTACCTGGCCGTTGCGGTCGTCGCGGTCGCCATCGGCGCGCGCGCAGTGCGCCGACGCGGGCCGCTCCTCTGGGCGGCGATCGCGGGCCTCGTCCTCGCGTCCCTCATCCTCCTCTTCGCCGCCTCGCTGCTGACCGTCGGCCTGACCCGGATCCTCGCCGGCTGACCCCTCGCGACCCCGCTCTCTCCATCGTGCGCTCGTCGTCGCGCCCTCGCGCTCGACGTCCCTCCCTCGCGCTCCCCGCGCGCCCCGTCGCGCGCTCGACGTCGCTCCCCCACGCGTCCTCCGAGCTCCGAGAGGATCGCGTCGCGCGGGATCCCGTCGTGTCATCGCCCGACCCGCGGGAACGGATCCGGCCGCAGATCACTCACCCCAGCCCCACGCACGTCAGAAGTTGCGGCCTGAGGCACCGTGCAGTGACATCTTCTGACGTGCGAAGACGGTGACGACGATGACGGTGACGATTGCGACGGCGACGACGGCCCGGCGCGGATCGCGGGCGGGCCGTGCGCTAGACTCTCAGAGGCCGTTCGCGGCTCCGCCCCAGTAGCTCAGTGGATAGAGCACTTCTCTCCTAAAGAAGGTGTCGGAGGTTCGATTCCTCTCTGGGGCACTCCTCATCTACGCCCGCTCCCGCGCCGCGGGCACACGAAAACGGGCGGGGCCGAAGCCCCGCCCGTTTCGACGTCGTCGCCGTGCGGATCAGCCGAAGCGGACCACACCGTTGGGCGCACCGTCGAGGAACGCGCTCGCGATCACGGTCTGGTTGCCGCCGTAGCCGCCGTGCACGGCCTGGCCGTTGCCGATGTAGACGGCGACGTGACGCCCGGACCAGACGAGCACGTCGCCGGGGGCGTAGTCGCCGCTCGTGACGAGCGTGCCGCCGAGGCCGGTGTACTCGCCGACCTGTGTGCCGAGGTCGCCGGCGGGGATGCCGATCGCGCGCAGCGAGCGCTCGACGAGCGCGGTGCAGTCCTGGTACTGGCCGAGCTGGGCCATCGCCGCGGCGACGATGCCCTGAGCGCCGGCACCCGCGGGCACGTCGGCGCCGGAGTAGCCGTTCGACTTCGGGGTCTCACCCGCACCGCCGGCAGCAGCGGCGTTCTGAGCAGCCTGCTCCTCGGCGGCCTTGGCCGCGGCCTCTTCAGCGGCCTTGGCGGCGGCCTCCTGCTCGAGGATCTCCGCGCCGACCTCGCCATCGGGCGCGGTCAGCGGCAGCACGCTGGCGTCCACGTCGACCGTCTCGAGCGTCTGCGCGGCCGCGAAGCCGTCGGGCATGCCCTCGGGGTCGGGGCTCGTGGCGTACGCCGGGAGACTGAAGGTCCCAACGAGGCCGAAACTGAGTACGGCAGCTCCCGCCATCTGCGCGACGCGCTTCGCCTTGGTGGACTTGGCGCCGTCGCCGACGAGTGCGAGGTCCGTGCTGGGGTTCTGAGCCACGAGAATATCTGCCTAACGTTCGCTTACTGTTCTCTGTCCTGCATGAGGAACGGCCCTTCCGGACCGCGACCGTTCAAGGGTAACCGAAGATCACGAAATTGTCACGCTCACCCGCGGCAACCCTCGGTTCGCCCGGAAACACCGGGAAATCCGGGGCGCCGAGACGCCCCGGAATCTCTCGACGTCGAGCGAATCAACGGTCAGATCACGCCCTGCTCGAGCATCGCCTGCGCCACGGTCACGAATGCCGCGGAGTTCGCGCCCAGCACGTAGTCGCCGGGCCGCCCGTAGCGCTCCGACGCCGCGTAGCTCGCCTCGTGCACGTCGCGCATGATGCCGTGCAGGCGGGACTCGCTCTTGTCGCGATCCCAGCGCGAGCGCGCCGCGTTCTGGCTCATCTCGAGCGCCGAGGTCGCCACGCCTCCCGCGTTCGCGGCCTTGCCCGGGGCGAAGAGCACCCCCGCCCCCTGGAAGAGCTCCACGGCCTCCGGCGTGGTCGGCATGTTCGCCCCCTCGGAGACCGCGCGCACGCCGTTCTTCAGCAGCGTCCGCGCGGCTTCGGCGTCGAGCTCGTTCTGCGTGGCGCACGGGAACGCGAGCTGCGCGGGCACGTCCCACACCGAGCCGCCGGCGACGAATCTCGCGGAGGGGCGGCGGGCCGCGTACTCCGAGATCCGGGCGCGCTCGACCCCCTTCACCTGCTTGAGGACCTCGAGGTCGATGCCCTCCTCGTCCACGATGTACCCGCTGGAATCGGAGGCGGTGAGCGCTCGCCCGCCGAGCTGCTGGATCTTCTCGATCGCGTAGGTGGCGACGTTGCCCGATCCCGACACCACCGCGTGGCGGCCCTCGATCGCCTCGCCCGCGCGCAGCAGCATCTCCTCCGCGAAGAAGACCGCGCCGTACCCGGTCGCCTCGGTGCGCACCTCGGCACCGCCCCAGCCGACGCCCTTCCCGGTGAGCACGCCCGCCTCGTAGCGCTGCGTGATGCGCCGGTACTGCCCGAAGAGGTAGCCGATCTCGCGCGCCCCGACGCCGATGTCGCCGGCGGGGATATCGGTGTGCTCGCCGATGCGGTGCACGAGCTCCGTCATGAAGCTCTGGCAGAAGCGCATGACCTCCGCGTCGCTCCTGCCCGAGGGGTCGAAGTCCGAGCCGCCCTTGCCGCCGCCGATGCGCTGCGAGGTGAGCGCGTTCTTGAAGATCTGCTCGAAACCGAGGAACTTCACGACGGAGAGGTTGACCGTCGGGTGGAAGCGCAATCCCCCCTTATAGGGGCCGAGCGCCGAGTTGAACTGCACACGGAACCCTCGGTTGACCCGCACCCTGCCGGCATCATCGGTCCACGGGACCCGGAAGATGAGCTGGCGCTCCGGCTCCACCAGCCGCTCGAGGATCCCCGCCTCGATGAACTCGGGATGCTCCGCGAGCACCGGGGCGAGGGTCTCCAGCACCTCGCGGGCGGCCTGCAGGAACTCGGCCTCTCCGCTGTTGCGGGTCTCGACCGCCTCGAGCACGGACTGCAGGTGGGCTTCGGGGGTGGGCAACGTCACAAGCGACTCCTCGGTCTATCAACTCCATTGGTGGACTGTCCGGGGCCCGGACGGTTCCTGTGCGCGCCGCTCCTCGGCGCCGCGCAGCCCTCACCCGGGCGACGTGCGCGCCGCCCGGGTGAGCCGCGTCCCGCCTACTGCGAGACGAAGAGGTGGGCGGCGACCTCCAGCGGGAGGTCGATCGCCTCGCTCGATCCCTCGACCTCCACGTGCACGGTCGTGCCGCGGCGGGAGAAGGAGGCCCGGCTGCCGGGGAGCACGCCGGCGGAGGCCAGCTGCTCCAGCAGCTCGGGATCGGTCTGCACGGGCTCAGCCAGGCGCTTGATGCGCGCCGTGACGCTGGCTTCGGGATCGATGAGCAGTTCCCCGAGCCCGACGACCCCGGTCTGGAAGGAACCGGCGCGCACGTCGCCGAGCTCTTCGAGACCCGGGATCGGATTGCCGTAGGGCGACTCGGTGGGATGGTCGAGGATGGTCAGCAGCTTCCGCTCGACGCGCTCGCTCATGACGTGCTCCCATCGGCACGCCTCCTCGTGCACGAAGGCCCACTCGAGTCCGATGACGTCGGACAGCAGCCGCTCGGCGAGCCGGTGCTTGCGCATGACGTGCACGGCCTTGGTGCGGCCGGGGCCGGTGAGTTCGAGCCGGCGATCGTCGGTGACGACGACGAGCCCGTCGCGCTCCATGCGCCCCACGGTCTGCGACACGGTCGGCCCGGAGTGCCCGAGCCTCTCCGAAATGCGCGCGCGCAGGGGGACGATCCCCTCCTCCTCGAGCTCGAGGATGGTGCGGAGGTACATTTCGGTCGTATCGATCAGATCCGTCATCAGCGGTCCTCTCCAACTTAGGGTCGCCTTACAGCCTAGAGCATGGCCGCGACGACGGCGGAGGCGAGGATCGGCGCACGCATCGACGCCGCGGGGCGGTCCTGACGGATCGGTAGACTCGTGCGCATGGCCGACATCACGATCCCCACCGAACTCCTGCCCGCCGACGGTCGCTTCGGGTGCGGCCCTTCGAAGGTGCGCTCCGAGCAGCTCGACTTCCTCGCGACGCTGCAGCCGCGCGTCCTCGGCACCTCCCATCGGCAGGCCCCCGTGAAGGATCTCGTCGGCAACGTCCGTTCGGGGCTCGCAGAGCTCTTCCGCGCGCCGGAGGGCTACGAGGTGCTCCTCGCCAACGGCGGCGCGACCACCTTCTGGGACTCGGCGGTCCACTCGCTCATCGAGCGCCGCAGTCAGCATCTCGCCTTCGGCGAGTTCGGGTCGAAGTTCGCGAAGGCCGCGCAGGCCGCACCGTTCCTCGAGGACCCCGACGTGCGCAGCGCCGACGCGGGTTCGCGCTCCCAGACCGCACCGCTCGCGGGGGTCGACGTCTACGCCTACCCGCACAACGAGACCTCGACGGGCGTCATGGCCCCCGTCCGCCGCGTCACGGGCGACCCGGGCGCGCTCACCGTCGTCGACGCGACGAGCGGCGCCGGCGGCATCGACTTCGATGCGTCCGAGGTCGACGTCTACTACTTCTCGCCGCAGAAGAACTTCGCCTCCGACGGCGGGCTGTGGTTCGCGCTCGTCTCCCCCGCGGCCATCGAGCGCATCGAGCGCGTGGCGGCCTCCGGGCGGTACATCCCCGAGACGCTCAATCTCGCGGGGGCGCTCGAGAACTCGCGGAAGAATCAGACCCTCAACACGCCCGCGCTCGCGACGCTCGGACTCATGGACGAGCAGATCCGGTGGATCAACGGCCAGGGCGGCCTCGCCTGGGCGGCGTCGCGGACCGCGGAGTCGTCCGGCGTGCTCTACGACTGGGCCGAGCGCACCGCGGCCGCGACGCCGTTCGTCTCCGATCCGGATCACCGCTCGCAGGTCGTCGTGACGATCGACTTCGACGAGTCCGTGGACGCCGCGGAGATCTCCCGCGCCCTCCGCGCGAACGGGATCGTCGACACCGAGCCCTACCGCAAGCTCGGCCGCAATCAGCTGCGCATCGCGACGTTCACGGCGATCGAGCCCGATGACGTGCGCGCGCTCACTGGCGCGATCGACTACGTGCTCGAGCGTCGATAGCGTCCCGCAGAAGAGCGGCACGACCCGAGGACAATAGGGGGAAAACCTCGGGCCGTCCGCGTCCGACCGGGCGTCGAGACCGACGCCCGGAGTCTCGATGTCCGCTCATATGAGCCCCCGTTGTATGGAGAGCAACACTACGGGGAGGATCGCGGCGGCGGGATCCGGGCATCCTACGTATTTTCCGCGGTTCGCTCGCGCGCGGCCCCGGACGGGACGGCTGAGGGCCGCGCCGATCCGGCACGGCCCTCAGCAGGGTGCGGCGCCCGCCGGGCGTCGCCGACTACTCCTCGTCGTCGGTGTCGTCCTCCGCGTCGTCGTCATCGTCCGCCTCGGCGTCGTCGTCCACGTCATCGTCCGCGAAGAGCTCGGTGTCGTCGGCGGCATCGGCGCGGTCCTCGGCATCGGCATCGTCGTCCGCGTCGTCGTC
The DNA here is from genome assembly GCF_022919155.1 of Leucobacter allii. Lineage (NCBI taxonomy): Bacteria > Bacillati > Actinomycetota > Actinomycetes > Micrococcales > Microbacteriaceae > Leucobacter > Leucobacter allii. The sequence goes on from NZ_CP095045.1 coordinate 2,604,448, forward strand.
ATCATCCGCGTCGTCGTCCTCGTCGAGGTCGACGCCGTCGATCTCGTCGTCGAAGTCGCTGAAGTCGTTGTCGAGCAGATCCTCATCGGGATCCACCTCGTCCTCCTCGCTGAGCTCGGCCGCGGCCTCCTCGGCGGCGGCGGCCTCGTCCGAGGCCTGACGCGCCTGGGTCTCGCGGTACTGCGCGAGTCGCTCGGACCACGGCACCCAGTCGGGCGCGACCACGGCGCCGACGCCCGGGAGGAGCTCGACCTCGAGCACGTTGACCGGCGAGCCCTCGTCGACGCGGGCGACGGTCGCCGCCCATCGCCACCCAGGGTACCCCGGCTTCCGGCACTCGAAGAACAGGGTGAGCACGTGCGCCTCGTGCACCTCGTGCCCGTCGTCCGAGCCGATGGTCGCGGCGTCGGTGATCTCGGCGAGCGCCGCGCGCGCCTGATCGCGCGCCGCGAGCAGCACCGGATCGGCGGCCGCCGGGGCGGTCCCCGTCACGTCAGCGCTCATGGCCTGCGCCTCCCCCGACTCAGACATCGAAATCGTCCGCCACGCGGCGCAGCATGGTCGCCACCTTCCGCGACTGCTGTCGTTCGGGGTACTGCCCGTTCTTGAGGCGGCCGCCGAGGGCGTCGAGCAGCTTCACGAGATCCTCCACGATGACGGCCATTTCATCGGCGGACTTGCGGCTGCGCTTGGCCAGGCGCGGCGTGTCGATGATGCGCACGGACAGCGCCTGCGGCCCGCGCTTGCCCTCGCCCACGCTGTACTCGAGGCGCGTTCCGGGCTGCACCTCGGCGTCGTCGGGGACCACCGAGGCGTGCAGGTAGACCTGCGCGCCGTCATCCCCCTGGATGAACCCGAAGCCCTTCGCCTCGTCGTAGAACCTGACCTTGCCGTTCGGCATGCCTCGTCCCTCTCCGTCTCGAACCCTGCGGCGGCGGCCGTCGCAACGCCCGCGCACCGCGCCCGCGGGCGTGCGCCCGCATATCCATCCGAGTCTACTCCAGCGCCCTTGCTGCGAGCGCAGCCGCTTCCTCGATAAAATGGTGCGGATGTCCACTGAACCCGCTCCCCCGTCGCTCCTCGAGCGCATCCTCGCCTACGCGTCGCTCGCCATCATCGCGATCGCGCTGCTGTCCTTCTTCGCCACGCTCATCGTGGGGATGAACGATCGCTACGCCGCGGCGGAGGGGCTGTGGCCGGTGGTCTACGGCGTCTCGCTCATCGGCCTGCCGATCGGCTTCGTGCTGCTCGTCGCCCTCCTCATCATCAGCCAGCGCCGGCGGCGCGCCGAGTTCCGGCGGAACTCGGGCCGCTGAGCCCGGCCCGGCCATGAGCGGCACCCTCGCCCTCGCCACGTCCATCGCCGCGATGGACCGGGAGGCCCTCGAACGCCTCGTGGCGCGGCGACGCCCCCAGGCGCCGAACAGCGTGCTCGACCCCATCGGCCTGGCCGCGGAGCTCCTCCGCCCCGACTCGATCGCCCGAGCCATCGCCCCGCTCGATCGCTCCGCGCTCGCCCTCCTCGGCGACGCGGCGCCGCTGCCGGACGGTGCGGGCGACGCAGACGGTACGGGCGATGCAGGCGGTGCGGGCGATGCAGGCGGTGCGGGCGACGCGGCCGCCCGGGTCGCCGCGCTGACGGCGCTCGGGCTGCTGGGCGCCGAGGGCGCACCGGGGCCCGAGGGCGCACCGGGACCCGAGGGCGCACCGGGACCCGAGGGCGCGCCGAGAGCCTCCGGCACCGCATCGTCCCGCACGCGGCCCGCGCGACTCCCGGAGGTCGTCGCCGCGGTGCGGGAGGCCCTCGCCGAGCGGGCCGCACCCGCCCCGGCGCAGGCTGTCGGCGGGGCGGGCGCCGAGGGCGCGGCCGCGGGCGGCGGCTCCCCGGCCGCAGCGGAACCCGCGGACACGGACGCCTGGTTCGCCGCGGGGCTCACGGCGGTCGGGCAGGCGGCCGAGTGCCTCCGCCTGCTGCGGGAGCGCCCGGGGCGACTCAACCGGAACCGCACGGTCGCCGTCGCCACCGTCCGCGCCGCCGCGGAGCACACGGGCGTCGCCCCCGAGGATGTCGCGCTCGCCTTCGGGCTGCTCCAGCGCGCGGGCCTCGCTGCACCCGTCGCGGAGGAGGCGACGCTCGTGGTCTCGGCCCGCTCGGAGGGCTGGCTCGCCCTGCCCCACGGGGCGCGCTGGCTCGCCCTCGCGGACTCCCTCGCGGCCGGGCTCGCGCCCCAGCTGCGCGCCCTCCTCGGGGTCGATCCGGATCCCGGCTCGGATCTCGCGGCGGCCGCCGCGCGGCTCCCCGTGGAGTACCCGCTGCTCCCCGACGCGGATCGGAGCGCCGTCGCGGCGTTCGTCGCGGCCGCGGAGTACGCCGGCGCGACCGTCGGCGGGGTGCTGTGCCCGGCCTTCGAGCGGCTGCTCGCCGGCGACCGGGAGGCCGCCGCCGCCATCGTCGCGGCGCAGATGCCCCCCGCCGCCCCGGCGTCTACGTGCAACCGGACCTCAGCGTCGTCGTCCCGGGACCGCTGGCTCCCGAGGACGAGGCGGACCTCGCGGCGGTCACGCGGCCGGAGCACATCGGGGTCGCCTCGACGCGGCGGATCGCGGACGCCTCGGTCGCCGAAGCGCTCGACCGCGGTCGCTCGGCCGCGGAGGTGCGCGGGATCTTCACACGACTCTCCCTCACCGGGATCCCGCAGCCGCTCGACTACCTCCTCGACGCGCTGGCCGAGCGCGTCGGAAGCATCGTCGTCGCCGAGCACACGGGCGACGAGGGCCGCACGAGCATCACGGTGTCGCGCCTCGATCTCGCCGACACGCTGCTCGTCGATCGGGCGCTGCAGCATCTGCAGCTGCATCGCCGCTCCCCCACCGGCACTCGGCTCTTCTCCCGGCTGCGATCCGAGCACGTCGCGGCGGCGCTGGCCGACGCGCGCTATCACGCGAGCGGCGCTTCGGCCGATCGGGCGCCGGCACCGCCGGCCTCCCCGTCGGACGCCGCCCCGGGCGCCCCCGGCCCGAGCGACCCCGACGCGCTGCCCGCCCCGCTCGGCGCCCTCGTCGAGCGCGTCTATCTCGCCGCCCGCTCGGAGCCGGGCTCCGCGGACTTCACCCGGAGGCTCGAGCTCGCCATCCGGGACCGCAGCCCCGTGCTGGTCACGGCCGAGGCGCGCGGGCAGCGGCACACCTTCACGCTCCTGCCCGTCTCGGTGAACGGCGGCCGCCTGCGCGCGACCGACCAGTCCGCCGGCGTGGAGCGCACGCTGCCGGTGAGCGTCATCACCGCGGTCGAATCGGTCTGAGGCGCCGGACGCAGCCTCCCTCCGGCTCCACCGGACCGGCCGCCCCCAGCGCGGATCCCGGAGCCGGGAGTAGAATGGTCCGCTATGACTCTCGGCCCCCTCATCGTGCAGAGCGACCACACCGTCCTCCTCGAGGTCGCCCATCCCGACGCGGAGGACGCCAGGCACGAGCTCGCGGTGTTCGCCGAACTCGAACGCGCACCCGAGCACATCCACACCTACCGCGTCACGCGCCTCGGCCTCTGGAACGCGCGCGCCGCGGGCCACACCGCGGAGGAGATCCTCGAGACGCTGAACCGGCACGCGAAGTTCCCCGTGCCCTCGGGCGTCGCCGGCGAGATCGCCGATACGATGCGGCGCTACGGCCGCCTCACGATCGAGCGCGCCGGCGATGAGGAGTACGGCGGGGAGCACGCCGGCGAGCTGATCCTGCGCTCCGACGAGCCCGCGATCCTGCGCGAGGTCTCGAGCGCGAAGAAGATCGCGCCGCTGCTCGGAAACCGTCTCGACGAGCGCACCTATCCCGTCGAGGCGTGGGCGCGGGGCGAGCTGAAGCAGCAGCTCGTGGCCCGCGGCTGGCCGGCGGAGGATCTCGCCGGTTACACCCCGGGCGACCCGTACGACATCGAACTCGACTTCAGTCGGGAGGGGCGGGAGGACTGGGAGCTCCGCGACTACCAGGCGAAAGCGGTCGAGGCCTTCCAGCGGGGCGGTTCCGGCGTCGTCGTGCTGCCGTGCGGCGCGGGGAAGACGATCGTCGGCGCGGCCTCCATGGCCGCCGTCGGAGCGAAGACGCTGATCCTCGTCACCAACGCGGTGTCCGCCAGGCAGTGGCGCGACGAGCTGCTGCGGCGCACCACCCTCACCGAGGAGGAGATCGGGGAGTACTCCGGTCAGGTGAAGGAGGTGAAGCCCGTCACGATCGCGACCTACCAGATCCTCACGAGCCGCAGGAAGGGCGAGTACGCGCATCTCTCGCTGCTCAACGCGGAGGACTGGGGCGTCATCGTCTACGACGAGGTGCATCTCCTCCCCGCCCCGGTGTTCAAGCTCACGGCGGAGCTCCAGGCCCGCCGCCGCCTCGGACTCACCGCGACGCTCGTGCGCGAGGACGGCCGCGAGGGCGACGTCTTCAGCCTCATCGGGCCGAAGCGCTACGACGCCGCATGGAAGGACATCGAGGCGCAGGGCTTCATCGCCCCGGCGGCCTGCTTCGAGGTGCGGATCGAGCTGAGCGAGTCGGAGCGGATGGACTACGCCATCGCCGAGGATCAGGATCGCTACCGCATCGCCTCGTCCACCTTCGCCAAGCAGACGATCGCGCGGCGCATCATCGAGCGGCACCCCGGCGAGAGCGTGCTCGTGATCGGGCAGTACATCGATCAGCTGGAGGCCATGGCCGAGGCGCTCGGTGCGCCGCTCATCACGGGGCAGACGCCCGTCGACGAGCGGGAGGAGCTGTTCGGCGCCTTCCGCGCGGGCGAGACGAAGATCCTCGTGGTGTCGAAGGTCGCGAACTTCTCGGTCGACCTCCCCGACGCCTCCGTCGCCATCCAGATCTCTGGCTCCTTCGGCTCGCGCCAGGAGGAGGCGCAGCGCCTCGGACGCCTGCTCCGCCCGAAGGCGAACGGCGCCACCGCGTCCTTCTACACGCTCATCGCGCGCGACACGGTCGATCAGGACTTCGCGCAGAACCGGCAGCGCTTCCTCGCGGAGCAGGGCTACGCGTACACGATCATGGACGCCGACGAGCTGGGATGAGCGGGGCGGCACCGCCGCCGTATTGTCAGGAGCTTCATAGCGAACCATCAGAGACTGGGTTCCATGAACACTCAGCACAAGGGACCCCGGATCCTCATCGTCGACGACGAGCCCAGCATCCGCGAGCTGCTCAGTACGAGCCTGCGCTTCGCCGGCTTCGGCGTGCGCGCGGTCGGCAACGGCGCGCAGACCATCTCCGCCGTGCTCGAGGAGGAGCCCGACCTCATCGTCCTCGACGTCATGCTGCCCGACATGAACGGCTTCAGCGTGACGAAGCGCCTGCGCTCCGCCGGATACACGGCGCCCATCATCTTCCTCACCGCGAAGGACGACACCGAGGACAAGGTCGAGGGCTTGACGGTCGGCGGCGACGACTACGTCACGAAGCCCTTCAGCCTCGACGAGATCATCGCCCGCATCAAGGCCGTGCTGCGCCGCACGATCCAGGAGGACGAGGACTCCGTGCTCACGGTCGGCCCGATCACGATGGATCAGGACACCCACGAGGTCACCGTCGACGGCACCGGCGTCGAGCTCTCCCCCACAGAGTTCAAGCTGCTGCGCTACCTCATGCAGAACGCGAACCGCGTGCTCTCGAAGGCGCAGATCCTCGACCACGTCTGGGAGTACGACTTCAACGGCGACGCCGGCATCGTGGAGTCCTACATCTCCTACCTGCGCCGCAAGCTCGACCCCCTCACCGAGGAGTCGCTGATCCAGACCAAGCGCGGTTTCGGGTACATGCTCAAGACCGAAACCAAGTAGCGTGGGGCGGTTCGCCGACCGCTTCGCCGATGTGTCGCTGCGGGCGAAGATCACCGGCGTCACGGTCTTCATCCTGTTCCTCGGCCTCATCGTCGCCGGCGTCGGCACGCTCTCGGTGCTGCGCCCGATGCTGCTGAACAATCAGGAGAGCACGCTCAGGCAGCTCCACGAGGATCCGACGCCGGCGCTCGCCGCGGAGGCGGACGTCGACAACCTCACCCGCGAGGACGTGCTCTTCGCCGGGCCGCAGTTCTACGTCGCCGTGCTCGACGCGGACGGCGATCTGCAGTACGACAACACGCACGGCAAGTCGAGCTCGGCCTGGCCCGACGTGGACGGCATGTCGGCGCCCATCTCCGTCGAGTCGGTGAGCACCGGCCGCGAGCAGCCGATCTCGATCCGCAGCGGCGACGGCACGGAGTGGCGGGCCGTGGCGCTCACGATCGGCGTCTCCGGCCAGCCGGGCGGCACGCTGCTCATCGCGTCGACCACGGCCGGCATCAATCAGACCGTCGCCCAGTACGTCGTCATCTTCACCGCGTTCGGGATCGCGGTGCTGCTGCTCGGCGCCGCGCTGACGCGGATCCTCGTCACGGCGACGTTCCTGCCGCTCGCCGAGGTGGAACGGACGGCCCTCGAGATCTCGAGGGGCGACTACTCCAAGCGCATCATGGTGGCGAGTCCGCACACGGAGGTCGGGCACCTCGGCGAATCGCTGAACATCATGCTCGACCGGCTCGACGGTTCGCTGGAGGAGCGCGCGCGCACGATCGAACGCATGCGGCGCTTCATCGGCGACGCGAGCCATGAGCTGCGCACCCCGCTCGTCTCCGTCCGCGGCTACGCCGAGCTCTACCGGATGGGCGCGCTGCAGGAGGGCGAGCAGACCGCGCAGGCCATGGAGCGGATCGAGAAGGAGGCCATCCGCATGACCTCCCTCGTCGAGGATCTGCTGGCCCTCGCCCGGCTCGACGAGCGCCGCCCCCTCGAGCTCGCGCAGCTCCCCCTCAACGGCCTCGCGCACGACGCCGCCCTCGACGCCGGAGTGCAGGATCCGGATCGCGCCATCACCGCGATCGAGGATCCGGCGGCGCCCGTCGTGGTCGGCGACGAGCACAAGGTGCGCCAGCTCATGACGAACCTGCTCGGCAATGCGATGCGGCACACGCCGGCGGGCAGCCCCATCGAGATCGTCGTCTCCTCCGTGCCCGCCGGCGACGGTGTCGCACCGATGGCGCGCTTCGAGATCGTCGACCACGGCGAGGGGATCCCCGAGCAGATCAGGGAGAAGATCTTCGGACGCTTCTGGCGGGCGGATACCTCCCGGAACCGCGAGACGGGCGGATCGGGGCTCGGCCTCGCGATCGTGAAGTCCATCGTCGACGCCCACGGCGGCTCCGTGAGCGTGCACGAGACCCCGGGCGGCGGCGCGACCTTCCGCGTCGATCTGCCGAGCGCGCCCCCCGGCGACGACACGGTACCGGTGCCCCGGGTCTGAGGGGCGCCGGAGCGCCGGAGCAGCGGTCGCTCCGGCACTCCGGCGGGCCGGGTCAGGGCAGCGCGGGCGACTCGGCTTCGACGTCGATCGAGTTGAGGGCCGCGTAGCGCCGCGGATCCCGGGATCGCATGCGCCATGCGATCCCGATGCCGACCGCGAAGAGGATCGGTATCGGCGCGAGCAGCGCGACGTTGATCTCGTTGGAGGCCGCCGTCAGGAGCTCCATCTGACTGACGGCCAGACCGATGAGCACGGCGAGCCCGACGGCCGACAACGCCGGCGCGACGATCACTCGCAGGCTCGAGTGCCCCCTCCGGTCCTTCCAGAAGAAGGCGACGATCGCGACAGCGGCGATCATCTCGAGCAGCAGCACGCCCAGGACGCCGGGGGCAGACGACCACAGGAACACGACCAGATAGGGGTCGGCCTGCGCGAGAGCTGCGGCGCCGAGCACGACCACTGTGATCCCGATCTGCAGCACGACTCCGCCGATCGGCGAGCCGTGGCGCGCACTGATCCTGCCGACGCGCCTGGGCAGGAGTCCCTCCCTCGCCATCGTGAAGTGATAGCGCGACGCAGCGTTGTGGAAGGCGAGTGCGGCGGCGAACGCGCTCGTGCACAGCAAGAGCTGCCCGACGTCCGCCAGCCATACCCCGACGTAGCGGGACATCGAGACGAAGGTGAGGCTGTCGACGTCGTCACCAGCGGCGAACGCGAGCGCGCCCTCGGGAGTGTATGCGACGAAGAGGCACCAGACGGAGAAGGTGTAGAACAGGCCCAAGAAGCCGATGGCGATGTAGGTCGCTCTCTGAACGGTCCGCTCCGGGTCCTTCACTTCTTCCGCGTAGAGGGCCGTCGCTTCGAAGCCGATGAATCCCCCGGCGGTCAGCACCAGCATCGCCCCGAAACCGGGATCGAGCATCACCGACGGATTGAACATCTCGAAGGAGCGCACGTCGACGTCCCCCGACCCCAGCGTGGCGACCTGGTAGACGATCAGCACGAGCACCTCGAGGATCAACGCGATCCCGAGCACCTTCGCACCCATCGTCACCTTGAAGTACCCGAGCAGCCCGACCCCGACGACCCCGACGGCAGCGATCATCCACCAGGGCACCGTCACGCCGAAGAATGATTCGAGGAGCCCCTGCCCGTAGACCGCGAACCCGGCGAGCAGGCAGACGGTCATCGCGTTGTACGCGAGCGCGGCGACGAAGCTCCCTCCGACGCCGATGGGCTTGCCGATCCCCCGGGAGATGTACGCGTAGAACGCGCCCGCGTTCTTGATATGGGGACTCATCGCCGTGAACCCGACCGCGAACATGAGCAGTATCACCGCGGGCACGAGGTAGCCGTAGGCGGTGGACAGCCCTCCAGTCCGGATCGCCAGCGGAACGACCCCGGCGACAACGGTCAGCGGCGCGGCCGCGGCCACGACGAAGAACACCAGATCGGCCGTCCCGAGCCCGGTCCGGCGGAGGCGTCTGCCGGCGACGTCGCCCGCGGCGACCGCTCCCGGGGCGCGCGAGCTCATCGCCCCGCCCCGATGCTCGCGGCGAGCGCCGCACGCGGCACGTACTCGCTCCGCGGCGTGAGCAGGTCCTTCCAGACCTGCTCGCCCCGCTGGATCCAGACGAGGTTGTCGCGGTGCAGGCTCTCGATGTCCTCCCAGGGATCGCCGTCGACGATCAGGAAGTCCGCGGCCTTCCCCTCCTCGAGGGTTCCGGTGACGTCATCGACGCGCAACGCGCGCGCGCCGATCGACGTCGCCGAGGTGAAGACGTCGTGGCGGGGCATGCCCGCCCCCACCATCGTCTTGATCTCCTCGACCGTCGAGTATCCGAAGGGAACGTCGATGCTCGAGAAGCTGTCGCTCCCCACCGCGATCTGCACTCCCGCTGCAATCGAGCTGAGGAAGTTCTGGGTCACGCGGAACTTCTCCCGCTCCACCGGAGTCGCTCCGGGGTACGCGTCCAGGCCGCCGCGCGGCGGCGGCGGATACTCGTCGAACCAGGGGCCCAGGAACAGCTGGAGCGTGGGCACGTGGACGATCCCCCGCTCCACCATCATCGTCCGGCATTCGTCGTCCAGCTCCTCGCCGTGCTCGACCGTGGCGACCCCCGCCCGAATGCAGTCCTTCGCGGCCGCCAGCGATTCCGCGTGGGCGAGCACGGGGATCCTCAGATGGTCCGCCTCGCGGATGATCGCGGTGATCTCCTCGAAGTCGAAGTGCTGATCCGTCTCGAGCTCCTTGTCCCACATCCCGCCGCCGGTCGCCCAGATCTTGATCGCATCGGAGCCCATCCGGCTCAGCGTCCGCACGGCCTTGCGCAGGTCCTCGGGGCCATCGGCGATGTACCCCCACGGGTGGCTGTGCTGCACGGTCTCCAGCGGGAGGTTGTGCGCATCGCCGTGTCCGCCGGTGCGCGAGATACCGGGCCCGCAGGCGACGATCCGAGGGCCGTCGAGGTGTCCGTGGTCCACGGCCCACTTGAGCCGGATCCCGTTTCGCGAGATGTCGCGGATCGTCGTGACTCCCCAGTCCATGAGTTCGCGCATCTGCTTCGTCGAGATGACCGCCTGACGCAGGTCGTCCTCGATCACCCAGGTCCGGTAGTCGGGACTCGACGCTCCGCCGAGATGCGTGTGGCAATCGACGAGGCCCGGCATGAGCGTGAGCCCTGAGGCGTCGATGCTCCGGGCGCCGGCCGGGGTGCCGGCGTCGTCCGCGCGGATGCCGACGATCCGGCCGTCGACCACCGTCATCGTCCCGTTCTCGATCATTCTGCCGTCACCGACGATGATGCGTCCCGCATGCACGACGGTTGTCGAATTCGTCATATGTCCTCCTCGACACACTCCTGGGCGTAAATAATTGCCAGAGTCCAATATAGCCTCCAAAATGAATGTGGCAAGCAATTTTTGATTTCATTTTGAAGGCTCTCGCGAACCTCACGCGCACATTCCCCCCACCGCAGACGCCATAATGGAGGAATGAACGTTGGCGGCATGTTCCACGGCCTGAAACCGGCGGAGCTCGACGAGCTCGATCGGAAGCTCATCCTGCTCCTCCAGCAGGACGGCCGGATGTCCGTCGCCGAGATGTCGCGCGCCGTGGGCCTCTCCCACCCCGCAGTGCGCCAGCGACTCCAGCGCCTGTTCGAGTCCAAGATCGCGAACATCACCGCGACAACCCATCCGGGCACCCACGGCCTCACCGAGTCCGCGCTCATCGTCGTGAGAACGGACGAGCGGATGCACCAAGTCGCGGCGCAGCTCGCCGAGTTCCCCGAGGTCTACTACCTCGTCACCACCCAGGGTCGTTTCGACATCGCCCTCGAGGCCATGGCCAGAGACAAGCTTCACCTCAGCGAGATCTCCCTGCGAATCAGGGCCACGCCCGGGGTCGTCTCCAGCGAGACGATCTCGATCACGGAAACCGTGAAGTGGGAGTACGGCCCGGATTTCACCGCCCTCGACTGACCCGCTCCCTCGGCAGTCTCGCACAGACTCACTATTCAGTATTGCCAAGTACCGCTACTCAGTGTTACCTTGTACCGGTAGTCAACATCACTGAATAGGAGGTGGCCGCATGGCGAATCAGATGACCGAGATGCTCAAGGGCACCCTCGAGGGCATCGTCCTCGCGATCCTCGCCGCGCAGCCGGCATACGGCTACGAGATCACGGCGAGACTGCGCGAGGAGGGCTTCGCGGATCTCGCGGAGGGCACCATCTACGCCCTCCTCATCCGCATCGAGCAGCGGGGCTTCGTCGACGTGGCGAAGGTCCCCTCCGAGAAGGGCCCTCCGCGCAAGGTCTTCACGCTCAACGAGGCGGGCCTCGCCCAACTCGAGGAGTTCTGGACCGCGTGGCGCTTCCTCGCCGGCCGGATCGAGGAGCTCCGCGCACACCGCACCCCCGGCAGCACCGCACACGAAGGAGCCTGACATGGCCGCGAAATGGATCGAAGCACTCACCGGATCGCTCGAGCAGAAGCGCGAGTACAAGCAGCAGATGGCGCGCCTCGAGGCGCTCCCCGCCCCCTACGCGGAGGCGGCCCGGGCGCTGAACCGGTATTTCATGTACTACGGGGCGATCGCCGACGGCGAGACGCTCGTCACGATGCTCGGCGACCACGTCGAGCTGTGGGAGCGCGCCGCCGTCGACGGCACGCCCGTGAGCGCCATCGTCGGCGACGACCCCGTCGGGTTCGCCGAGACCTTCGTGAGCTCCTACCGGCACCGCGAATGGATCGACAAGGAGCGGCAGCGCCTCGTCACGGCGATCGGATCGGCGATCGAGCAGGAACGGGGGCGGGAATCATGACCGCCGCGACGCTCGCTCCGCCGGCGATCGCGGTCGAGGGCCTCGTGAAGTCCTTCGGCGACGTGGAGGTGCTCCGCGGCGTCTCCTTCGAGGTCGCCGCGGGGAGCATCTTCGCGCTGCTCGGCTCGAACGGGGCGGGCAAGACGACCCTGGTGCGCATCCTCGCGACGCTGCTGCGCGCGGACGCCGGCCGGGCGGCCGTCCACGGCAACGACGTGTCCGCCGCCCCCGACGCCGCCAGGCGCGCGATCAGCCTCACCGGGCAGTTCGCCGCCGTCGACGAGATGCTCACCGGTCGCGAGAACCTCGTGCTCGTCGCCCGGTTGCGACGGACGCCGCGACCGGCACGGCTCGCCGAGGAACTGCTCGATCGCTTCCAGCTGCGCGACGCCGCGGATCGCCGGGCGGGCAGCTACTCCGGCGGGATGCGCCGCCGGCTCGACATCGCGATGAGCCTCGTCGGGGAGCCGCAGGTGCTCTTCCTCGATGAGCCGACCACGGGCCTCGACCCCCAGTCCCGGCTCGAGGTCTGGCGCACGGTGCGCGAGCTCGCCGCCGGCGGCGCCACCGTGCTGCTCACCACGCAGACGCTCGACGAGGCCGAGCATCTGGCCGACCGCATCGCGATCCTGCACGAGGGCACGATCATCAGCGACGGCACCCTGGCCGAACTCCGCGCCCTGCTGCCGCAAGAGGTCGCGTACGTGCCGAAGGAGCCCTCGCTCGAAGACGTCTTCCTCGCGCTCGTCGGGGACGGCACGGCTCGCGGGGAGCACCCCGAGGGCCAGGAGGGAGAACGATGAGCGCGCACACCCTCGTCACGGGCGGCGTCCGCGACGCCGCGATCCTCACCGGACGCTCGCTGCGCCACATCCTGCGCAGCCCCGACACCATCATCACGACCGCGATCACCCCGATCGCGCTCATGCTGCTCTTCGTGTTCGTGCTCGGCGGCGCCATCGAGACCGAAGTCGAGGGGTCCTACGTGGACTACCTGCTCCCCGGGATCCTGCTCATCACGATCGCCTCGGGCGTCGCCTACACCTCGTACCGGCTCTTCCTCGACCTGCGCAGCGGGATCTTCGAGCGCTTCCGCTCCATGCCGATCACCCGATCCGGTGTGCTGTGGGCGCACGTGCTCACCTCGGTGTGCGCGAACCTCGTCTCCGTCGCGCTCGTCATCGGCGTCGCGCTGCTGCTCGGCTTCCGCTCGAGCGCCTCGCCCGCCACCTGGGTCGCGGTCGCCGGGATCCTGGCGCTCTTCACGCTCGCGCTGACCTGGCTCGCCGTGATCGCGGGGCTCTCCGCGCAGTCCGTGGACGGCGCGAGCGCGTTCAGCTACCCGCTGATCTTCCTGCCCTTCATCAGCTCGGCCTTCGTGCCGACGGATTCGATGCCGGCGCCCGTCGCCTGGTTCGCCGAGCACCAGCCCGTCACCGCCATCGTCGACACGCTCCGCGCGCTCCTCGACGGCGACGCGCCTCAGGGCGCCACGGGCTGGATCGCGCTCGCGTGGCTCCTCGGGATCCTCGCGCTCGCCTACCTCGGCGCCCGGCTGGCCTACCGCCGCAGGACCCGCTGAGTCCCGTCCCGCGGACGCGAACAGGGGCCGCACCCTTCCGGGTGCGGCCCCTGTTCGTCGTTCCGTCGGGCGCGGGCGCCCGGGAGGCTCGGACTTAGAAGTCCATGCCGCCCGTCGGATCGCCCGCGGGAGCGGCGGCAGCCGGCTCCGGCTTGTCGGCGACGACGGCCTCGGTGGTGAGGAACAGCCCGGCGATCGACGCGGCGTTCTGCAGCGCCGAGCGGGTGACCTTGGCCGGGTCGAGGATGCCCTGCGCGACGAGATCGCCGTACTCGCCGGTCGCGGCGTTCAGGCCGTGGCCGGTGGGCAGGTTCGCGACGTTGTTCGCGACGACGCCCGGCTCGAGGCCGGCGTTGAGCGCGATCTGGCGCAGCGGCGCCTCGATGGCGGTCTGCACGATCTTCGCGCCGACGGCCTCGTCACCGGCGAGGTTCAGGCCGTCGAAGACGTCCTTGCCCGCCTGGATGAGCGCGACGCCGCCGCCGGGGAGCACGCCCTCGTCGACCGCGGCCTTCGCGTTGCGGACGGCGTCCTCGATGCGGTGCTTGCGCTCCTTGAGCTCGACCTCGGTGGCCGCGCCCGCCTTGATGACGGCCACGCCGCCGGCGAGCTTCGCGAGGCGCTCCTGGAGCTTCTCGCGGTCGTAGTCCGAGTCGGTGTTCTCGATCTCGCGGCGGATCTGGGTCACGCGGCCCGCGATCGCCTCCTCCTCGCCACCGCCCTGGACGATGGTGGTCTCGTCCTTGGTGATGATGACCTTGCGCGCGGTGCCGAGCATGTCGAGCGTCGCGTTCTCGAGCTTGAGGCCGACCTCCTCGGAGATGACCTGGCCGCCGGTGAGGATCGCGATGTCCTGCAGCATGGCCTTGCGGCGATCGCCGAAGCCGGGGGCCTTGACGGCGGCCGACTTGAAGATGCCGCGGATCTTGTTGAGCACGAGCGTCGCGAGCGCCTCGCCCTCGACGTCCTCGGCGATGATGAGGAGCTGCTTGCCCGACTGGATCACCGGATCGACGACGGGGAGCAGGTCCTTGATGTTCGAGACCTTGCTGTTGACGATGAGGATGTAGGGATCCTCGAAGACCGCCTCCTGGCGATCGGCGTCGGTGACGAAGTAGGCCGAGAGGTAGCCCTTGTCGAAGCGCATGCCCTCGGTCAGCTCGAGCTCGGTGCCGAAGGTGTTCGACTCCTCGACGGTGACGACGCCCTCCTTGCCGACCTTGTCGATCGCCTCGGCGATGAGCTTGCCGATCTGCTCGTCGGCCGCCGAGATGGACGCGGTCGCGGCGATCTCGTCGGTGGTCTCGATCTCCTTCGCGTTCTCGAGGAGCTTCGCCGAGACGGCGGAGACCGCCTTCTCGATGCCCTTCTTGATCGCGATGGGATCGCTGCCCGCGGCGACGTTGCGCAGGCCCTCGCGCACGAGCGCCTGGGCGAGCACGGTCGCGGTGGTGGTGCCGTCGCCCGCGACGTCGTCGGTCTTCTTCGCGACCTCCTTGACGAGCTCGGCGCCGATCTTCTCGTAGGGGTCGTCGAGCTCGATCTCCTTGGCGATGGACACGCCGTCGTTGGTGATCGTGGGGGCGCCCCACTTCTTCTCCAGCACGACGTTGCGGCCGCGCGGCCCGAGCGTCACCTTCACGGCATCGGCGAGGGTGTTCAGACCCCGCTCGAGTCCACGACGCGCTTCCTCATCAAACGCAATGATCTTTGCCATGTATTTCGCCCCTCCCGGACGTTTCGTTGTGGTGAGCACCGCACCGACGCACGGGGCGTCGTCGCGCGGATGGTTAGCACTCAGTCGATCCGACTGCTAAGACCAATCTTGGCACTCACGCACGGCGAGTGCAAGCGGCGGCGCTCGCGCAAAGCGAACACTCGGGGACGCCGGTGAACGCCGGGGGCGGAGACCGAGGGCGCTCGGAGGACTACGGGACGGGGATCGTCGTCGGATCGGTGGGGAGGCCCGTCGTCGGGTCGATCGGCCAGCCCGTGGCGGGGTCGATGTCCCAGCCGGTCGCCTCGTCGATGTCGTTGCCCGTCTCGGGGTTGACCTCGTTGCCCGTGTCGGGATTGATCTCGTTGCCGGACCCGGCGCCGCCCGCGGAGCTCGCATCGGCGCCGGAGTTCGCCGCCTCCTCCTCCGTCATCGCCCGCGCCTCGTCGATGCCCGGCCCGGCGTAGTCGCTGCCGAGGAGCACCACGAGCCGCGCGCCGTACTCCTGGTAGTCGGAGGTCGTGTAGGTCGAGAGCCCGCCGAGCTGGGCCGCGAGGCCCTCCGCGGCCGGGGCGTCGGCGGGATCCGTGTAGAAGACGGCCGAGATCTGCACGTCGGCCGAGGCGGCGGCGCCGGAGAAGAGGATCGATCCCCACCCCTCCTGCGTGATGATCTGGTCGACGGCCGCGGCGAGATTCTCGGTCCCCGTGCCGTTGAGCACCGCCACGGTCGCCGTGGGATCGAGCTCCGCGGTCACCTGCGGCGCGGCCGAGGCCTGCGGCCCGTTCGAGATGGAGCTGGGCAGCTTGCCCGCATCGCCGATCGCCTGGACGGCCACGATCCCGAGCGTCGTGAGCAGCGCGAATCCGAGCAGGGCCGCGATGAGGTACTGCCAGACGTAACGCGGCCGTGCCGCGATCCGGTGCGCGCCGACCCGGCCGCTGCGCGCGACGCGGTCGAAGCGATCCTCGGGGTAGTCGCTCCGGATCGCGCGGTTCCCGTCCGTGCGGTCGATGGTCTGCGGCACGTCGGTCCCCCTGTTCACGGCTGGCTTGCGCGACCGCCCGGTCGACGATCAGACCCTAGCGTACATCGGGCTCGCTGCCAGGACGGTGTGCGGCCCGCGCCGCTCACGCGAGGGAGTCGGGCGCGTAGATCGCACGGGCCAGCCCGTCGATCACGTCGGGGATGCGGGTGCCGCCGGCGAAGAGCACCGAGTCGTCCACATCGATGATGCGCCGCCGCTCGCCCGCCGGGGTGAGCGCGATGCTCGGCTGGGCCGCGAGCAGTCCGTCGACGCCGCCGGCGCTCTCGAGTCCCTTGGTCATCACGAGGATGACGTCGGGCTCCATCGCGATGAGCGCCTCCTCCGTCATCGGCTTCTCGCCGACCCAGCCGATCTCCTCGGCCACGTCGACCGCGCCGACGGAGCGGACGAGGCTGTCCACTCCGCTGCCCTCGCCGAAGAGGTAGAAGATGCCCGCCGTGCCGCGCACGTAGAGGAAGGCCACGCGGGCAGCTTCGCGGGGTCCTCGGGCCGCAGCTCCGCGACCTCGGCCTCCTTGTCCGCGATGGCCTGCCGCAGGGTGTCGACGAGCCCGGGGGCCGCGTCGCCGATGCCGAGGGCGTCGGCCACCTGCTGGGCGGTCGCGAAGCTCGACTCGGGATCGATGGCGCGATCGACCGTGACGACCGGGATCCCCGCGTCGCGCAGCTGCAGCACGACGTCGACGGGACCGATGCTGCCGTCCGTGATGATGACGGAGGGGTTGAGCGCGAGGACCGCCTCGGCGTCGACCGAGTGGCCGTCCTTCGTGATCACGGGGATCTCGTCCGAGCCCGGGAAGCTCGTCGAGATGTCGCGCCCGACGATGTGGTCGGCGAGACCGAAGGCGTAGACGAGTTCGCCCACGGAGCCGCTCAGGGAGAGCGGCACGATGCGCGAGGCGTCCTCGACGGTGATCTCGGTGTCGCCCGCGCCGTCCTTCGAGACGACCGTGACCGGGAGCTCGGCGGCCGGGGCCTCCGCGAGCGGCGGGATGCTCGGCCCGCCGACGACCGCGGTGGTCGGCCCCTCGTAGGCCCTCGGATCCTCGAGCGGGGTGAGCTCGCTGAGCGCCGGCAGCTCGACCGCCTCGGCGGCTTCGTCGCCTCCGCCATGCGCGCCGCCTGTCTGGCAGGCGGTCAGACCGAGCCCCAGCAGCGCCACCACGGCCGCGGCCAGTACCCGGCGCCTCGATCCCAGCCTCATGCCCACGGCACCCCTCTCGTCTGATGTTTCCGCAGGCCAGCCTAACCCAACAAAGGTAAGATGAAGAGCGAACATCGCAGATCCTGCGCAGCATCGCGCCGTCCGGGCCCGCTTCCGGCGGCGCGTGTCCATGAAAGCGGCCGTCCCGAATGACCTCACCTCCCCCACGCACCGCTCCGCGCCCCGAGCCGGCCGCTGCCGCCACGCTCCACCGCGGCCGCTCCGCCTCCCGGCATCTCGCGACGAAGACGATCCTCTTCGCGGCGCTCGCGTTCGCGCTCGCCGCGTCGATCGTCCTCTCCGCCGGCACCGGGCAGCTCGGCATCCCGCCGCAGGAGGTGCTCGGATCGCTGCTGCACCGCGTCGGCATCGACTGGCTGCCGATGCCCGCCCACCCGACGGGGGACGCCACGCTCTGGGCGATCCGCTTCCCGCGCGTCGCGATGGCCGCGCTCGTCGGCGCCGGACTCGCCGTGTCGGGCCTGCTCATGCAGGCCATCTTCGGCAACCCGCTCGCGGAGCCCGGCGTCATCGGCATCTCCTCGGGCGCGGCCGTCGGCGCGGGGCTCGCCATCGTGTTCGGGCTCACCGTGTTCGGGGAGTGGACGACGGCCGTGTTCGCCTTCGCCGCGGGCCTCACCGCGACCCTCGTCGTCTACGGCATGAGCCGCGCCCAGGGGCGCACGGAGGTCGTGACCCTCGTCCTCACCGGCATCGCCGTCAACGCCATCGCGGGGGCGGCGATCGCCCTCCTCACCTTCCTCGGTGACACCCAGTCGCGCGAGCAGATCGTCTTCTGGCAGCTCGGCAGCCTCGCGGGCAGCCGGTGGACGCAGATCGCCATCGTCGCCCCCATCGTCGCGGTCGGGCTGCTCGCCGCGTACTTCGCGGCCCGGAAGCTGGATCTGCTCTCCCTCGGCGAGCGCAACGCCCGCCATCTCGGCGTCAACGTCGAGGTGCTGCGCATCGTCATGATCTTCGTCGTGGCGCTCCTCACGGGCGCGGCGGTCGCCTTCGCCGGCATCATCTCCTTCGTCGGACTCGTGATCCCGCACCTCATGCGCATGGTGCTCGGCCCCGCGCATCTGCCGCTCGTCACCGCATCGGCGCTCGGCGGGGCGCTGCTGCTCACGCTGGCCGATCTCGGGGCGCGCACCATCGTGCCGAACGCCGACATGCCGATCGGCATGCTCACGGCTCTGGTCGGCGGCCCCTTCTTCTTCTGGCTGCTGCGACGCACCCGCAAGCGCTCCGGGGGGTGGGGCTGATGGCCGCGCGCCACTTCGTCCTGCCCGAGCGCCCGGAGCCCGGTGCCGTCGTCTGCGCGGCCGAGGAGGTCCATCTCGAGCGCGGCGGCCGTGTGCTCCTCGACTCGGTCTCGCTCGAGCTGCGCGCGGGCGAGGTCCTCGCGCTCCTCGGCCCGAACGGGGCGGGGAAGTCGACGCTGCTGAGCATGCTCTCCGGGGATGCGACGCCGGATCGCGGCAGCGTGCGCTTCGGCGATCGACCGCTCGCCGACTGGTCGCTGACCGAGCTGTCGCGCCGGCGCAGCGTGCTGCTGCAGGACAACCAGCTGCTCTTCCCGTTCACCGTGCACCAGGTCGTCGAGATGGGTCGGGCGCCGTGGCGCCGCACCCCGCTCGAGGACGACGACAACTTCGCGATCTCCGAGGCGATCGACGCCGCCGACATCGCGCACCTCGGGAGCCGCCGGGTCCCCTCGCTCTCCGGCGGGGAGCGCGCACGGGCGGCCTTCGCGCGCGTCATGGCCGGCCGCACGGGGGTGCTCATGCTCGACGAGCCGACCGCGGCGCTCGATCTCGGCCACCAGGAGGCGGTGCTGTCGATCGCCCGCGAGCGCGCCCGCGCGGGCGACGCCGTGCTCGTCGTGCTCCACGACCTGAATCTCGCCTCGGCCTACGCCGACCGCATCGCGCTGCTGCAGGAGGGCCGGGTCGCCGCGTGCGACGCGCCCGAGCGGGTGCTCACGGCGGAGACCGTGAGCTCCGTCTACCGCACGCCGGTCGAGGTGATCCCGCACCCGGTCACCGGACACGGGATCGTGGTGCCGCTGCGCCACTGAGGCGCGGCGCGGCCGGAAGCGCGGCGGGCCCGGCCGGAGCCGCAGGGCCCGACCGGCGTCGCGGCGGGCGGGCGCCGGAGCGCGCCGGCGCCCTCCGGACTCAGGGCGCCGCGGGCCCCGTCGGCTCGGCCGGCGTCGCGGCGTCGACCGCGGCCGACTGCGGCGCCACCGGCTGCGACGCCGGAACCTGGCGCTTGCGACCGCCGATGAGCAGGCCGAGGGTCAGCCCGATGACGAAGAGCGCGGCGCCGCCGATGCCGATCGGCAGCCACGGGATCTGCGGTCCCGCCGTGTCGGCGACCGCGGGGGTCGCGATCTGCGGCTCCTCGGCCCCGGCGCCGCCGTCGGACGCGGCTGCCGCGGGGGCGCCGGACGCATCGCACCCGGTGAACTCGAGGTCGAGGTTCAGCGGATCCAGCTCCTGCCCGGCCTCGTAGAAACCGGCGAAGGCCTTGACGCCCTCGCTCGTGAGCACCGCGGGCAGGTCGGCGAGCGCCAGCGCGTCGCCGCTCGGCGCCACGGTCTCGCCGACCGAGACGTCGCCGACCCACTGCTGGGCCGCGTCCACGACGACCTCGCCTTCGGTGTCGGTGCTGCGCGTGTCGAGCATGAGCGCGGCCTTGCCGTCGCCCTCGAATTCGATCGTCGGGTTGGCGATGGTGAGGTCGAGGACGCCGTCGTGCCCCGTGAAGTGCACGGTGCCGGTGAAGGACACCGTGCCGGTGCCGGTCGCGGGATCGATGCGGCCGGTCGCGCCGGACCAGCCGAAGTCGGGCGTCTCGTACGTGGCGCCGTCGCTCGTCTCCCAGGAGCCGTTCGCGATGGTGCCGCTGATGTAGGAGCGGAAGCTCTCCTTGACGCCCCAGCTCAGGGTGCCTCCCGTGATCTCGCAGGCCTCGGCGGCGCCGTCGCTCGTCGCCTGCGCCGCTCCGGGCCCGGCGAGCAGGCCGCCCGCGATGATCGTGCCGGCGAGCGCGGCTCCCATGAGGGCGGATCCGGTGCGGCGGATGGGTCGGGCGTTCACTGATGGGCCTCCTGCTCGGGGTGGTGGGGAAAGGGATGCGGGGCGGGGCGTTCCGGTGCAGCGGTCCGATGCGGCGGTCGTGCCGGATCAGCTCAGGGCGCGGCGCTGACGCACGGCGAGGGCCGTCATGCATGCGGCGATGAGGACGAGGCCGCCGGCGCTCGCCCACCACTCCCAGACTGCCATACCCGCGACGGGGGCGAGGATTCCCGCCTGCGCGGTCTCGCGCTCGGCCACGGCGGCGGCGCTCAGCGCCCGGGCGTTCTTCGCCTGGTCGGCCGACTTCTTGGCGCCGTCGAGGACATCGATCACGGATCCGGCGTTCTCGCTGCCCTGGAAGGTGATGACGTGCTCGTCTGAGATGTCCTTCGGCAACGTGCCCTGCCAGCTCACGGCGCCCGTGGCCGAGGCCGTCGCGTCCTCGTCGAGCACCACGGGGTTGCGCCCGTCGCCGTCGTACAGCACGACGAGGATGCCCTCGTCGTCGGCCTCGAAGCCCGTCGCGGCGAGTTCGATCCGGCCGCCTGCCGCGATCTTCTCGCGATCGGTGAGCACGGTGAGCCCAGTCCTCGTCGGAGCGGTGTCCGCCGCGGTGTACTTCTTCGTCTCGCCTCCCGCCTGGGTGGAGCCGTAGCTCACGCCGCTCGTGGCTCCGACGGTGAAGGTGAGGGGGTCGAGCCCGATGCTCTGGCTCCCGCTGCCGCCGGCACCGCCGCTCGAGAGGGAGCCGCGCACGGGCACCCCGCTCCAGGTGACCTCCCCGTTCGGTCCGACGGACTTCGCGGCGCTGCCGAGGTCGAGCTCGTAGGAGCCGGAGCCGAAAGACGTGCTGTTGCCCGTGTTCAGGGTCGCGCTCGTGGGGCCGGTGACGGTGATGGTGGGATTCGTGACGTTGAACATCGTCATCCCGTAGCCGGTGAAGGCGACCGTGCCGCTGAAGCCCACGGTGCCGGTCTGGGTCTCGCGGTTCCACCCCGCGTCGTCGGACTGGGGGAAGAGGTACCCGGAGCCGACCCCCGATGTGCTGATCTCGCCCTTGGCGCAGTGGGAGTAGCCGTAGGCCTCCTTGTTCGCGCAGGTCGTGTAGGCGACGAAGGCCTGGGAGACGCCCCACTGGAGGGAGCCCGCGGCCTGGCCGGAGGAGCCGGTTGCGCCGGGATTCGGGGTGCCCGCGGGCCCCTCGCCGGCCACCGTGACCGTGACTGCCGCGGAGATCGAATGACTGTAGGCCGCGTCCTTCGGTGTGAACGTCGCCATGACGGAGTGGATGCCGACGGGGAGCGTCACGGTCTTCGTCGCCGCTCCGCCGCGCACCATCGCGGCCGTGCCGAGCGACTTCCCCCCGGCGGAGAAGGCGACCGTGCCCCCGATCGCCTTCGGTGCGGTCGACGCGGTGAGGGTCACCGGCTGGCCCGCCTCGAGCTTCTCGGCCGAGGCGGCGAGCGTCGTCTTCGTGGGCTTCTTCGTGTCGATCTTCACATCGGAGTTGAAGGAGAAGGTGATCGGATCGAGCGCCTCGCCCGCCGGGTAGAAACCGCCGAAGGCCTTCGCGCCCGCCGCGGTGAGCGTCGCGGCCGCGTTCGTCCAGGTGTACGTGCTCCCAGACTGGGTCACCGCGGGGAGCGCGAGATCCGCCATGACGACCCCCGGGTACGCATACGGGGCGCCGACCTCGGTCATACTCTTGAACTCGGTGCCGTTCGCATCGAGGATCAGCTGGGCGGTGGTCTCCGAGGTGATCTTGATACGCACCTTCGTGAACGTCATGTCGAGGGCGTAGACCCGCTCGTCGCCCACGGTCATGGGATGCGACTGGAAGTGCACGCCGTCGCCCGCGCGGAACCCAATATCGGCGCTCGTGACCGCGGTCTGCCCGTTGCGCGTCTGCGTGGTCACCTCGCCGCTGCCGCCCGACCAACCGAAGACGCCGTCGGCACCCTTCGACTGCGCCTTCTGCGTGGTCTTGCCGAGCAGCTTCGAGTCGCCCTCGAACATCGTGAAGTTGTAGATGTAGTTGCGGAACGACGACTTGACGCCCCAGCTCGCGGTGGCCCGGTCGACGTCGCTCGTCACCGGGGCGGAGGGGTCGGTCACGGTGACGGTGATGGCCTCCGAGGTCGACGGCGCGAAGGCCGCCGGATCGGCCGGCGCGAACGTCGCGGTGATCGCACGGGCGCCGACGGTCAGCGCCGCGGTCGAGAGCGTCGCGACCCCGGCGGAGACCTTCCGGGGCTTCCCGAGCGCCGCGCCATCGGCGGCGAACTGGACGGTGCCGGCAGCGTCGCTCGGCGCGACCGTCGCGGTGAGCGACGCGGCGGCCCCGAGCTCGACCGCGGCGGATGCGGCGGAGACCGTGATGCTCGTCTCGACGGGCTCGGCCGGCTCGGGCTCGCCGGGCCCGGGAGCGGTCGCCATCGGCCCCGTCGAGAAGGTGACGGGGTCGAGCGCTTCGCCGGCCTCGTAGAACCCGCCGAAGGCGGAAGCACCATCCGTCGAGAGCGTTGCCGCAGCGTTCGTCCAGGTCAGTACACCGTGTGCGTTCGTCGGTGCATTCAGGACGAGATCCGCCACCACCACGTCATCGAAGGAGTACGGGTCACCCACCGACGTCATATCGACGAACTCGTGCCCCTCA
Source organism: Leucobacter allii (assembly GCF_022919155.1). Taxonomy (NCBI): domain Bacteria; kingdom Bacillati; phylum Actinomycetota; class Actinomycetes; order Micrococcales; family Microbacteriaceae; genus Leucobacter; species Leucobacter allii. Next base: position 2,627,394 of record NZ_CP095045.1, read on the forward strand.
ACATCAAGGCGAAGCTCGGCGGTCGTTGCCGACGTCACCACGACGTGCGGGTTCGTGAACGTCATGTCCAGCGAGTACGCGTCGTTCTCGCCGTCGCCGTCAGTGTCCATCGGGTGCGACTGGAAATGCACGCCATTCCCCTCGCCGAACGCGACATCAGCGGCAGAGCCATCGATATCAGCGGAGCCGGTGCCGCCGGTCCAGTTGAAGACTCCATCTTCGTTCTTCGTCTGAGCGACCTGGGTGGCACTGCCCAGCAGCGTCGACTTTCCCTCGAACATCGCGAAGTTGTAGATGTAATTCCGGAACGACGACTTCACCCCCCACGACAACGTCGCATCGCTCACCGCGAGCTCCGTCGTCGCCCCGGCCTCGTCCGCGACCGCTCCGGCCGGATCCTCGGTGCCGTCCGCCGCGCTCCCGGCGCCCCCTCGAGCCTCCCCCGCCGCCCCGACCGCCGGATCGCCGCCATCGGCGTCGGCGCCCGGCTCGGATCCCGTGCCCGGCTCGGATCCGGAACCCGATCCCGACCCGTCACCGGAGCCGGTCTCGTCGGTCGCCGGCTCCTCGGCGGTCGCCGACTCGTCGGCGGGCGCGGTCTCCGCCGCGGGAGCCGCGGGATCCGCCGCCGGCGCGCTCTCGGAGCCCTGCGCCGCGGGATCCTCGACGACCGCGTGCGCCGCGGCGCCCCCGACGAGGGTGCCGCCGATCACGAGCAGTGCGGCGAGCGCGGTCGAGGCGGCGCGGAGGAGCGGGATACGAGCAGACACGGAGGATCCTTTGCGGGGTGTCGGGGCGGAGCCGGCGACCGCATCCGCCGCCCCGTCGCGCGGGGCGGCACGGGGAAGTGAGGGTCGCCTTACTTTCCTCATACCAGTCTCCCGCGTATCGTCTGATGATGCAAGTCGCACGGCGCCCCTCGCGGTCGCGCTCGGCGAGCCGCGGGCGCGAGCGCCGCGCGCGGGTGGGCCGGGAGAACGCCGCAGGGGCGGCCGCTCGATCGAGCGGCCGCCCCTGCGTCCGGGTGCTGCGCGGCGTTACGCCGCGGCGTTCTGCCAGGTGTCGAAGCGGAAGACGAACGCGGCCATGGCGTTGCGCTTCACCGCGTCCTTCGGCTGGTACACGACCTTGCCGCCGACCTTCGAGCCGGTGGAGATGCCCGTGCTGTGCATCCAGGAGATCTCCTTGTAGAAGCCGCTGCCGGGCTTCACGTCCGAGAACGCGGAGGTCGCGGGCGCGGAGTAGCTCGGCTCGCCGGCGAAGCGGTACATGAACGCGGCCATCGCGGCCCGGCTGATCTGCTCGCGCGGGAGGAAGTTCGCCTTGTTCGTGCCGGGGATCTTCGTTCCGGTGGTGATGCCCTCGCTCGCGAGCCAGGTGATCTCCTTGTAGAAGCGATCGCCGGTCTTCAGATCGGCGAACGGGCTCTTCGTCGGCGCGGTGAACGCCGGCTCCCCCGCCAGTCGGTAGAGGAAGGCCGCCATCGCCTCGCGCGTCACGGAGTTCGCGGGACGGTAGTAGACCTCGGAGCCCACCTTCGTGCCGGTGGAGAGCCCCTCGGTGTACATCCAGGCGATCTCGGTGTAGAACTTGTCACCGGGCTGCACATCGACGAACGGGATCTCGACCGGAGCGTCCGCCCAGCTGAGCTCGATCGGCGCGGCCGGCTTCTTCGCGTCGCTGCCCGCGCCGCTCGCGTAGTAGAAGGCCTGGATGGAGGACGGGATCATGTTCACGAAGGCGTTCGACCAGGCGTCGCTGTAGCCGCTCTTCCAGGTTCCCTTCGCAGTGGTGCCCGCGTAGTCCGGCACGATCGACGCGGTCCCGGCATCGACGAAGTCGGGCAGCTCGGCGCCGCTCACGGTGGCGACCGCGACGCGCTCGGACGAGTTCTCGTTGAGCGCACCCGCGCCCGTGCGCACCTCAGCGGTCCACGCGCCGTTGCCGGCGGCGTCGATCACGAGGGCGGGATCGACGAGCTCGACCCACTGGCCGTTCGTCGGGAAGAAGTTCGCGTAGGCCTCGACGCGGGCGGTGCCGGTGAAGGCGATGCTCGTGCAGTCGGCGGTGACGGACGCGGTGCCGTCGGAGAGCACGAAGTCGGTGTCGTCGACCGCGATGTTCCCGCCGCCGACCTTGGTCCAGGCGTACCCGCCGCCGCCCGTGTGGTTCGGCTCGTTCGAGTAGGCGCTCCACGCCCACGTCGCGTCGACGCCGGCGTAGGTCTTGGCGCCGGCACCGACGCTGCAGAGCTCGGGCTGCGCCGTGTCGATCACGCGCAGGGCGGCGCTCGGGGCGCTCTCGCTCGCGACGTAGAAGGCGTTCGGTGCGAACTCGGCGCGGTAGCTGGTCTCGCCGGCGGGGACCTCGGCGGTCGTCAGCGTCGCGACGCCGTCGACGACGGCGACGGGAGCCCCGATCGGCTGCTCGGCGCCCTCGGCGTCGGTCGCGAAGAACTGCACCTCGCCCTGCGCCTCGACCGGCGCGAGCGTGGCGGTGAGGGTGACGTCGCCGCCCTTGACCACCGATGCGGCGGGAGCCACCTCGAGCGTCGTCGTGGTCGCCTCGGGGACGACCTCGGTCGTCGGGAGGGAGAAGGTGACGGGGTCGAGGGTCTCGCCCGCCGGATAGAAGCCCCCGAACGCCGTGGACCCCTCCGCGGTCAGCGTCGCCGCCGCATCCGTCCAGGTGACCGTGCCACCCGCGTTCGTCGGCGCCGCAAGCGCCAGATCCGCCAACACCACATCATCGAACGCATACGGATCGCCGACCGAGGTCATGCTCTCGAACTCGTAGCCCTCCACATCGAGCCGCAGCTCGCCCGTCGTCGGCGACGTCACCACCACATGCGGGTTCGTGAACGTCATATCCAGCGCGTACACCTGCTGACCATCGACCGTCATCGGATGCGACTGGAAATGCACACCATTGCCCTCGCCGAAGGAGACATCGGCGTTCGCACCCTCGGTATCGCCGACGCCCGTGCCGCCCGACCAGTTGAACACGCCGTCCGGGCCGTTCGTCTTCGCGGTCTGCGTCGTGTTCCCCAGCAGCGACGAATCGCCATCGAACATCGCGAAGTTGTAGATGTAATTCCGGAACGACGACTTCACTCCCCACGACAACGTCGCATCGGCGACGGTGCCGGGGGCGGCGTTCGCGGCCGCCGGCGCGAGCGCGATACCGCTCGCCACGACCAATCCGGCCGTCGCGGTCGCGAGAAGCTTCCGCCAGCCCTTCTGTGCAGACATACCGAACGCACTCCTTCTTCTGTGTCGGAGGACACGCTCCGGGCGTGACCCCACCTCATCGGACCGAACTGAGGCATACCTAACCCCAGTGCCGCGGTCCAGTCTCCCGGAAATGATCAGATGATGCAAGTCCGCTGTGCGTTCACTGGGCGACGGCAGTGCGCGACACCCCGGCTGGTCCGCAGGCCCAGCGCGTAGACTCGATGCCGACAGCACCCTCCGATCCCCGAAGGCGAGCATGAACCCTCCGATCGACGACGGGGGCGGCGGAGCGGCGTTCCAGGCGCTCCGCGGCCGCCGCTCCCACTCCAAGGTGAGCGATGAGGCGCCGAGTCGCGCCGAGCTCGAGCGCTACCTCGCCGCGATGTCGAGCATCTCCGATCACTCCGGTCTCCGGCCGTGGCGCATCATCGAGCTGCGCGGCGACGCCAGGCAGCGGCTGGGCGCGGGGCTCGCGGCGGCCGCGGGCGGAGACGAGGCCAAGTTTCTCGCCAAGGCGACGCGGGCCCCGCTCGTGCTGGCGATCGTGATCAGTCCGCGCCCGAGTCGCAAGGTGCCCCTCTGGGAGCAGGAGGCCGTCGGCAGCGGCGTCGCCCACGTGCTCGAACTGCTGCTCCACGAGGACGGGTGGGGAGCGATGTGGCGGACCGGGCCGCACACGCGGGATCCGCGGGTCGCGGCCGCACTCGGCGTCGAGGATCCCGAGTACCTCCTCGGCTGGCTCTACGTCGGAGGGATCCGCGAGCGCGACCGCAAGCAGAAGCCGCGCGCCCCGCTCGACGTCTCGCAGCACCTCACCGCACTGTAGTCGCGGACCGCGGGATCCGCTCAGCCGCGGCGCTGCGGCACCGCCGCGACGGCCACCGCGAGCAGTGCGACGGCCGCCCCCGCGATCATGCCGGGGGTGACCCCGGCCGCGAGCGGCGCCCACGCCTCGAACGCGACCGCGGCGACGAGCTGCCCGGCCACGTTCGACATGCTGAGCAGCAGCACCCCCGCCGTGCGCACGAGCATCGCCGCGACGGCGATGAAGATCGTGCCGATGAGCCCGCCGATGTAGTACCCGGGGGCGCTCGGCCAGGCCGTCGGCCAGCCGGAGACCGCGACGGACACGATCGCGATGGCGACGAGCGCGGCCGTGCCGACGATGAAGTTCACGAGCGTCGAGGTCATGGCGCTGCGCGCCGCCGCGCGCGTCAGCCCGTTCACCATCGACTGCGCGGCGACGCCGAAGCCGATGGCCACGGGGAAGACGACGAGCCACATGACGCTCCGCGCCGCCGGGTCGAGCCCCACCGAGATGCCGATGGCGACCACCGCGAGGACGGTCCCGACGATGCGCATGACCGTCGGATCGATCCGGCCCCCCGGCCCGAGCCCGGCGCGGTCGAGCACGAGGCCGCCGAGCACCTGCCCGGCGACGATCCCCACGGTGAAGAGCGCGAGTCCCGTGACGGGCGCGACGAGCCCCTGCGCGAGCACGAAGCTCGCGCCGCCGAGACCGCCGAGGAGCGTCCACCAGGGCAGGCGGCCCGCGCGGACCTCGGTGCGCAACCGCGCGAGGCCCCGACGACCGCGGCGTGAGACGCACAGCGCGAGGAGCAGGATCACGAGGCCCGAGCCGAAGGATGCGGCCGCCGTCACGTAGCCGTTGCCGAGCTCCTGGCTGAGCCCGCCGTTGACGCGGGACTGCAGGGCGACGAGCACGCCGGCGAGACCGGAGGCGATCAGCGCCGCAGGGACCCTGAGCCGTTCGTGCACCTCAGCTCCTTCCGCGCCCGCGTGGAGCCTCCTGCCGGACTCGAACCGGCCACCTGCGGTTTACAAGGCCGCTGCTCTACCAGATGAGCTAAGGAGGCGAGGACGGGGCGGCGGCTCGGCCGCCCCGTCGAGTGTAGCGGGTCCTACTCCGCCGCGGGCTCGTCGGCGGCGTCCGCATCCGCGGAGTCCGAAGCGTCTCCGGCGTCGTCGGCGTTCTGCTCGATCTCGCCCTTGACCTTCAGCAGGTAGGACTCGAGGTCGCCGTCGCGGGCCTGGTTCCACTGCACGCCGTTCACGATGACGGTCGGGGTGCTGACGAGGCGCTGCGGGGCGTCGGCGTCCTGGGGGGTGACGCCGTCGGAGGAGAGCAGCTGGGAGCCCTTCGCGAGGCCGAGGATCCCGGTCTCGCTCGCGGCCTTGTAGTTCGCGGCGACGAAGCCGCCGAAGCGGGTCTCCTTGACGCACTGCTTGAGCTCGGTCGTGAGCTCGGCGCCCGAGGCCTCCGCCTGCTCCAGCAGCTGGTCGTCGGTCAGGCCCGTCGTGCCCTCCGCCGGCTGCACGTCGGCGCTCAGCAGCCGGTTGTGGAGGTCGAAGGCGACGTCGGGCTGCTGCTCGACCACGCAGGCGAAGAGATTGCCCGCCCGGGTGGAGTACTTCGAGCCGAGCGACTGCCCGTCGAGGAAGTTCAGGGGGTAGATGCTGAGGTCGACGTCGCCGGCCCCGACGTAGTTCTCGAGCATGGTGCCGTACTGCTGGTCGAACGCACCGCAGGCGGGGCACATGTAGTCCACGTAGACCTCGACGTCGAGCGGCAGCGCCTCCCAGTCGGAATCGCGGGCCTGGCGCTCCTCGCCGGACTGCAGCGCGGGCGTCTCCACCACCTTGAGGTCCTTCGTGAAGGTCACGGCGCCGGAGGCCATGTTCTCGGGCCCCGGGCCGGCCGGCTTCATCGTCTGCGTGAGGATCAGCGCGACGACGCCGAGAATGGCGATGACGCCGAGCACGATGCCGCCCTGCAGGAACAGCCGGCTGCGCTTCTCCCGCTTCTTCTCCTGCTCGCGGGCCGCGCGGGCCTGCTCGCGGGCCTGCGCCCGCCGTTCGTTCTTCGAGGGACGAGCGTTCGTCTCGTGTGTCATTGACATCTCCCAGTCGGTCCGCTCGGCGCGGATCACGGAATCGGTATCGCGGGGCGCCTGCGCGCCCTACTTCTTCTTGTTCGCGCGACGATCGGCGCGGTTGCCGCCCTCGGCGGGCACCTGCTGGCCGAAGGACCCGCGCTGCGTCGCCTGCGGTGCAACACGGCCGCCGCCGGCGGCCTTCCCGCCTGCGCGGCTCTTGCGCGCATTCCCAGCTTCGCCGTCCTCAGCGCCGCTCACGGCCGGGGCGCCGTCCTCGTCGGGGGCGCTGTAGCTGAGCTTGGACTGATCCGTCGCCTGCTCCGTCTCGAGCCCGCCGCCCTCGAGGTGCACGTGATCCTGCGGCCCCTCCGCGGGGCGCACCTTCACCTCGAGGTTGTAGAGCAGCCCCATCGACTCCTCCTTGATCTGCCCCATCATGCCCTCGAACATGTTGAAGCCCTCGCGCTGGTACTCCACCAGCGGGTCGCGCTGCGCCATCGCCCGCAGGCCGATGCCCTCCTTGAGATACTCCATCTCGTAGAGGTGGTCGCGCCAGCGGCGGTCGATCGTGGCGAGCACCACGCGGCGCTCGAGCTCGCGCATCGCCTCGGAGCCGAGGGTCTCCTCGCGCTTCTCGTACGCGACGATCGCATCGGAGAGGATCTCGCGGCGCAGGAAGTCCTTGTCGACGCGGCCGCCGCCGGTCTCCGCGAGCAGCTCGTCGACGGTGATCCCGACGGGGTACACCTGCTTGAGATCGTTCCACAGCGCGTCGAAGTCCCAGTCGACGGCGCTGCCGTGCGAGTCGATGATCGCGTCGATCGTCTGCTCGCGGAACGCCTCGATGCGGGACTCGATCTCCTCGCCGTCGAGGATCTGCTGGCGGTCGCCGTAGATGGCCTTGCGCTGGCGGTCGAGCACATCGTCGTACTTCAGCACGTTCTTGCGGATCTCCGCGTTGCGCTGCTCGACCTGGCTCTGCGCGCTCTGGATGGCGCGGGTGACCACCTTCGACTCGATGGCGAGATCGTCGGGGAACCCGTCGCGGTTCATGAGCGCGGCGGCCGCACCCGAGTTGAACAGGCGCATGAGGTCGTCGGCGAGCGAGAGGTAGAAGCGGCTCTCGCCCGGATCGCCCTGGCGGCCCGAGCGGCCGCGCAGCTGGTTGTCGATGCGGCGCGACTCGTGTCGCTCCGTGCCGAGCACGTAGAGGCCGCCGACCTCGATGACCTTCGCGGCCTCCTCGGCGACGGTCTCCTTCACCGCGGCGAAGACCTCGTCCCACGCGGCCTCGTAGGCCTCCGGATCGTCCTCCGTCGACAGGCCGCGCGCGGCCATCTCCTGGACGGCGAGGAACTCGGCGTTGCCGCCGAGCATGATGTCGGTGCCGCGACCGGCCATGTTCGTCGCGACCGTCACCGCGCCGAGGCGACCCGCCTGGGCGATGATCGCGGCCTCGCGCGCGTGGTTCTTCGCGTTCAGGACCTCGTGCCGCACGCCGGCCTTCGCGAGCAGCCGTGAGAGGTACTCGCTCTTCTCGACGCTCGTGGTGCCGACGAGCACGGGCTGACCCTGCTCGTAGCGCTCGGCGATGTCCTTCGTGACCTGGGCGAACTTCGCCTCCTCGTTCTTGTAGACGAGGTCGGGCTGGTCTTTGCGCTGCATCGTGCGGTTCGTCGGGATCGGCACGACGCCCAGCTTGTAGGTCGACATGAACTCGCTGGCCTCGGTCTCGGCCGTGCCGGTCATGCCCGAGAGCTTCTCGTACAGGCGGAAGTAGTTCTGCAGCGTGACGGTGGCGAGCATCTGGTTCTCGGCCTTGACCTGTACGCCCTCCTTCGCCTCGATCGCCTGGTGCATGCCCTCGTTGTAGCGGCGTCCGGCGAGGATGCGGCCGGTGTGCTCGTCGACGATGAGCACCTCGCCGTTGAGCACGACGTAGTCCTTGTCTCGCGTGAAGAGCGCATTGGCCTTGATCGAGTTGTTGAGGAAGGAGATGAGCGGCGTGTTCACCGACTCGTAGAGGTTCGTGATGCCGAGGTGGTCCTCGACCTTCTCGATGCCGGGCTCGAGCACGCCGACCGTGCGCTTCTTCTCGTCGACCTCGAAGTCGACCCCCGGCTCGAGCCGGCGGGCGATACGGGCGAACTCGGCGAACCACCGGTTCGCCTCGCCCGAGGAGGGGCCGGAGATGATGAGCGGCGTGCGGGCCTCATCGATGAGGATCGAGTCGACCTCGTCGATGATGGCGAAGAAGTGGCCGCGCTGCACCCGCTCCGCGGCGGAGGAGGCCATGTTGTCGCGGAGGTAGTCGAAGCCGAACTCGTTGTTCGTGCCGTAGGTGATGTCGGCGTTGTACTGCTCGCGGCGGGTCGCCGGATCCTGGCCGGAGACGATGCAGCCCGTGGTCATGCCGAGGGCGCGGAAGACGCGGCCCATGAGCTCGCTCTGGTAGCTGGCGAGATAGTCGTTCACCGTGATGATGTGCACGCCCTTGCCGGCGAGCGCGTTGAGGTACGCGGGCATCGTGGCGACGAGCGTCTTGCCCTCGCCGGTCTTCATCTCGGAGATGTTGCCGTGGTGCAGGTTCGCCCCGCCCATCACCTGGACGCGGAAGGGGTTCAGTCCGATGGTCCGCTTGGCTGCCTCCCGCACGGCGGCGAAGGCCTCGGGGAGCAGGTCGTCGAGCGTCTCGCCCTTCTCGAGCCTGGCCCGGAACTCCTCGGTCTCGCTGCGCAGCTCCTCGTCGCTGAGTTCGGAGAACGAATCCTCGAGCTCGGCCACGAGCTTGGCCTGCCGCTCGAGTTTCTTCAGCGTGCGTCCCTCGCCGACGCGAAGGAGCTTTTCGAGAACTGTCGCCACGTTGTCTCTCCTGTAAGGTTCTGCACGGTGAACGGCCCCGCCGCACGGGCGCCACCGTCGTTGCCGAATTGTGACAACGCCCCAGCTTAGCAAGGCGCACCGGCGGCACGGCTGGGGAGATGCCAAGATGGGGGTGCTGCGCCGCCGGGCGGAGCCCGGGAGGAGCCGCCGTGAGGGACCGCGCACGCGACGTGCTCGTCTTGCTGCCCACCTTCGAGGAGCGCGCGACGCTCCCGGCGACGATCGCGGGCGTGCGCTCCCACGCCCCCGGCGCGGACATCCTCGTGATCGACGACGGCAGCCCCGACGGCACCGGTCGCCTCGCCGAGGAGATCGCGGCCGCCGACCCAGCGGTGAGCGTGCTGCACCGCCCGGGCAAGCAGGGGCTCGGCACGGCCTACGCCCTCGGCTTCGCGCGCGCCCTGGCCGGCGGCTACCGCTACGTCGTCGAGATGGACTCCGACGGATCGCACCTCCCGGCGGAGCTGCCCGTGCTGCTGGCCGCGGCGCGCGGGGACGCGCGCAACCGGGGCGCCGGCCTCGTCATCGGCGCCCGCTGGGTGCCGGGCGGGCGGATCGTCAACTGGCCGTGGTATCGGCGCTGGGTCTCCCGCACGGGCACCCGCGTCGCGCGGATCGCGCTCCGCTCCGAGCTGCGCGACCTCACGAGTGGATTCCGGGTGATCGACGCGGGCTGGCTCGCGCGCCTCGAGCTCGATGCGCTCGACTCGCACGGCTACGCCTTCCAGGTGGAGACCGCCTGGACGTTCGAGCGCCTCGGCTGTCCGATCGTCGAGGTGCCGATCACCTTCGTGGAGCGGGCCGGTGGCCGCTCGAAGATGTCGCTCGGGATCGTCGCCGAGGCGCTCGCGAACGTGCTGCGCTGGGGGTGGCGCCTGCGCCGCCCCCGTCCTCACTCCTCCGAGAGGGAGATCACGCCGTAGTTCCAGCCCTTGCGTCGGTAGACGACGCTCGGGCGGCCGGTGCCGCTCTCGACGAAGAGGAAGAAGTCGTGGCCGACGAGCTCCATGCGGTCGACCGCGTCCTCGACGCAGAGGTGCTCGGCCGGGAACTCCTTCGAGCGGATCACGACGGGCGAGTACTGCTCGTCCCCGCCCTCCTGCCCCTGCACGGGCACCGAGCCGGTCGCGACGGACTCGAGCACCTCGAGGGGCGCGGGAGTGATGTCGACCGAGCCGAAGTCGTTGGCCGCGGCGTCGCCGAGCGAGACGCGCCCGCGACCGCGGCGGTCCTTCCGCTTGTCCTTCACCCGGCGGATCCGCTCGAGCACCCGCCCGTAGGCGATGTCGAACGCCGAGTACTTGTCTCCACCCGCGGATTCCGCCCGGATCACGGGGCCCGGTCCGATGAGCGTGATCTCCACGAGATCCCCGTGCTGGGGACTGCGGTCGCTCTGTCTGGACACCTTCACCTCGAACGACTGGGCCCGGGGAAGCAGGCCCGCGACCTTCTCCGTCTTCGACTCGACGTAGTTCTCGAATCGATCGGTGATGCCGACGTTCTTGCCGCGGATGTTCACGTCCATGGTGACCTCCCAGGGGACTCGGGCGGGTGGGCCAGAGTGGCGCACCGTTACGCCTTTCCGGCACTCTACTCCACCGGGCGGAGCGGATTCCACCTCGCCGCCGGGGCGTTGCCCGAGTTGTCAGGATCGCCGCTCCGAACGGCACAGCGCGACGATCGCAACCACCTGCGCGCCGGCCGATGCGAGCGCGTCGCGGGCCGCCGCCACGGTCGCGCCCGTCGTGATCACGTCGTCCACGAGGATCACCTCGCGTCCGCTGAGGACGCGTCTCGTGTCGCCCCTGACGGCGATCCGGCGGGCGTTCTCGATCCGCTCGGCGGGCCCCAGGCCGACCTGGCCCGCCCGGCCGCGCGTCGTCCGCAGCGCCCGCAGCCGCAGGCACGGCACGCGCTGCCCGCGGAGCGCCCGGCTCACGAGCAGTTCGACGGGCCGGTAGCCGCGCTGCCGCGTCCGGCTCGGCCGCGAGGGCGCGGCGACGATGACGGGCGCGGCGGGGCCCGTGCAGCACGCGAGCGCCGCGGCGAGCGGCGGTCGCAGCTGCCTCCCGAGCTCGCGCGCGAATCCCGTGCGGCCCTCGTGCTTGAAGGCCACGAGCGCCGCACGGAGCGGCCCCGCGTAGGCGGCGCGGACGAAGACGGGCGCCCCGGCGGAGAACGGTGCGGGCATCTCCTGTTCCCGCAGCTCCACCAGGCAGGGCAGGCACACGTCGCGGTCGGCGGCCCCGCAGTGGACGCAGGCGGTCGGCCATAGGAGCGCGGCGAGGTCGAGCCGGAGCTCATCCAGGCGCCGCACCAGCCCGCCGCCGGCGGGGTCGACGCCGATGGGAGCGATGCCGGCGGAATCGGAGGGGGCGGAGGCGATACGGGCGGGTCCGGTGAGCTCGGTCATGCGCCCAGCCTGCGTCGCCCGGCAGCGACGCGGAAGGCCGCAGCAGGCGTCTGTGGACGACACGCCGCATGACCCGGCGGTCCCCGCGGCTGTGGGCGGCGTGCCGCTCAGTCGTTCCAGGCCGTGGCCCGGCCCACCCCCCAGCTCATCGCCCGCATCGTCCCGAGCGCCAGCGCCGAGTACACGATGGCGATGACGACCATCTGGCCGACGAGCGAGAACTTCAGCGTCTCCCCCAGCATCCACCCGAGCCCGGACTGGATCCCGTAGAGCTCCGAGGCGAGCGCGCTCGTCCAGGCGACGAGACCCGCGAACATCAGCGGACCCCGGACTTCGGGGAGCACGGCGGGGAAGATGACGCGCGTGTACATCCTGACGCCCCGTACGCCGAGCGTGCGGGGGTACTCGATGGTCTCGGGAGGGATGTTCCGCACGGCATTCGTCACGGCGACGAAGACGATGAACATGACGCCGAAGATGATGAAGACGATGCTCGCCGCCGTCGTCGCGCCGAACCAGAGCGTGAAGAGCGGCGCCATCGCCAGTGTCGGCAGCATGCGCATCAGCTCCGCGACGCCCGTGACCCCGTAGCGCAGCGGTCGCAGGCCCGCGACCAGGAATCCGAGGAGCGCGCCGAGCGCGGATCCGGCGACGAGGCCCACGACGACGCGGAGTACGGTGATAGCCCCGTTGGTCACCAGGCTGAGCACGGCTCCCAGGGCCGAGGTCTCCGCGCCGTTCGCGGTGGCCTCGATACCGAAACCGCCTTTGAAGAAATTGCTCAGGCCGACGAAGCCGTCGGTGGCGACGGTGAGGAGGGACGGCATCACCTGGGCCGCCTGCGGGCCGTTGCGTCCGATGACCTGGGCCGCCGTCTCCCACGCCGCGAGCCCGACGAGGGCGCCCGCGAGCAGTGCCCACCCTTTCGGGGTCGTCCGCAGCCGATCATCGAAGGAGGACCGGCGTCGGCGCCCCGATGCTCGACTCGACGCCTGCGCGGTCATTGCGGCATCGCCTTCGCCTCGAGCTCTTCGAGCAGGTAGCGCCGCATCGCGTCGGCCTCGGGATCCGTGCGCAGTCCGTCGGTGCGGGGGCGCTCGAACGCGACCGGCAGATCGGCGCCGACGACCCCGTTGCTCACGACCACGATCCGATCCGCGAGTTTGAGCGCCTCGTCGACGTCGTGGGTGACGAACACGATCGTCTTCCCCGTCTCCTCCCACAGCGCCAGCAGGGTGTTGTGCAGCGTCGCCCGGGTGAAGTAGTCGAGCGATCCGAAGGGTTCGTCCATCAGCAGGACATCCGGATCATTCGCGAACACGGCGGCGATCGCGGCGCGCTTGCGCATGCCTCCCGACAGCTGTCTCGGCCACGCGCGCTCCCGCCCGCGCAGCCCGACCGCATCGATGAAGTGCTCGACGCGCGGAGCCCACTCCTGCTGGGGCACCCCGCGCATGCGCGGACCGAAGGACACATTGTCCTTGACGCGCAGCCACATCGGGATCGCGTCCTGCTGGAAGACCATCCCGAGCGACGCGTTCGGGCCCTCCACCTCGGCGCCGAGCGCCTCCACCGTGCCGGAGGTCGGCGCCTGCAGTCCGGTCATGCAGCGCAAGAGCGTGCTCTTGCCCTGTCCGGATGGGCCGAGGATGCACAGGAACTGGCCCCTCGGGACTTCGAGGTCGAGGCCCTGCAGCGGGGTGACGACGCCGTCTCCCGTGCCGAAGGAGACGACCAGATCCCGGATGCGGAACGCGAGCCCCTCGGGAGCGCGCCGCACGGCGGCAGCGGTGTCAGTCATGATTGGAACCTTCCTTCGAAGTTCGAGCGGTGGTCATTGCCACCTGAGCAGGCTGCGGATGACCGCTCGGAGGATCAGATCGAGCAGGATCGCCACGAGACCGACGGCGATCGCGAGCGCGAGGACTGCGGCCACGTTCGCCTGCGTCGCACGCAGCGCGATGAGCCGGCCCGCCCCGCTCTCGGATCCCAGCAGCTCCACGGTCGCCGTGACCGCGATGGCCGTCGAGAGCGCGAGGCGCAGCCCGGAGAGGACCGCCGGAAGCGTGCCGGGGAGGACGACCGCCCAGAATCGGCCGAAGCGACCGATCCCGAGACCCGCCGCGTACTCCTCGGTGGCCTTCGGCAGCGCGAGCGCGGCGGACTGGGCGACCATCGCGACGGTGATGAACGCGTAGAAGGTGACGAGCACGAACTTGTTGCCGACGCCGTTCCCGAACCACACGAGGAAGAACGGGGCGAGCACGAGGACAGGAACGGCGCCGAACACGAAGAGCAGCGGCTCCGAGAGGTTCCGCACTAGCTGCAGGCGCGCCCCCAGCAGGCCGACGAGCACGCCGAGGAGACTCCCCAGCGCCCAGGCGCCGACGGCGACGCCCACCGTGTACCCGATGTTGAGGAGATACCCCGGCTGCTTCACGCCGAGGTACTTCAGCCCGGGGTCGTCGAACATGCTCGCGTGGAAGTTCGCGACGACTGCGGACGGCGAGGGAAGTATCGCGACGTAGTCGATCTGCCGTGCGATGAGCTCCCACGCGCCGAGGAACACGGCGACGCCGACGACCTGCCACGCGATCGCCGACCAGGCCGCGCGGCGCGCCGCCCGGCGGCGGGAGGTCTCGGCTCCGCCGCTTGCCGCCGCGAGGCGGATACTGCGAGTGAGCGTCGCGGTCATGACGCCGCCGCTGCCGCCAGTCGGTACGCATCGAGGTAGTTGCGGTGATCGTACTGCTCCTGCGCGCGGGATTTCAGGTCGCCGTCCGGCGCATCGACCAGTGCCTCGTCGGCGGCTTCGCGATACTGCACCAGATCGCGGTACACCTGCCCGGCGATGCTCAGCGAATCGGGGGTGTGCCCCGTTCCGATGACGCCGGTCTCTGCGAGATCATCGATCTGCGCGCCCATGACCTCGTCGAAGTAGAACGGCTCGCCCTCGTCGAGGTACAGCTCGGAGGCGTCCTCGAAGTTGCGCATCGAGTACAGACCGTCGAACATGCTCGCCAGCTCCTCGGTCGACACCTCCGAGCCCGTGTAGCTGTTGAGATAATCGCGGAACCGCTCGACGGTTCCCTCGGGATCGGCCTCGAGATCGTCGATGAGGCGGTAGACGACCGAGGTGAACCGCAGCAGCGTCTCGTAGTTGTCCGCAGCGTACTCGGTCGTCGTCAGGTATCCCGAGAACGTTGAGCGCAGGCTGACCGTCGCCTCGGAGGGCTCGTTGTCGATGACGTCACGGAGCTCGATGATCGGCTCCCAGCCGTCGAGCTCCATGCTCGTGATCTGCGCCGCACCCGTGGGCGAGGTGAAATCGGCCTGCCCGGAGAATCCGGCGCGGACGATGTCGGGATTCGCGAGGTAGGTCACCTCGAGATCGTCGAGCGTCATGCCCGCCTTCTCGAGGATGAGCTCGTAGAAGGTCGGCACCACGCCCTCGCGCAGAATGACCGGCTGGCCTCGAAGCTGCTCGACGACCGTCGCCACGGCCTCGCCGTAGCTCTCTCCGCCCTCCATCGCCTCCGCGAGCGTCGTGTACTCGCCTGCGGGAGCGAGGATCCGGTAGCCGTAGAAGACGTCGCTGATCGCGAAGGTGACGACGTTGTCGACGCTGTCGAGCTGCGAGACGATCGCCGGCGGGTAGCCCGATCCGACCTCGATCTGCTTGTTCAGCAGCGGCGTGAGGGCCGCGATGAGATCGACCTGCTCACCGTTGGGTTCGGGCGAGATCGTGATGCCGACCTCGTCGAAATACCCGTTCTCGATCCCGGCGACGGCGAGCAGTTCGTCCGCATAGGGGGAGAATCCTGCGTGGAGGTCGACCTCGGGGATCGAGTCGCCCGGCTCCGCCATCTCAGCGGGGGCCGCCGCCGCGGTCTCCGCCTCGCTCTGCGGCGCGCACGCCGACAGCAGCAGCGCGAAGCCGGCGATCCCTGCCGTCAGCAGCAGGCGCTTCGAGTGTCTGGTCATGGTTCATACTCCTTCAGTTGCCGGTCCGGTTATGGGACGCCCGGCGGCGACGATGCCGCCGGGCTGGTCTTCGACGTGCAGCACCGGTGTCGCCGCATCGCCCGCGTAGATCCGGTCGAGGCGATCCCGATGACGGCGTTCCACCGCCGTCCTCACGACCTTGCCGCTCGCGGTGGACTCGCCCAGCTCCTGTCGGAACGGCTCGTCGAGCACGAGGATCTTCTGCACGCGCTCCTGCGGGGCGCGCTCGCCGTTGAGACGGAGCGCCGCGGATCGCAGCACCTCGGTCTCGAGCGCGCGGCCCCTGCCCGCCGCCGCGATCCCGATCACGTAGGGCCGTCGGTCGCCCACGAGGACGAAGTCCTCGACGCCGGTTTCTGCCCGGAACGCATTCTCGTAGTCCTCGGGCGAGATATTCTTTCCGGTCGAGGTGACGATGACGTTCTTCGCGCGACCGGTGATCGTGAGGAATCCCGCCTCGTCCACCCGGCCGAGGTCCCCGGTGCGCAACCAGCCGTCCGTGATCGCCCGGGCCGTCGCCTCGGGGTCGCCGAGGTATCCGGCGAAGACATTGGGGCCGCGGACGAGGACCTCCCCGTCCGCGGCGATGCGGACCTCGAGTCCGGGAAGCGGACGCCCGACCGTCCCGCGACGGAAGTCGTGCGGCGTTCCGATCGCGACGGCGGTGGACGACTCGGTGAGCCCGTAGCCGTCGACGATCGCGACCCCGGCCCCGGCGTAGACGTCGAGCACGTCGTGCGCGAGCGGCGCGCCACCGCTCAGGGCGTAGACGAGGCGTTCTCCGAATGCGGCGCGCAGGCCGCCGGGATCCTCGGCGTGCCTCGCCGCGGCCTGTTCGAAGAGCCGCGGCACCCCCGCGACGTAGCTCGGAGCGCTCTCCGCGATCTGTTCGAGGATGCCTGCGGTGCCCCGGGACCCGTCGCCGTAGACGATCTCGCCGCCGAGACACAGGCTCGTCAGCTGCTGCAGCCTGGCGGAGGCGTGGGCGAGCGGGAGGTAGATGAAGGCGGACGCGCGATGGGCGTGAGCGTGCACCGGGTGGCGTTCGGCCTCCAGAACCATCCGGAGGACGGCAGCGTAGTTGCGCTGCAGGATCACGCACCCCTTCGGCCGCCCCGTCGATCCCGAGGAGAACGCGATCGTGAAGACGTCGTCCGGCAGGCCGGCCGCCCACTTGTCCGTTCCGCGGAGCCCGCCCGAGCTCCGGAGCAGGCTCCCCAGTTCGCCCTCCGCGCGGCCGATCTCGACCACGCCGGCGGGAAGCCCGCGGGCGGCGGGCGGGAGCGGCGTCCCCGCTTCGACGATGAGCATCCGAGGTTCCGCGCTGGCGAGAAGCCACTCGAGTTGCTCGGGAGTCGCCGTGGGATAGACGGGCACGAGCACGGCCCCGAGGACCGCGGCGGCGAGCTCGATCACGGTCCAGTCCGGGCGCGTGCGCACCATGAGTCCGATACGATCTCCTCGGCCGATTCCGGCATCCGCAAGTCCCTCCGCCACTCCCGCCACGAGCGCGTGCAGTTCGCCGTAGTCGCGCGCATGCCACTCGCCGTCCCGGAGGAAGCGCTGGGCCGGCGCCGACGGATGCGCGTGCAGCATCGGCCGGAGGAGCGCGGCAACCGTCTGAGGCATGTGCGATTTTTCCATTCTACGAAAAACTAATTTGCTCTAAAGAAAAACTAACCACTGCGGGGACGAGAATCAAGACCCGAGCCGGAGCTGAAACACGAACTTCACGTGCGCGAATCCCTCGTGTCTCATGCGGTGGTCTCCGCGACCGGCCCATCGACGAGGAGCTCGCGCGCCCGGTCGGCGAAGGCCTCGGGCAGCGGTGAGGCGCGACGCCGCCGGAGATCGAAGCGCACCGTCACCGCTTCGACGATCGCCGCCGGCTCCTCATCCCCGAGCGTCGTCAGCCGCTGGAGATAGTCGATCGAGCTCCGCCCGACCCGTTGCACGTCGCAGTCCACGGTGAACAACGCCCCGAGCGAGACCTCGCGCAGATACGTGATGCGCTGGGAGACGTCGGCCCAGCCGAACCCCTCCCCCGGCTTTCCGCCGATCTCCGCGAGGAAATGCTGGGCGGCGTCGTCGAAGGCGCCGACGTAGTGCCGGGTGTTGAGGTGCCCGTTCGCATCGCACAGCCACGGGTGCGCGATGCCGTGGAAGCTCACGATCGGCGTCATACGAACGCCCCCGTCCCCGTCGCGGCCCGCGTCGCGACCAGCCCGGAGATCTCGTCGGTCCCCTCGTAGGTGTAGACGGCCTCGGCGTCGCAGAAGTGCCGCATGACGCCCGTGCCGAGGACGATGCCGTTGCCTCCGCAGAGCTCGCGGGCGATGGCCACGGTCTCGCGCATCATGCGCGAGACGGCGTACTTGGCCAGCGCCGAATGCTCGTCCGCGTACTTGCCCTCCTCGTGCATCCGGGCGACGCGGGAAGCGTATCCGAGACCCGCCGTGACGTTGTCCAACATGCGCGCGACCTTGCCCTGCACGAGTTGGAACCGGGCCAGCGGGCGACCGAACTGCTCGCGTGTGGCGATGTAGCGCAGGGCGGCCTCGTAGGCCCCGGCCTGCAGGCCGGCCGCGAGCCACACGACGCTCGCCCGCATGTGCCGGAGCATCCTGGCGACGTCCGCGAACGTGTCGACCCCGTGCAGGCGCAGCGAATCGGGGACCCGTACGTCGCGCATGACGATGTCGGCGTTGTTCACGATCCTGAGCGAGGCCTTCTGCGGAATCCTCGAGATCTCAAAGCCCGCCGAGTCCCGGGGGACGAGGAACGCGCGCATCGCGCCGCTCGATTCCTCCTTCGCCACCACGCACACGTGAGTCGCATATGCGGCGCTCCCGATCCAGCGCTTCGCCCCGTTCAGCACCCACTCGTCGCCATCGCGGACTGCCGTCGATTCGAGTCCGCGGGCGACATCGCTGCCGTGCTCCGGCTCAGTGATCGCGAAGACCCCGCGGAGCCGGTACTCGACCACCTGCCGCATGAGTCCCGCCCGCTGCTCGTCCGAGGCGCCGTGGAGGATCGCACTCGTGATCATCGTCGCCTGACCGCTGAAGTACGTCGCCATCGACGCGTCGACCCGCGCGATCTCGAAGAGCCTGAAGCCCTCGAACAGCGGCCGCACGGCCTCCCCGGCGCGTCGCAGTTCCTCGGGGTCGAGGAGCCGCAGCCCGGCGATGCGCTCGATGAGGTGCTCGGGGAACAGTCCCCGCTCCCAATGGTCGTCCACGATCGGCGCGACCTCAGCATCCAGGAAGGCCCGCAATCGCAGGATCGCGGAGCGTTCCGCCGGGGTGAGCTCGGAGGCGTAGTCGTACACGTCGCACTGGGGGTACAGGCCCATCGGGGTGCTCCTTCTGAGGTGTTGTCGGGGTCGTGGGGAGGGAATGCGCGTCAGCGCGCGTACTGGACGATCGTCCTCGCGACGACGCAGGGATGATCGGCGGCGCAGTCGCGGATCTCGAGATCGGCGTGGAGACGGATTCCGCGGCGCGGGGCCTCCAGTTCCTTCGCACGGACGATGACGCCGCGGATCTCGAGTACGGCGCCGACGCGGACCGGGGCGATGAAGCGCACCCGGTCGAGGCCGTAGTTGAGGCCCTCAGCCGCATCCGCGACCCGGAGCGTGCGCGTCCAGTATCCGCCGAGCAGCGACAGCAGCAGGTACCCGTGCACGATGGTGCCGCCGAACGGCCCCGTGACCGCCCGCGCCGGATCCACATGGATCCATTGCGCATCCCCCGAGATCGCCGCGAAGCGGTCGACGTCCTCTTGTACCACGGCGAAGGGCTCCGATGGTTCGAGCGCCGCCCCGGTCATCTCGAGCAGCTCGGCCATCGTCCGACGCATCACAGCGACAGCCCGCCGTCAACATACAGGACCTGCCCGGTGATGAACGCCGCGTCGTCCCCCGCGAGGAAGGCGACGGCGGCGGCGACATCCTCGGGCGTCCCCACGCGGCGCAGGGGCGTGATCTCCGCCGTCTGCGCGCGGTACGCCTCGGGATCCGCGCCGAGGCGTACCGCGGTGGCGTCCGTCATCGCCGTGCTGATGTAGCCCGGGCCGATCGTGTTCGCCGTGATGCCGAACGGCCCGAGTTCGATCGCGAGGGTGCGGGTGAAGCCCTCGAGCCCGGCCTTCGCCGCCGAATAGTTCGCCTGGCCCCGATTCCCGCCGGCGGCGATGCTCGACAGATTGACGATGCGACCCGATCGCTGCGCGACCATGTGCTGCTGCACCGCGCGGCTCAGCAGGAACGCACCGCGGAGGTGCACCGCGATGACGGCGTCCCAGTCCTCGTCGGTCATCCGGAACAGGAGGTTGTCCCGCGTGATCCCCGCGTTGTTCACGAGGACGTCGACGGTGCCGAAAGCGGCGACGACGTCCTCGACGGTGTCGGAGACCGAACGAGCGTCCGTCACGTCGGCCGAGAATCCCGCAGCTCCCTCGATCTGCGCCGCCGCCGCAGCAGCGCGATCCGGGTCGATGTCCACGACCGCGACGCGCGCGCCGAGGGCGGAGAGCCGCCTGGCGGTCGCCTGCCCGATGCCTCCCGCCCCTCCGGAGACCACGGCCACGCGCCCGTCGAGCGCGCCGGGTGTCACGACGCGCTCCACCACGGACCCAGCCCGGCGCGCACCTCGTCGGGGGTCTGCAGCGCGCGGCCCTGCAGGGTGACGAGACGGGCGGCGACCTCGACCAGGTCGGCGTTCTGCCCGGCCTGCTCGGCGCGCGTCATCCGCAGACTGTCCTCGAGTCCGACGCGCACGTCGAGCCCCATCCCCGCGGCGAGCGAGGCGTGGCGGAACTGCATGGGGTACCCCGTCGCCGCGACCCCGACGACGCCGAGGTCGTCGCCGAGCACGCGCCTCGCCGTCGCGTGCAGGTGGAAGAGATCCTCCAGGTCGTTCCCCGCACCGCCGAGCACGCCGAGGACGAACTGCACGCGCACCGGCGCCTCGAGCACTCCGGCATCGATGAGGTAGCGCGCCATGCCGATGTGGCTGAGATCGTAGATCTCGAGTTCGGGGGTGATGCGCTGCTCCTTGAACCTGGCGGCGAAGTCGCGCAGCATGGCGAGAGTGTTCGTGAACACGACCGTCCCGCTGCGCTCGAGCACCTCCCGCTCCCAGGCGTGCTGCACGCTCGGCCATCTGGCCGGGTCGGGGTACCCCTCGTAGTTCATCGTCCCGAGATTGAAGGTCGCGAGCTCGGGCCGGGTCACCAGAGCGCCGGCGAGGCGCTCCTCGGCCGTCATGTGCGGTGACCCGCCGGTCGAGATGCTGATGACGGCGTCCACGCGCTCGCGGATCCCCTCGACGATCTCGATGAAGCGCCGCTGGTCGGCGCTCGGCCGACCGTCATCGTCCCGCGCGTGCAGGTGGATCACCGATGCCCCCGCCTCGACGGCCGCGACGGACTGCGTCACGACGTCTTCCACTCGGCACGGAATCGCCGAGCTCTGGCTCGGCAGGACGTCTCCGCCGGTGACTGCCGCGGTGATCGCGACCGGATCGTACTTGCCCCTGGTCATGCTTGACTCCCGTTCGTTCGTTCGTTCACTGGGCGACGTCGTGCACGGAGGCGACGACATCGAGGGCGGCATCGGCCGCCGCGAGGAAGCGCTCGGCGTCCGCCGAGGTGTGCGCCGAGGAGACGTAGAACTTCGCCCCCGGCACGACGTAGATACCGCGATGCAGCATCTCGGCACCGAACCTCGTCGATGCGGCCCGGTCGCTCGAGAGGTAGCTCGCGAGATCGACAACCGGCTCCCGCGGTGCGAATACGACGTCGAAGAAGACGTCCGGTCCGACGAGGTCGAGGGCGATCGACTTGCTCTGCGCGAGGTCCCGCAGCCCCGCGGACACCTCGGCGACGTGGGCGGCGATCGCCTCGCGTCCGCGCGCCTCGTCGAGCTCCCGCAGCAGCGCGAGCCCGGCCGCGGCTCCGAGCGGATTGCCGTTGAGCGTGCCGCTCATGAACGAACGCTGGCTCGCCCCGGGCGAGCCGGGGACCAGGTACTCGATGAGCTCGCGACTCGCCGCCACGGCGCCGACCGCCGTGCCCCCGCCGACCGCTTTGCCGAGGGCGACGAGATCGGCGTGGACGCCGTATCGCTCCTGGGCGCCGCCCCGGCTCAGACGGAACCCCGTCACGACCTCGTCGAAGATGAGCAGCGCCCCGGTTTCGTCCGCGAGCTCCCGCAGCCCTTGCAGGAACCCTGGGGCGGGCGGCAGCGAACGCTGCACCGGCTCGACGATGATCGCCGCGAGATCGCCCCGGTGCGCGCGCGCCATGTCCTGCGCACTGACGAGGTCGTTGAACCCCGCGACCACGATCTTCTCGGTGGCCCCAGCCGGGATCCCGAGCGAGTCGGCGCCGACCGCGCCGCGATCCTCTGGGACGCCGGGGAAGCTCGGCAGCGCGTAGTCGTGGTGGCCGTGGTAGGCGCCGGCGAACTTCATCACCGTCTCGCGACCCGTCGCCGCGCGGGCCAGCCGCATCGCGAAGAACGTCGCCTGCGACCCGTCGGCGCAGAACTTGACCGCCTCGACTCGCGGCACCGACTCCACGATGAGCTCCGCGAGCGAGATCGCCGGCTCGTTCATCGCGTAGAAGTGCGTGCCCTTCGCGGCCTGCTCCGCGATCGCCCGTGTCACCCGCGGATGCGCGTGCCCGACGAGCAGTGGACCGGAGCCGAGCGTGTAGTCGACGAGCTCCGTCTCCGCGGTCGTGAAGATCCGCGAGCCCCGGCCATGACTCGCGACGAACGCGTCCTCGTCGGGGATCCGCGTGTACCCGAAGCAGGCGCCCGGGATGACCCGATCCGCGCGGTCGACCGGTGAAGCGTCCGCGCCGTTCATCGTTCCGCTCCCGTCGCGATCAGGTACCGGCCCTCGACCCGGCTCTCGTCCTCCACCACGTCGACGCCGTAGCTCGCGCGTGCCCGCTCGGGCGAGAGGTAGCCGTCGTCGAGATCGGCCTGCACCTCGGCCGGGGGGCGCAGCGACGGGTCTCCGTACCCTCCGGCACCGGCGCAGGTGAGCCGCAGCACGGCACCGGCCGGCACTCCGGAGCGCACCGTCTTCCCGCCGAGACGCTCCTCGGTGCCGTCCGGCAGGGTGAGCACGAAGGACGCCGTCTCCCCCTGGTGCCCTCCGGCGAGGCCGTAGGGATGACTGCGGTCCCGATCCGCGACGATCGTGACCGTCGACTCCTCGGTGAACTCGACGATCCGCGTGATTCCGTTCCCGCCCCGATAGCGCCCCGCACCCCCGCCGTCCTGACGGATCTCATAGCCGATCACACGGATCGGATGATTGCCCTCGAGCACTTCGACCGGGGTGTTTCCGGTATTCCCGATGCTCGTCCGGCGCGCGTGCGATCCGTCGACGCCGATGTTCGCACCTTGCCCGGCACCGTGCACCTCGTACATGATGCTGTCGTCCACCACGCCGTCGCGCCCGATGATGAGGACGGTCGAGCTGCCGGTGCCGGCCGCGCATACGCGTCCGGGCACCGCCTGCGACAGGGCTCCGAGCACGACGTCGGCGATCCGGGCGGAGGTCTCGTGGTTGCCCGCGACCACCGGTGCCGGTGCGTGGGGGTTGATCACGGTGCCCTCGGGCGTGACGATGGTGACCGGCCGGTATGAGCCGGAGTTCGACGAGGTGTGGGGCTCCGCGACGGCCTTGAGCGCGAAGTACGTCGCGGAGAGCGTCACCGCCAGCGGGCTGTTGATTCCGCCTCTCGCCTGCGGAGAGGTCCCGGTGAAGTCGACCTCGACCTCGTCGCCGTCGATCGTGAGCGCGACGCGGATCTCGACCGGCTCATCGCTGAACCCGTCGCCGTCCACGGTGTCGGCGAACTCGTAGCGCCCGTCCGGCATCTCGCGGAAGGCCGTCCTGGCCCGCCGTTCGCTCACGTCCAGGACCTCGCGCATGGCCTGCTCCACGACCTCCGTCCCGTAGCGCTCGCAGTAGTCGAGCAGGCGCCGCTCGGCGGCCAGGCAGCCGGCGTACTGGGAACGCATGTCCCCCAGGCGCTCCGCCGAGTTGCGCACGTTCAGGGAGATGATCGAGACGATCTCCTCGTTGAGCTCCCCGCGGCGGTAGAGCTTCACCGGGGGCATGCGGAGCCCTTCCCCGTAGAGATCCGTCGCCCGCAGATTGTAGCTGCCCGGAGTCGGACCTCCGATGTCCACGTAGTGGCCGCGGACCGCCGCGAAGGCGATGAGCCTGTCCTCGGAGAAGATCGGCTTCGCCATGATGAAGTCCGGCATGTGGTTGTTGCCCTGGTACGGGTCGTTCTGCAGGAGCACATCGCCCGGCTCGAGGGTCTCCGCAGGGATCCTCGCGAGCAGGCCGCGCATCGACGTCGGCATGCTCGCGAGATGGATGGGGATGTCCCCGACCCCTTGGGCGACGATGTCCCCGTGCGCGTCGAGCAACCCGCAGGACAGATCGCCCGCCTCGCGCCAGAGGTTCGAGTAGGCCGTGCGCAGCACGACGGACTTCATCTCGGCGACCGCGGTGCGCAGGCCGGAGTCCATGACGGAGAGGGTGATCGGGTCGAGCCCGGTGCCGGGAAGCGGCCCGGATCCGATCTCGGCGAGTGGGGCGATGGTCATCGGTGTCCTCCCAGGGTGAGCAAGAGATTGCCGTAGCCGTCGACCCGCGTCAGCGATCCGCCGGGCACGACGAAGGTGGTGTCGTTCGATTCGATCACGGCGGCACCCTCGATCCGCTGCCCCGGGAGCAGCAGCTCCCGGCGGAAGAGCGGCACGTCGAGGATCTGCGTGGGCGACACGACGAGCGATCTGGACCCGTGCGATCGCGGCGCCTCGGTCGATGGCGGCGCCGGCCGGAGATCCGTGCGGGTGATCGAGCCGGCGCCGCCGACCCGCGCCGTCGTGATGTCGATGGGCTCGCCGTCGACCCGGAAGCCGTTGACGCGCTCGTGCATGGCGTGGAACCTCTCGACCGTCCGGGCGATCCACCCCGCGTCGAAGCCCTCGTCGACCTCGACGGTGATGGCGGTGTTCTGGCCCACGTAGCTCAGGTCGAGCGCGAGTTGCACCGTCTGCCGCTCGGACGGGATACCGTCGTCGGCGAGTTCCTCGACGGCTCGGCGCCTGAGCCCGCTCAGGGTCGCGGCCAGCGCGGGGATGGCCCGTCCGTCGAGCCGCATCTGGAAACTCGCCGCGTGGTTGTGGAGCACGTCCGAGACGACGAGCCCCACCGCCGAGAGGCATCCGGCGACGGGCGGGACGATCACGGTCGGGATGGACATCTCCAGCGCGATGTCCGCGGCGTGCATGGGGCCCGCACCGCCGAAGGCGTTGAGCGCGAAGTCCCGCGGGTCGTGCCCGCGGCCGACCGAGATCGCGCGCACCGCTCCCGCCATCGCGGCATTGCTGATCCGCCGGATGCCCAGAGCGGTCTCGATCGGGTCGAGTCCGAGCTTCGCTCCGAGCCTGGCGCACGCGTCCTCGGCGAGCCCGCGATCGACGACGACGTCGTCGCCGAGCTCGGCACCATCGGCGAGGATCCCGAGGACCGCGTTCGCGTCGGTGACCGTGGGCTCGGTGCCTCCGCGGCCGTAGCAGACGGGGCCGGGGACGGCTCCGGCGCTCCGCGGGCCGACGAGGAACTGCCCGCCGCTGTCGACGTAGGCGATGCTGCCGCCCCCGGTACCGATCGTCTCGATATCGACGGTGGGCACCCGCACGGGCATCTCCATCACCTCGCGTGCGGTGGTGAGCGGTATTCTGCCGTCCGCGAGCAGGGCGACGTCGAAGCTCGTGCCGCCCATGTCGACCGTGATCGTGTTCGCGATCCCCGTCTGCCGGGAGATCCAGCGCCCGGCCACGACGCCGCCGCTCGGCCCGGACAGCAGGAGGTTCACGGGGTGCTCTGCGGCGCGCTGCGGCGTCGTCACGCCGCCGTTGGACTGCATGATCCAGGTCTGCAATCCCTCCCGCCACGCCTGCACCTGGTCGGTGAGGTGGGCGAGGTAGGGCGCGCAGACGGGGGCCAGGTAGGCGTTCAGAGCCGTCGTGGAGGTCCGCTCGTACTCGCGCGTCTGGGGCAGGATCTCGCTCGAAAGCGAGACGCTGATCTCCGGCGCCTCCTCTCGGATCAACTCGGCGGCACGGCGCTCGTGGTCGGCGTTGAGATAGGAGTAGAGGAAGCTGACCGCGACGCTCGAGATGCCCCGCGAGGACATCGAACGCGCGGCTTCGCGCACCCCTTCCTCATCGAGTTCCGTCACGACGGAACCGTCGCGATCGATGCGCTCAGCGACCTCGAAGCGGTCCTTGCGGGCCACGAGAGGCGCGGGCCCGGGCGACAGCAGATCGTAGAGCGCCTCGGAGGAGCGCGTCAGCCGTGCGATCTCGAGGACATCGCGGAACCCCCGGGTGGCGAGGATCGCCGTGCGCGGCCCGTTGCGTTCGAGGGAGACGTTCGTGCCGATCGTCGTCCCGTGCACGAGGTCCCTGAGGTCCGACAGGGACGCGTCATCCGCATGGGCGACCACTCGGCTCGCGGCGGCCACGACCGCGCCGGCCGGGTCGTCCTTCCGGGAGGAGACCTTGGCGCTGCTGATCAGTCCGGTCTCCTCGTCCCAGAACACGGCGTCCGTGAAGGTGCCTCCCGCGTCCACACCGATTCGCTTCATGCGTTCCTCTCCTGGTTGCTGCACGTCACTCGATTCCATCTGACAGAAACATTTCCTGTTTTGTGGAACTAGCAGTTAGTATTCACGAGAACCGCAGCGAAGGCAAGGTTCAGTTCTGCTCAATAAAACGACTTTCCATTGAATAGAATCAATGGAGCGAATGATGCACGCACCGGGAGAACCATGAACGCTCAGTCAGACACCGCCTGGACCGCGCAGGGCGACTTCACCGACATCAGCTACCGGACCACCTCCGACGGGATCGCGCTCATCACGATCGAGCGCCCGGAGAAGCGCAATGCCTTCAGGCCGCTGACGAGCGCCGAGCTCGCCCACGCGTTCGCGCGGGCGAGGCACGATCGGAACGTGCGCGTCGTGCTGCTGACCGGCCGCGGAGACGCGGCCTTCTGCGCCGGAGCCGATCTCTCGGTCCGCGCCGGGGACCGTGCTGGAACGGATTGGCCTGAACATCTCAGCCCCGCGAGCGTCTCCGACGTCCAGCTGGCGATTCGGAGAATCGAGAAGCCCGTCATCGCACTGGTCTCGGGATTCGCCATCGGCGGCGGCCAGGTACTCCATCAGGTCTGCGATCTCTCGATCGCCGCCGAGCACGCCCAGTTCGGACAGGTCGGGCCGCGCGTCGGCAGCTTCGACGGCGGCTATGGGATCAATCTGCTCGCGAAGCAGATCGGGCACAAGCGCGCCAAGGAGATCTGGTTCCTCTGCCGTCGCTATACCGCCCGGAACGCCCTGGAGTGGGGCCTGGTCAACGCGGTCGTTCCCGCGGAGGAGCTCCTGGATACCGGCGTCGCCTGGGCCCGCGAACTCCTGCAGATGTCCCCCGCCGCGCTGCGTCTGCTCAAATCGAGCGTCAATGCCGAGGAGGACGGACTCGCCGGCGTCGCGCAGCTCGCGGACGACAGCTGTCAGCTCTACTACGGCACGAGCGAGGCCGCGGAGGGTGCTGCGGCCTTCCTCGAGCGCCGCGCCCCGGATTTCACGGGCGTGCACGCCTTCGACTGAGCACCGCCTCCGAACACGGTAGTCTTCGAACACCACGTCACCCCGAGGAGAAGCATGGCACGTGAGGATTCCCGAGGGATGCTCGAACGCGGACTCGTCATTCTCGGTGCGCTCGGCGAGCATCCAGACGGCATGGTACTCACAGACATCGTGAAGGCCACCGGTCTCCCCGTCAGCACCACACACCGGCTCTTGAACATCGTCGTGACCACGGGTTTCGCCGCCTTCGACTCGGCGACCAAGCGCTACACCTTGGGCGTGAGGATCTTCGAGCTCGCCAGCCGGGTGCGCTCCGTGCAGACGATCTCGCAGATCGCCCGCCCGCTCATGCGCGAACTCGCCGATCTGACGGGAGAGACCATCCAGCTCGCAGTGCTCGCGGACGGGAGCGCCATGTTTCTGGAAAAGGTCGGGGCCGACCGCTCGATCACCATTCGAGGGACCGTCGGCCAACGCGAGCCGCTCTGGGCGACGTCCACGGGCAAAGTGCTGCTCGCGGCACTGGAACCGGAGGAACTGGCGACGACGCTCGCGGGCCTCGAACTCAGGGCATACACGGAGCACACCATCACCTCGCGCGAGCGGTTGCTCGAAACGATCGCTCAGGTCGCCGAGCAGGACTGGGCGCTGACCGACGAGGAGTACGATCGCGACGTGCGCGCCATCGCCGTGCCGGTCAGGAATTCCGATGACCGCGTGGCCGCGGCACTGTGCATCGCCGGACCGAAGTATCGTCTCGATGTCGGCACCCTGGAAGGCTGGCTGCCCGAGCTCCGAGAGACGGCCCATCGGATCGGCGTGCAGCTGGCCCCCTGAGCCCCTAGCCGCGCTTCGCGAGCACCTCGATCCCGCCGTCGACCCGCTGCCAGCCGCTGTTCTGCGCGGCGAAGAGCGCCCCGTCCGCACCGAGCACACGGATCTGCGAGCGCGCGCCGCCGCCGGTCACCCGCGCGCCGCCCTGCACGGCGCCGAGCTCGCTCGGGAACTGGCCGAGCGCGCAGGAGCTCACCCGCACGGTGCTGCCCTCGGCCGTGAGCACGACCACTCCGCGCTGACCGGTCCAGTCGAGGTCGACCGGGGTTCCCTCGGCCCAGAGCACCGTGTCGGCCTCGGCGCTCGTCCCCGTCGGGCGCCCCTCGTCGTCGCGGACGACCGCCGCGACGAGCACCTGGCTGTCCGCGTCGCTCGTCACGAGCGCCGCGATCCGCGCGCCGTCGGGCGACACGCGCACGGCGACGGGCGTGCGCCCCGCGAGCCAGGGGGCCGGCACACTCGTGACCGTGCCGTCCCTGGCGGTGAGCTGCAGCGTCTGCGGCGCCGTCGCCTGCACGGTCCAGACGAAGCCCAGGCGGTCGAAGGCGGGGGCGAGCAGCTCGCGGCGCGGATCGATGAGCACGCTGTTCTCGTCGTCGAGCAGGGTCGCGCCCTCGGGCCCGAGCACGGCAGCCGCGCTCTCGTCGAGGGCGAGCGTGATCGCGCTCGGCTCGTACTCCGCGATCGTCTCGGCGTAGCCGGAGAGTTCGGTGAACTCTCCCGAGACGAGCGTGCCGAAGCGCCCGTCGGTGAGCACCGCCGGGTTCGACACCTCGCTCACGGTCGCGGGGGCAGAGCTCGCGCCGCCTGGCGTGTCGCGGACCTCGGTGCCCTCCACGAGCAGCTCGAAGCCCGTGACCCCCGCCACCGACTGCAGACTCGTCGCCAGCTGCTGGCGCACCTCCGCCATCGCGGGCGCTCCGGCCTCGAGGAGCTCCGCCGTGAGATCGATCCGCGCGCGGCCGTCCACGATCGGCACCGAGCTCGACACGAGCGCGGTGCCCGCGGGGAAGCCGCTGTGCACCGCCTCCCGCATGCGCTCGCCGGGGCCGTCCAGCAGTGCTCCCACGATCTCGGTCGCGAGCGAGGACCGGGCGAGGTACCAGCGGGTCTCGGGCACGAGCACATTGCCCGCGCCGACGAAGTAGAGCTGCTGCGGCGTCCAGATCTCCTGGAACTTCGTGCTGTCCAGGATGATCCCCGCGGGGGCCGAGGAGATGCGCCACTCGCCCCCGACGCGCTCAAACTCGAACCGGAGCTCGGTCTCCGGACCGGGCCCCACGGGAAGCAGCACCCCGTCGGCGTCGACCTTCGCGGTCGCGGACAGCGACATCACGCCGGCCGCGGCGCCGTCGGCCGTGTAGCTCCGGCTGCCGTCGTCGACGAGCACGCCGTAGGACGGATCCCACTGCGCGGCGTACTCGGGCACGAGGAACTCGCGTGCGACCGCGTAGTCGTCGGTGGGCGAGATCGCCGCGACCACGAAGGCGCGCGCGATGTCCTCCTGGCTCGCCCCGGCGACGGGACCATCGGCGTTGTAGCGGATCGAGGCCTGCTCGACGCGCTCCAGATCCTTCAGCCCCGTCTGCACCGATCCCGCGCCGGGGATCGAGGTGCAGCCGGCCAGCAGCAGGGCGAGCACCGCCCCGGTCGCCGCAGCCAGCCGCCTGCCCGTTCGGGCACCGCGCCCGCCCTGCACCTTCGCGCTCATCGCCGCTTCTCCTTCCGGATGCGCCGCCCCGGTCGCCGCAGCCAGCCGCCCGTCTTCTCGACCTCGCTCGCGGCTTCCACGTCGTCCGGCACGAGCGGCAGCGGCGAGAGGTAGCTCGTCACGCCGTCCCCGCGCGGCAGCGTGAGACGGAAGTTGGAGCCCTCCCGAGCGCCGACCACGCCTCGAGGATCCCGCCGTGCACCGCGGCGTCCTCCTGCGCGATCGCGAGCCCGAGGCCGGTGCCGCCGAGCGTGCGCGTGCGCGAGGGGTCCGCCCGCCAGAAGCGGTCGAAGACGTGCTCGAGGTCGGCGGCGGACATGCCGATCCCCCAGTCGCGCACCGAGACCGCGACGGCCTGCGCGTTCGAGTCGATCGCGACGACGATGGGCTTCCCCTCGCCGTGCTCGATCGCGTTGCCCACGAGATTCGAGACGATGCGCCGGATCCGCCGCGCATCGACCTCGACGGGGGCGTAGCCTCCGAGTGCGCGGACCTCGATGAGCCCGGCGGAGAGCGGCTGCAGCCCCTCCACGACGTCGTGGGCGAGCGCGACGAGATTGGTGGCATCCGTCTCGAGCGTGACCCTGCCCGCGTCGTAGCGGGAGATCTCGAGGAGGTCGGCGAGCAGCGACTCGAAGCGCTCGATCTGATCGCCCAGCACCTCGACCGCCCGCTGCTGCCCGGGTTCGAGGCCGTCCGCGCCGCCCTGCAGCACCTCCCCCACCAGGCGGATCGTCGTGAGGGGCGTGCGCAGCTCGTGGGAGACGTCCGAGACGAAGCGCTGCTGCATCTCGGAGAGCTCGTCGAGCTCGCGGATGCGCGCCTGAAGGGTGTCCGCCATGTCGTTGAAGCCGTCGGAGAGCACGTCGAAGTGCTCGTCGTTCTGCCGCGGCATGCGCGCGTCAGCCACACCGGACGCGAGCAGCCGGCTCGCGTCGGCCGCGGCCCGGATGGGACGGAAGACGATGCGCGTCATGATCCATACGAGGATGCCGATGAACGCCATCATCGCCGCCGCGGTGATGAGCAGGGTGCGCTGGATGAAGCTCAGCGTGTCCTGGGTGTCGGCGAGGTCGTAGCCGATGTAGAGGTCGTAGGTGCCCGCGCCGCCGGGGAACTCGAGGGTGGAGGCGACCACGATGCCCGGGGAGAGCGTGCCGTCGGCGGCCGTGAAGGTGACCGACTGCCAGTGCTGGGGATCGGGAGACGCCGCGAGGGTGCGGGCCAGTTCGGGGCTCACGGCCTCGGGCAGCATGTCGTCCGTCGTCGAGGAGGGCGGTGCCTCAGGGAATGCGGTCTGCCCCGGCTGACGCCTGAGGTACACCATCTGGCTCGCCGAGGTGTCCTGCACCGTGCGGCGCACCGTGGCCGCGAGGGTCGACAGCGCGCCGCGGTCGCTCGCGTCCGAGGCGTCGATCCACCGCTGCGCCGCCAGCGTGGCCCGCGCGGAGTCCTCGAGCGCCTGGTCGCGACGGGAGGAGTACAGGTCGTCCGTCACGCTCG
Source organism: Leucobacter allii (assembly GCF_022919155.1). Lineage (NCBI taxonomy): Bacteria > Bacillati > Actinomycetota > Actinomycetes > Micrococcales > Microbacteriaceae > Leucobacter > Leucobacter allii. The sequence continues at coordinate 2,658,567 of NZ_CP095045.1, forward strand.
TGAGCAGGAACAGTCCGGCGACGAGGATGATGCAGCCCGTCACGAGGCCCGTGATCGTCATCGTGCGGAGCATCAGCGAGCGCCGCCAGCGCGCCCGGAACGGTCCGAGCACCGGCGCCGTCGCGCGCGCCCAGCGCAGGCGGAGACGGCGCAGCGCCGCGGAGGCGCGCGAGCGGCCGCCGGAGGGCTTCATGCGCGCGTCCTACTCGACGGGGACGCCCGCGCGGTACCCGACGCCGCGCACCGTCGTGACGATCGTCGGGTGATCCGGATCCTGCTCGATCTTCGCCCGCAGGCGCTGCACGTGCACGTTCACGAGACGCGTGTCGGCCTTGTACTGGTACCCCCAGACCTTCTCGAGCAGGATCTCCCGGGTGAAGACCTGCTGGGGCTTGCGCGCCAGGATCACGAGGAGGTCGAACTCGAGCGGCGTCAGCGGGATCGTCTGGGTGCCGCGGCGCACCTCGTGCGCCGCGACGTCGATCGTGAGGTCGCCGATGCGCAGCGTCTCGCTCGCGTCCTGCTGGGGCTCGCGCAGGCGCGCGCGGATGCGGGCGATGAGCTCGGCCGGGTTGAAGGGCTTCACGATGTAGTCGTCGGCGCCGGCTTCGAGCCCGCGCACCACGTCGCGGGTGTCCGTGCGCGCGGTGAGCATGATGATCGGCACGCCGGACTCGGCGCGGATGCGCTCGCACACCTCGATGCCGTCGAGACCCGGCAGCATGACGTCGAGCAGCACGAGGTCGGGACGCATCTCGCGGAACCTCTCGACGGCTTCGGCTCCGTCCGCCGAGTACTCCGTGGAGAACCCCTCGGCCTGGATCACCATGGCGAGCATCTCGGCCAGGGCCCTGTCATCGTCAACCACCAAGATGCGAGCGCTCATGTGACCCATTATGGACGCAATTCAGGAGATCCCCAGCGAGGCGCCACGGTGTCCTCCGCACTCTCCCAGGATCCGCCGAGGGATGCGTTCCCGCTCGCGCGCTCAGTAGTGGTCGAAGCGGCCGGGCAGCAGGTCCCAGGGCTCCCGCCCGAGGTACTCGCAGACGGCGAGGTAGACGCAGTGCTCCACGAAGTAGCGCCGGTGCTCCTCGTCGTTGACGTGCAGACCGCGGGCTCGCTGGATCGGCATGCGGAACAGCACAATGCTGCGCGCGCGCCGGTCGACGGCGTAGAGGAGCGGGAAGCGGCTGTCCCCCGCACCGCTCGGCGCGGTCTGGAAGCCGATCCGCACGCCGCGGAGCTCGTCGGGGAAGTGCGACTGCAGCACCTCGACGGCGCCGCGCGCATCCGCTTCGAAGCGGGGGAAGCGGCCGGCGGGGTCGGGCAGACTCGCGCCCGTGACCGAGGAGCGGATCGGCCGCCGCCCGTGCCGCCTCGGGACGGGGCGTGCGACGCGCTTGGATCTGCGCTCTCGACCGAACATGCCTCCCAGTCTACGGCGCGGGCGGGCCCCGCCGGCGCCCGGGCGGCGTGAGCCGACGGGCTACCGGGTGTAGACCGTCAGCTCGCCGTCGCGCGGGTCGGGTGCGAGGATCGGGTAGCCGGCGAGATCGCCGCCCGTGAGGTAGCGCACGCCCGCGTGCACGGGGGCCGAGCTCGTGAGGACGGCATCGGCCGGTGCGGAGGCGAGTACCGACGCTCCGGCGGGGACGTCGACCGTGCGCGTCTTGCCGTTGCCCGAGGCCGACGCGATCGTCACCTCCGCCGCCTCGTCTCCGGGGTTCGCGAGGACGAGCCGCCCGCCGCCGACGACCGGGGCGGCCGTCGGCGTGTCGGCGGGAATGCGGTTCGCCGGCGTGAACCATTCGTTGTCGGTCTCGTCGTCCTCGCTGGCCGTCCCCTGGACGGCGGCGAGCACGGGGACGTCCGCGTCGACGATCACCGTCGTGGCGCCCTTCGGCCACGTGGTGATCTGCAGTTCTCCGACGACCCCCGGCGCGAGATCGATGGCGCCGAGCTCGGTGCTCGCGCCCTCGCGGTCGATGGCGCGCACGGTCGCGACGCCCCCGGCCTCGCCGGGCGCGAGCGCGCGCACGACCACCGGGATCTCGTCGCCCTCCCCGGAGTCACTGGGGCCGTGCACGTGGTCGCTGACGTTCGCGATGCCCGGGATCACGAGCCGGGTCTCGGGCTCCGCCTGCCGGTTCACCGTCGAGACGGCCCACGGCTCGATGCCCGAGGTCTGCCCGACCCCCAGGCTCGCGGTCACCGGGGCGCCTGTGCTCTCCACCCGCACGGCGAGCCGCTCGCGATCGGGCGCGTAGCCGTTGAGCGAGACGATCTGCTCGCTGCCCGGCGCCACGAGCACGCCGCTCATGCGGTCGTCGACGACCTCGCCGTTCTCGTCGTACACCGTGAGCTGCACGGTCGCGGGCACGGTGCCCGCGTTGCCCAGGCTGAGCGTCGTGGAGATGCCGAGCGTCGAAGCGCCGCCGAGGAGCCACTGCTCGTTGAGCGGCTCGGCGCAGGAGCTCGCGACCGCGCCGCGCAGCGTCTCGGTCGACACCTGCTGGAGCTGCGCCGCTCCGATCGGCTCCGCGGCCGGTGCCGAGAAGACCGCGGGGAGGCCGTCGCCGCCCTCGGGCCGCGCGAGGGCGGCGCTCTCCGAGGCCGTGCCCGAGAGCGCGACGGCCGGTGCACCGGTCGGGACGGCGACGTTCGCACGCGCGGCGTCCCCGCCGAGTTCGGCGAAGGCTCCCGCGCACACGAGCGTGCGCTGGGTGTTCTGCGTGGTGTCGACGGCGAGGGCGGGCGGCTCCGTCGCGACCGCGGGCAGCGTCGCGCTGCCGATCAGCGCCACGGCCGCGGCGCTCACGGCCACCACGGCGAGGCCCGTGACGGCGCGGGCGCCGCCGCGGAGGATGCGGGATCGTTCGCTCATGCGCGGTCTCCGTCCGTCGGGTCTGCGGGCTTCGCATCGGCGGGCTCCGCATCTGCAGGCTCCGCGTCGACAGGCGGAGTCGGGCTGTCGGCCCGGCCCTCGCTCGGCGCGTCCGTCGCTGCTGCCGGCTCGGCGGCCGCGGGCGCCGCCGCGGCGCCCGCATCGGGCGCGGTCGGGGCCCCGGGCCGCTCCGCCGCCGCGCCGCCGCGCTTCCGCCGGCGCGCGGGGCGCCGACGCCGCTCGGGCCGCCAGGTGACCTCCCCCGTCGGCAGGGCGAGCAGCAGCACGGCCAGCAGCACCACGAGCTGGATCGCCCAGATCGTCGCGCCCGTCACCGAGGTGCCGTCGAGGCGGGCGCCCGCGTCGCCCTGCCCCGCGTCGGACTCGGGCTCGACGACGCGCCACAGCAGCCCCTGATCCGTGAGCCCGGCGCTCGCGAGCGCCGCGTGCTGGTCGAAGACCCGCTGCAGCGCCGCGTGCTCGGCGTCGCTCCCCGGCCCGTCCCCGTCGCCTTCCGCGAGCAGCACGAAGGCGATCCGCTCCGTCCGCAGCGCGTCGCGCATGTCCGTTCCGCCCACGCTCGCGAGCCCACCGACGAGCTCGGCGAGCGTGCGGTCCTCCGCGGTCTCCTCAGGCGGGCTCGACGCCGTCCGGATCCGATCCAGCCGCAGCCCGGCGCCCGTGACCAGCTCGGCGCGCACGCTGTGCGAATCCTCCGGCGTGACGACGAGCGTGCGGACCCCGGGATCGAGTTCGCCCGCGGCCTGGACGAGCGCGGGCATCTGCGCCGCGCCCTGCTGGAAGCCGGTCCGGCCGAGCAGCAGCTGGGAGCCCACCGGCACGACCGCGACGAGCGCGGCGACGAGCGCGACCGACACGACGGGCGCCGCGGCCCGTCGCAGCGTCCCCGCGCCCACCGCGGCGAGGCCGAGCACCGCGATCCAGTACACCGCGAGGCCCGAACCGGTCCACAGCGCGATGCTCTCGTCCCCGACCACCGAGAGGCGCAGCTGGGCGGCGCCGATGGCGGTGAGCATGCCGAGCCCGCCGAGCAGCGCGTGCAGCAGCGTCACCGCCACGCGTCCGGTGAACAGCCCGAGCAGGGCGAGCAGCGCGATCGGGAGCATGAGCACGCCGACGAGCAGCGTCGCGGGCGGTCCGCCGAGGCCGATGGTCTCGAGGATCCCGTCCCAGCCGAACAGCCCGAACTCGGGGAAGCCGAGCAGCAGGTGCCAGGTCGTGCCCGGTGCGTACGCCTCGACGATGCCGGGATCGAGCAGCAGGTCGAGGGGGCGCCCCGAGAGGATGCCCGTGACGATCTTCGGCGCGAAGAGCACGAGCGGCACGAGCGCCGTGGTGAGCACGCGCGCGGCGCCGCGGAGCGTGGTGAACAAGCCGACCACGAGCAGCACGACGGCGGCGGGGATCAGGACGGGGGCGGCCGCGAGCGCGGCCCCCGCGAGCAGCGACGCCGTTCCCGCCCAGCTCCACGATTCGCGGCAGCGCGTCGCTGCGAGCAGCAGCCAGGGCAGCACGATCACGAGCACCAGCGTCGGCAGGCTGCCGGCGGCCAGCGAGCCGAGCAGCATCGGGCTGAGGGCGAAGCCGATCCCGACGAGGGCCCGACCCGCCTTCGACTCCGTGAGCTGGGCGCCCCACATCCATCCGCCGAGCGCGGTGAGCGGGATCGCGGCGATCATGAGCAGCACGACGGCGTGCGAGGGGTTCCAGAAGGTGAGCGTGCCCAGCAGCGCGAGCACCCAGGTGAAGGGGTCGGCCGGCACGCCGTCGAGCGGGCGCGTGTTCCACCACAGCTGATCGATGGAGCTGAGGGGGGCCAGGCCGCCGCCGAACGCGCTCGTCATCGGGAACGCCCACCACAGCAGCGCGACCGCCGCGATCGCGGCCCCGCCGAGCACCGCGAGGCCGCCCGAGGAGATGAAGTGGACCTCGCGACGCTGCCTGCCGGTGGAGGCGAGGATGGCCTCGCGGTCGATCATGCGCGCGGTGCGCACGCTCTTGGGGTCGATGCGCAGCGATCGCAGGCCCGCCCAGCCCGCGGAGGAGTGCGCGGCGATCCGGCGGCGGGAGGCGAGGATCGCGTGCGGCCGGAGGAACACGGTCATGGCCGCCGCGAACTCGCCGATCATGTGCCCGGGCTGCTCGCGGACGAGCGCCCACAGCACGCGGAGCACGCCGTACAGCGGCAGACCCAGCCATTCGAGGCCCGCGACGACGGCGGGCGCGTACGCGATCCTGCGGTGGAGGTGCGCGGTGCGCGCCTGACGGTGCGCCGTGCGCATCACCGCGCGGCGGCGATCGATGCGGGGGCCCGCGACGCCGCTCTGCGCGAACCGCACGCGCGAGGCCGGCGAGACCTCGACGCGATGGCCCGCGAGGCGCGCGCGCACGCAGAAGTCCAGGCCGTCGTCGTACACGGGGAGCGCCGGGTCGAAGCCGCCCAGCTCGTCCCAGACGTCGCGGCGCACGAGCATGCCGACGGGTCCCACGCCGAGCACGTCCTGCATGTGGTCGTACTGCTGCTGGTCGAGCTCCTGACGGCGAAGGGTCCACCGTGCGCCGTAGCGCGTGAGGCTCTGGCCGAGTTCGATGATGCGGTCGGGGCGGTCCCAGTCGACGAGCTTCGGCCCGGCGACCGCGACCGAGGGGGCGCGCTGCACGCTGCTCACGATGCGCTCGAGCGCCTCCGGCTCGGGGCACGCATCCTCGCTGAGGAGCCAGATCCACTCCTGCGCCCCGTCGTCCGCCGCCTCCGGGAGCGCCGCGACGCCCTGCGCCACGGCCTGGCCGAAGGAGACGCGCGCGGGCACGCCGACGACCCGATCGACGGCGGCGCCCAGCAACTGCTCCGAGAGCCCGTCGGGGCCGCCGTTGTTCACGGCGACGACGGTTTCGGGCGCGAACGTCTGAGCCGCGAGTCCGGCGATGGTCTGGTCGAGCCACTCCCCGCCCCGTTGGGCGACCAGGATGGCGGTTACTCTCGTGCGCATATCGCGCTCAGTCTAGGCACGAAAGGAAGCGCGGAGCTGGAGCCATGCCGTGACGGCGGGGCTTCCGGGAGCCGTGCTACATGGCCTCCCGGCGGAGCTTCCGACGCTCGCGCTCGGAGAGGCCGCCCCAGATGCCGAAGCGCTCGTCGTTCTCGAGGGCGTACTCCAGGCACTCGGAGCGCACCTCGCAGCTCTCGCAGATGCGCTTCGCCTCGCGGGTCGATCCGCCCTTCTCCGGGAAGAAGGCCTCGGGATCGGTCTGCGCGCACAGGGCGTCCGTCTGCCATCCCAGCGCCTCGTCATCGTCGCTGCGCACCCCGGGCACGCCCAGGAAGACGGGGTCGACGAACCAGTTCGCGGGTACCGGGGTGTTCGGCGTCTCGTCCAGCATGCCGCTCCTTTCCCGAAGGTCCCGCGGAGACGGATGTCCCGCGCCTGAATGACACCACTAATTACACCGGTGTGATTCCCTCAAGTCAAGCCGAGGAGTCTAAACCCTCAAGAACCGCTTGAGGGTGCCCGACACGCTCGCGTGTCGCAAATGTGCCCGCCGGGCCGCCGCGCTCATCCCCAGATCACGAGCATCCGGTACGTCATCACCGCCACCGCGAAGTGCACGACCGCGAGCACCACGGTCGCCCAACGGGTGCGGTCCACGAGCGCCCAGAAGCCGGCGCCGAGCGGCAGCAGGAAGGCCACGACGAGGTACATCCAGAATTCGAGCGGGTCGCCCGCCGCGGGATTCCCCGCCAGCGGCGCGACGATCGCCACGATGATCTGCACGAACAGCAGCAGGGCGACGAGCGCGGTCGCGCCCATGGTGTAGTCGTCGGGCGCGCGGCCCCGCGCGCCCGCGACGAGGCAGAGCACGGCCGCGGCGAGCGCGACCGCGATGAGCGCGACGGCGAACCAGAGGATCACGCGCCGGCCCCCGCCCCGGCATCGGGCGTCGGGAAGTTCGTGACGACCCGGCTGCGCCCGCCGTGCACCTCCACGAGACCCACGAGCGCTCCGTCCGGCGCCACGGCGGCGGCGAGCGCCGCGTCCGCGACGCCGTCGAGCTCGAGCCGCTTCCCGTGCCCGAGATCGACGCTCTGCGCCGGGGTGAGCGCGAGCACGGGGAACAGGGCGGCGGCGATCTCCGCCGGGCGCAGCAGCGTCAGGTTCCGGCCCTCGGCGAGCTCCTCCATCGTCGTCGCCCCCGCCACGGAGAACGGCCCGACATCCGTCCGCCGCAGCGCCGTGAGATGCCCGCCGACGCCGAGCGCGGCGCCGAGATCCCGAGCGAGGGCCCGCACGTAGGTGCCGGAGGAGCAGCGCACGGTGGCGTCGATGTCGAGCATCGGGGCGCCGTCCTCCGCACGGGCAGCGCGCGGCGCGCCGATGTCGAAGGCGTGGATGCGGACGGGCCGGCGGCGCAGTTCGACGTGCTCCCCGGCGCGCACCCGGTCGTAGGCGCGGCGGCCGTCCACCTTGATCGCGCTCACGGCGCTCGGCGCCTGTTCGATGTCCCCCGTGAGCCCCGCGACCGCGGCGGCGATGCGCTCGGGCGCGGCGGCGAGCGCCGCCACGGCATCCGCCCGGGCCACGGCGGTCCGTTCGCCCTCGCGATCGTCGGTGAGCGTGGACGCTCCGAGCCGGATGGTGGTCGTGTACGTCTTGTCGAGCCCGACGAGGTGCGTCAGCAGGCGCGTCGCGGGCCCGGCTCCGAGCACGAGCAGCCCCGTCGCCATGGGGTCGAGCGTTCCGGCGTGGCCGACCTTGCGGGTGCCGAGCGCGCGGCGGGATCGCGCGACCGCATCGTGGCTCGTCCACCCCTCGGCCTTGTCGATGAGGATGATCGCTCCCTGGGGGTGCGCGTGCAGGATTCCCGCGTCCGGTTGCTCGTTCGCCACCCGTCCAGCCTACCGGCGTCAGTCGAGCAGGCCCCGGTCGCGGGCGAGGGCGACCGCCCGCGACCGGCTGCCCGCCCCGAGCTTCGCGAGCACGTGGGCGACGTGGGTCTTCACCGTGGCCTCCGAGAGGAAGAGCGCCCGGGCGATCTCCCGATTCGAGGCGCCCTCGGCGAGCCGGGCGAGCACCTCGCGTTCGCGTCCGGTGAGCGGTGTCGCGGGCGCCGCGCCGCACGCGCTCACGCGGGCCAGCACGCCGGGCGCGAGCACCGTGCGACCCGCCGCGGCATCCGCGATCCCGGCGAGGATCGTCGCCGTCGGGGCGTCCTTCATGAGGTAGCCGGCAGCGCCGGCCTCGATGGCGCGCAGGATGTCGGCGTCTCGATCGAAGGTGGTGAGGATCAGTACTTCAGGAGCGCCCTCCGCGGCGCGGATGCGGGCCGTCGTCTCGATCCCGTCGATCCCGGCACCGAGGCGCAGGTCGCAGAGCACCACGTCGGGCCGCAGCAGACCCGCCGCCGTCACCGCCTCCTCGCCGCTCGCGGCCTCGCCCACCACGCGGGCGTCCGGCGCGGCGTCGAGCACCGCGCGGAGCCCCGCCCGCACGATCGGGTGGTCGTCGACCAGCAGCACCGTCGTGCTCACGCCGCACCGCCGAGTCTCAGCCACGCCGAGAGGGCCGTCCCCTCCCCGGGCTCGCTCTCCACCTCGAGCCCGCCGCCCAGTTCGCGCAGCCTCGCCCGCGCCTCCCGCAGACCCACCGAGACGCCGCGGCTCCCGGCCTCCCACTCGGGCACCGAGAACCCCCGCCCGTCGTCGACGATGTCCAGCCGCACCTCGTCCCCGAGCTCGCGCAGCTCGATCCCGACCCGGCTCGCCCCCGCGTGCGCGCGTACGTTCGCAAGGCCCGTCTGCAGCGTGCGCAGCAGCGCCACCTCGAAGGCCGTGCCGAGCGGACGCACCGCGTCGGCCTCGAACGTCGCCGCGATCCCGCTCTCCTCGGCGAAGCCGTCGACCAGACGGGCGAGCCCCTCCGTGAGCGCCTGGGATTCGAGTTCGACGGGCAGCAGCGCCCGCACGATGCGCCTGGCGTCCTCCGCACCGCGACGGGCGATCGCATCGATGCGGCCGAGCGCCTCGTCCGCGCGGCCGCCGCCCTCGGTCTCCGCCGCGCTCCGCAGCTCCGCGCCTGCGCCCCGGGCGAGCAGGGTGATCGACGAGAACTCCTGCGCGATGGTGTCGTGGATGTCGCGCGCGATCCGGGTCCGCTCCTCGCTCGCGCCGGCCTCCCGCTGCACGCGGCCCAGCTCGGCCTGCAGTTCCTCGGTCTCGCGCCGTGCCGCGACGAGCGAGGCGATCAGGCGCCGGTGCTCGGCGTCGTCGGCGAGCAGCATCGTGTACGCCCGCGCGATCCCCCAGGCGAAGGCGCCCCCGATGACGGGTCCCAGCACCTCGGCGACCGTGATCCCGCCGCGCTGCACCCAGGGCGCCGCCACCGCAGCCGCGACGACCACGGCCCCGAAGAGGGCGCCGGCCGCACCCCGCAGCACGTGGCCGCCGACGAGGAGCAGCGGGAACGACACCCACACGAACTCCGGCGAGATCACCAGCGCGAGCAGCCACACCGCGGCGAGCACCAGCGGCCAGCCGCGCATCGCCGAACCGCTCGCCCATCGGCCGGCCGCGAAGACCCCGAGCAGCGCCGCGGCGGCGAGCGCGGCGCCCCACAGCGGCGTGCCCGACTGCACCGCGCGCACCGCCGACACCGCGACGAGCACGACGAGGATCGCGTGGAGTCCGAGCCGGGCCACGCGGAGCATGCGGCGGTGGTCTGCTGGGTGCGGCACACCTCGATTCTGGGGGTTCGGGCGCGCGACCGCGAGCGGCGACCGCGAATCTCACCATTTCGGCCGATGCGCGCGCGTGCGGCGCCCGAGAGGGTGGAGGAGTGAAGACACCACTGCATCATCTGCTCGTATCCGCGTTCGTCTACGCCGGTCTCGGCGTCGCCTCCGGCCTGTTCTACCGGGAGTTCACCCAGCTCAACGGGTTCCCCGAAGGCGAGTTCACCCAACTCGGCCTCGCCCACACCCACCTGCTCGCGCTCGGCTTCTTCCCGTTCCTCATCCTGCTCGGATTGGAGCGCCTGTTCGCCCTCTCCCGCTTCCGGAGGCGGTTCCGCTGGTTCCTGGGTCTCTACCACGCCGGCGTGATCCTCACCTCCGCGATGCTGATCGTGCACGGCGTGCTCACGGTGCTCGGCCTCGAGTCGTCGAAGATGATCGCGGGCGTCGCCGGCCTCGGGCACATCGCGATCACGGCGGCCATCATCGTCCTCTTCTTCACGCTCCGCTCGGCCATCGCGCCGGCCGCCCCCGCGCCGGCCGTCCCCGCGGCGGCCGCGGATCCCGCGGCAGCCGCGGATCCCGCGAACGCTGGGGCGCCCGCGCGACCCTGAGCCCCGGGAAACTAGACTGGACCGAATGGCACACCCTGAGCTGGCGCGCGCGGTGAACGAGTGGTTCGCCGCGCACGCTCGCGCGCTCCCCTGGCGGGACCCGGAGGCGACGCCGTGGGCGATCCTCGTCTCCGAGTTCATGCTGCAGCAGACCCAGGTGGACCGGGTGCTGCCCCGGTGGGCGGCGTGGATCGAGCGCTGGCCGGCGCCCTCGGCGCTCGCGGCGGAGGAGCCGGGCGAGGCGGTGCGCGCCTGGGACCGGCTCGGCTACCCGCGCCGGGCGCTCTGGCTGCACCGGGCCGCCGTGGAGATCTCCGAGCGGCACGACGACGCCGTGCCCGCCGACGTCGAGCAGCTGCTCGCCCTCACGGGTATCGGCCCCTACACCGCGCGGGCGGTGGCCGTGTTCGCGTTCGGGGATCGCCACCCCGTCGTCGACACCAACACCCGCAGGGTCATCGCCCGCGCCGTGCACGGTCGGGCCGCGGCCGGCATGCCCGCGGCCGGCGACCTCGTGGAGATGGAGGCGCTGCTGCCCGAGGATCGGGGTGGAGCCGCGGTGTTCAACGCCGGCATGATGGAGCTCGGCGCCGTCGTCTGCACCGCCCGCGCTCCGCGCTGCGGCGACTGCCCGATCGCCGACTGGTGCGAGTGGCGCGGCGCCGGCTACCCCGACAACGCCCCCGCGCAGCGGCCCAAGCAGGCGAAGTTCGCGGGCAGCGACCGCCAGGTGCGCGGCCGGATCATGGCACTGCTGCGCCGCTCGGAGGTCGCGGTGCCGGTCGCGGACGCGCTGGCGGCAGCCGCGGACGGCGGTGTGCGCGATCCCCGGCAGCCGCGCCGCGCCTACGACTCGCTCGTCGCCGACGGGCTCGTCGTCGAGCTCGAGGGAACCGCGCGGCTGCCCTGACCCCGGAGCCGTGACCGCGCCGGCACGCGCGGCCGGGGCGCGGATCCGCCGCTCAGATCCAACCGCGCTCCTCGGCCATCAGCACCGCCTGCTGCCGGCTCTCCAAGCCGAGTTTGCCCAGCACCGCGGACACGTGGTTGCGCACCGTCCCGGGCGCGAGCGACAACGTGCGCGCGATCTGCGCGGTCGTCTCGCCGCGCCGCCCCACGCGCAGCACGTCGAGCTCGCGGTCGGTCAGCGGGCAGCGCTCGTCGCTCAGTGCGTCCGCGGCCACCTCGGGATCGACGTACCGGCCACCCGCGGCCACGCGACGGATCACCTCAGCCACCTCGTCGGCGCCGCGGGATTTCGGGAGGAACCCCGCGACCCCCGATGCGAGCGCGCGACGCAGCACGCCGGGACGCGCATGGCGCGTCACGACCACGCACCGTGTCGCCGAGGTGCGGCGCAGGCGCTCAGCCACCTCCGCCCCGTCCAGGCCGGGCATCTCCAGATCGAGCAGACAGACGTCGGGCTGCAGCCTGACCGCCTCGGCGACCGCCTCGTCACCGTCGACGCACTCCGCGACGATATCGATGTCGCCCTCGAGGCGGAGGAGCGCCGCCAGCGCCGAGCGGATCATCGCCTCGTCATCGGCGAGAAGCACGCGGATCATCGTCCCTCCTCGTCCGTCGCCGGAGGTCCCGGCGCCCCCTCGGGCGCCTGCGCGGGGACCGTCTCGGCCGGCACGGTCACCACGACCGTGAAATCCTGCTTGCCTCGCCGCACCTCGACGGCGCCGCCCGCCTCGGCCACCCGGCGCGCGACACCCTCGAGCCCCGATCCCCCGCCGCCCGCCGGATCCTCGCCCGAGGCATGGTTCGAGATCTCGTAGCGCCACACCGCCCCGGAGCGGGAGAGCGCAAGCCGCGCCCACCGGCCGCCGCCGTGGCGCAGGACGTTCGTCGTGGTCTCCCTGATGACGGGCCCCAGCACCTCGGCGGGCGCGGCGTCGGCCGCCGGATCCACGGCCGCCTCGACCTCGGTCCCGGCGGCGCGCAGCAGATCGACCACGTTGGCGAGTTCGTCGAGCAGCGGCACGGAGCGGAAGCGCGTGGCCAGGTCGCGGGTGCCCTGACGCGCCTCATCGACGCTGGACCGCGCCGCCCGCAATTGCGCCATCGCGGCGTCCGGATCCTGCTTCGCCAGCAGTCGCTCGGCAAGCTCGAGCTGCAGCGCGATCACCTGGAGGTGGTGCCCCTGCAGGTCGTGCACGTCGGTGGCCACCCGGAGGCGCTCCCGCGTCGCGCCCAGGTTCGCCTCCGAGACGCGGGCGCGGTCGAGCGTCACCAGCACGTCCCACCACCACAGCGAGAGCACCGTGGTCACCGGGATGAACAGGCAGAACGCCCCCAGCAGCCATCCGCCCCCGGCATCGAAATCGGCTGCGGCCGGGCCACGGGCGTCGATGAGCCACAGCACGACCAGCAGCACCGTCGCCGCCGCGGCCACGCGTACGCGCAGCCCTGGCGGCCAGTGCAGCAGCAGCGCCGACTGCACCAGCGGCACCACGGCGAGCATCCAGAGCCCGGCGGCCGCGCCCACCACCGCGCCGCACGCCGCAGCGATCAGCAACGGCACGAGCACCGCCCACCTGTGCGCCCCCGGCGGTGAGCCGGCGTGCCGGTACCGCCGCAGCAACGGCACTGTGGAGACCCACCAGACCATCCCCGCGGCAGCGATCGTCACCGTTCGTGCGTGCCCGTGCCCGTGCCCGGTGGGAGCCGCCACCCAGAGGAAGACGAGCGTCCCCTCGAGGAACAGCACTCCCGCCATCGTGTACCACCAGGTGGCGGTGATCCGGCCCGAGAACCTCGTCGCCACCGCGAGCGCCGGGGCGGGACCGGCAGGGATCGCCTCGGGCCGCATGCTCATGCTTCCACGATAAGCCCATGACAGATGTCACCCGTGCCGCGTGCGGAACGCACCGAACTCGGTGACAGTGCGGCACTTCCGGGCCCGCGGCCGACGCGGTGGACTGGTTCCACACGCCGGGAAGCGGCCGCAGGACGGCTCCCCGCCGGCCTCGAACCCCGAACCCGACTCCGACCCCGAACAGGACCGAATCATGAATCTCATCGACGCCTTCCAGGACCTCGTCTCGCGCGTGCCCGAACTCGTCCAGCCGCTGATCGTCGCGCTGGCCGGCGCCGTACCCTTCATCGAGGGGGAGGGCGCCGCGGTGATCGGGATCGTCGGCGGCATCCATCCCGTGCTCGCCGTCGTGGCCGCGATCGTCGGCAACTTCGTCTGCGTCGCCCTGCTCGTGCTCCTCGGCTCGGGCGCCCGACGGGCGGTCGTCACCCGCTACGGCACGGGCTCCCCCGCACGCGCAGGGGCGCCAGGCGCCGCGGGATCCGCCCTCGAGTCGGCGGCCGCGGGCGCGGAGGGCGACCGCGGCTCGGCCAGGCGCGCGAAGTTCCAGCGCGCGTTCGAGCGCTACGGAGTACCGGGCGTGAGCCTGCTCGGCCCGCTGCTGCTCCCCACCCAGTTCACCGCCACGATGCTCGCCACCGCCGGCGTCGGCAAGGCCCGGATCCTGATCTGGCAGGCGATCGCGATCGTCGGCTGGACCACGATTCTCGCGGTGCTCGTCGGCGGCGCCGTGCGCGCAGCCGGCTGATGCCGGGCCGCGGGCCTCAGTCCCGCGGACGCGCGAGCGTCCGGATCCGATCGCGCGATTCGAGCTCCGTACCGGAGCCCGCGATGACGCGGGGTCGACTCGCGGTCGCGGTGCACGAGCGCTCGGCGTGAGCGGTCAGTCGCGGTCCTCGTCGTCGATCAGCTCGGCGCCGCCGAGCCCGTCGGTGTCCGACTCGCCGTCCTCGATCTCGCGCGGCTTCACGTAGGGATCGGCCTCCCCCGCGTATTGGGCGCCCTCCGCGAGCGCCGCCGACTCCTCGTCGCGGCGGCGCGCCTCGGCGAGGAGGTCGTTCAGGTGCTGCGCACTCTCGGGCAGCTCGTCGTGGATGAACTCGAGCGTCGGCGTCAAACGCGTCCCGAGCTGCCGTCCCACCTCGGTGCGCAGCATGCCCGTCGCCGCGCGCAGCGCGGCCGCCGTGTCCGTCTGCGCCTCCTCGTCGCCGTAGACCGTGTAGAAGATGCTCGCGTGCTGCAGATCGCCCGTGACGCGCACGTCGGTGATCGTGACGAAGCCGAGGCGCGGATCCCGCAGCCCCTTCTCGAGGCGGCGAGCGATGATCTGCTGGATGCGCTCTGCGACCTTGCCGGCCCTGGGATTGCTCATGCATCCAGCCTACCGCCGCACGCAGGGGCCGCGGACCGTCACACGCGCGACATCGCCGCGCACCGGACGTCGATGGCGCGTAGGGTGGAAGCCGGACGCGCTCCGCATGGGAGTGCTGGCGCCGGGAACTCCGGCGAAACGTCCGTCGCACCGTTCACCGCACACAGGAGCCGCAGCATCATGACCCTCCCCCCGAACCCGGATCAGCCCCGGGATCCCGAGAACACCGCCGACGGCACGACCCCCGACGGCGGTGCCGCCACCGACCCCGCCCCCGAGCAGCCGGCGGCCCCCCGGTACGCGCCGCCCCAGGCCCCGCAGCAGCCGGCACCCGGCGCTCCGCAGTACGGCGCACCGCAGCAGCCCGCATACGGCGCACCGCAGCAGCCCGCATACGGCGCACCGCAGCAGCCGGGCCACAGCGGCCCGCAGCCGCAGTACGGCGCACCGCAGTACGCCGCACCGCAGCAGCCCGCATACGGCGCACCGCAGTACGCCGCCCCCGGCGCCGCCTACGGCGTCCCCGCGCCCGGCGAGCCCTTCGACGGCGCCGCCTCGCCCGACGACCTCAGCCGTCCGCTCTACGGAGCGAGCTTCGGCCAGGCCGTGAAGCGCTTCTTCCAGAACTACGCGAAGTTCTCGGGTCGCGCCTCGCGCAGCGAGTTCTGGTGGGTGGCGCTGTTCTTCCTCCTCATCGAGCTCGTCCCGCTGATCCTCTACATCGTCGGCGTCGTGATCCTCGCGGGCTCCGCCGCGTCCTACTCCTACAACGAGTACGGGGAGTACGTGCAGAATCCGATCGCACCGGGCGCTACCGGGCTCGGACTGACGATCCTCTTCCTCGGGCTCGGGCTCCTCATCCTCATCGGCCTGGCGACGATCGTGCCGAACATCGCCATCACCTGGCGCCGGCTGCACGACGCCAACTTCGCCGGCCCGTTCTACTTCCTGGGATTCATCCCCTACGCGGGCGCGGTGATCCTCATCATCTTCACCGTCCTCGGCTCCAAGCCCGAGGGACGACGCTTCGACGTCTGACCCCGCCGCCCGCGGCACGAGCGCCCCGCCCCGGTCCGACCGGGGCGGGGCGTCCGCGTTCCTGGCCGCACCCGGGCACGGTGCCGTGGATGCCCGGGTCACTCGTCGTCATCCCGCACCGACACCTGCGGACCCGCCGGGTTCCCCGCATGCGCCGGCGCCCTCCGACGCCGCCGAGACCCTGCGCAATCGCCGAGACCCTGCGAAGCCGCCGAGACCCTACGCAATCTCCCGTCACGATCATGGGGTCTCGCGAGCTGGATAGGGTCTCGCGGGGCCGTGACGCCGATTGCGGGCGCCGGGCGCGGCGCCCGCCCGCCCGCCCGTGAGAGGATGGGCGCGTGGCGCGACGCGAGGACGGGGAGCAGCGGATCCGCGATCTCCTGCTGCTGCGCCGCGTGCGCGACCGCATCGACCGGGACTACGCGCACCCCCTCGACGTCGAGGGCCTCGCCCGCGGGGTCGGGCTCTCGGCCGGCCATCTCAGCCGGGCATTCCGCGCCGCCTACGGGGAGTCGCCCTACAGCTACCTCATGACGCGCAGGATCGAGCGCGCCATGACGCTCCTGCGCCGCGGCGACCTCAGCGTCACCGAGGTCTGCTTCGCCGTCGGCTACGGCTCGCTCGGCACGTTCACGACGCGGTTCACGGAGCTCGTCGGCATGCCTCCTGGACGCTACCGCAGGGAGTGCGGGGGCCCGCTCGCCGGCCTCCCGGGGATCGTCGCGATGCGCGCCACGAAACCGGTCAGGAATCGAGAAGTTCCGCCGCCCGCCCGGGAGTAGCGTGGCGGGCATGACGATCAACATTCTCAACACCTTCCTCCCCCACACCGATCCCGAGGCCTCGCTCGCCTTCTATCGGGACGTCCTCGGCTTCGAGGTGCGCAACGACGTCGGCTACGAGCAGATGCGCTGGATCACGGTCGGCCACCCGGATCAGCCGGGCACCTCCATCGTGCTCACGCCGCCCGCCGTCGACCCGGGCCTGACCGACGAGGAGCGCCGCGTGATCCAGGAGCTCATCGCGAAGGGCTCCTACGCGTCCCTGATCCTCGCCTCCGACGACCTCGACGGGCTCTTCGCGCGGGTGGAGGCCTCCTCGGCGGAGGTGCTCCAGGAGCCGATGGAGCAGGACTGGGGCACCCGGGACTTCGCCTTCCGCGACCCCGCGGGAAACACGATCCGCGTGCAGGAGCTCACCGCCTGACGCGACGATCGATCTCCACGACGCAGCAGGGGCGGGAGGTTCATGCGAACCTCCCGCCCCTGCTGCGGTGTCGGGCCGAGCGGGATCAGCCGCGCGGCTTCTCCACCATCTCGGTCGTCTCGATCTCGTCGCCGATCTGAATATCGTTGTACTTGCCGAGGCCGATGCCCGCTTCGAAGTCGGTCTTGACCTCGGTGACGTCGTCCTTGAACCGGCGCAGCGACTCGATGGCGAGACCGTCGGCGATCACGACGCCCTCGCGGATCACGCGCGCCTTGGCGTTGCGCGTGATGGTGCCGCTGCGGACGATGACACCGGCGATGTTGCCGAACTTGGACGAGCGGAACACCTCGCGGATCTCCGCCACGCCCGACTGGACCTCCTCGTACTCGGGCTTGAGCATGCCCGTGAGCGAGTTCTCGATGTCGTCGAGCGCGTTGTAGATGACGTTGTAGAAGCGGATGTCGATGCCCTCGCGCGCAGCGCGCTCGCGGGCCTTGACATCGGGGCGCACGTTGAAGCCGATGACGATCGCGTTGTCGATCGTGGCGAGATCCACGTCCGACTCGGTGATCGCGCCGACCCCGCGGTGGAGGATGCGCAGCTGGACCGAATCGTCGACCTCGATCTTCATCAGCGACTCCTCGAGCGCCTCCACGGCACCCGACACGTCGCCCTTGATAATGAGGTTGAGCGACTCGACCTTGCCGTCCTCGAGGGCCTTCGTGAAGTCCTCGAGGCTGATGCGCTTACGCGCCTTGGCGAGCTGCGCGTTGCGCTCGGCGGCCTCGCGCTTCTCAGCGATCTGGCGGGCCGTGCGGTCCTCGGGTGTGACGATGAAGTTGTCGCCGGCGCGGGGCACGCTCGAGAGGCCCTGCACCTGCACCGGACGCGAGGGCAGCGCCTCGATCACCGGGTCGCCGTTCTCATCGCTCATCGCACGGACGCGGCCGTAGGCGGTGCCCGCGACGATCGCGTCGCCGACGCGCAGCGTACCGGACTGGATGAGCACGGTCGCCACCGAGCCGCGGCCCTTGTCGAGCTTCGCCTCGATCGCGACGCCGCGCGCGTCCTTGTCGGGGTTGGCGCGCAGGTCGAGCCCCGCATCAGCGGTGAGGAGCACCGCGTCGAGCAGCTCGGTGATGCCGACGTTGTTCTTCGCCGACACATCGACGAACATGACGTCGCCGCCCCACTCCTCGGAGACGAGCCCGAACTCGGTGAGCTGCTGGCGCACCTTCTCGGGGTTCGCGCCCTCCTTGTCGATCTTGTTGACCGCGACCACGATCGGCACGTTCGCCGACTGGGCGTGGTTCAGCGCCTCGATCGTCTGGGGCATGATGCCGTCATCGGCCGCGACCACGAGGATCGCGATGTCGGTCACCTGCGCGCCTCGGGCGCGCATGGCGGTGAACGCCTCGTGGCCCGGGGTGTCGATGAAGGTGAGCGCGCGCTCGACGCCGTCGTGCTCGGTGTGCACCTGGTAGGCGCCGATGTGCTGCGTGATGCCACCGGCCTCGCCGCCGCCGACGTTCGCCTTGCGGATCGCGTCGAGCAGTCGGGTCTTGCCGTGGTCCACGTGGCCCATGACGGTGACGACCGGGGGACGCGCCATCAGGACGTCGTCGCCCTCCTCCTCGAGCTCGCCCTCGATGTCGATGTCGAAGCCCTCGAGCAGCTCGCGGTCCTCGTCCTCGGGCGAGACGATCTGGATCTTGTAGCCCAGTTCGTCGCCGAGGATCTCGAAGGTCGCCTCGTCGAGCGACTCCGTCGCCGTCGCCATCTCGCCGAGGTGGAAGAGGATCGTCACGAGGTTCGATGCGCTCGTGTTGATCTTGTCGGCGAAGTCGGAGAGCGACGCGCCGCGACGCAGGCGGATCGGGGTCGAACCGTCGCCGCGCGGAACCTGGACGCCGCCGATCGACGGCGCCTCCCGCATCTCGAATTCCGCCCGCTTCGCCCGCTTCGACTTGCGCGCCTTGCTCTTGGAGCCGCCGCGACCGAACGCGCCGGCCGTGCCCGCGCCGCGACCGCCGCGCCCGCGACCGGCGAAGCCGCCGCCCGGACGAGGACCGGCGAAGCCGGTTCCGGGACCGCCGCTGCCGCCGCCGGGACGGTTGAAGCCGCCGCCGCCACCGGGACGACCGCCGCCGCCACCGGGACGTCCGGGACCGCCGGGGCGCCCGCCCGCCGCGCCGCCCTGGGGGCGGGGGGCCGGCCGGGGGATGTTGCCCGGGTTCGGACGGTTGCCGCCGCGTCCCATGCCCTGCTGCGAGGAGAACGGGTTGTTCCCCGGACGCGGCGGACGCGGGATGCCCATGCCCTGGCTGGAGGCGAACGGGTTGTTGCCCGGACGCGGTCCGGCGGGCTTGGGCGCACCGGGCTTCGGCGCGCCGGACTTGGGCGCCGGGGGCTTCGGGGCGTCGGCCTTGCCGCCGGGAGTCGCCTCCGGCTGCGCGGCGGGCTTCGCCGCGGGGGCCGCGGGCTCAGGAGCCTGCGGACCGGGCTTCGGACCGGCGGGCTTCGGGCCGCCGGGCTTGGGCGCGCCGGATCGGGGCGCCGCCGCCGGCTTCGCCGCGGGGGCGTCGCCCGCAGGCTTCGATACGCCGTCGGCGGCGAGCGCCGCCTTGACCTTGCGCGCCACGGGGGGCGCGATGCTCGACGAGGACGCCTTGACGAACTCGCCCATCTCCTTCAGCTTGGCCAGGACGACCTTGCTATCGACACCGATCTCCGCAGCGATCTCGTGTACGCGTGGGTTTGCCACTTTTCTCCTGTCTGGGTTCACGCCAGACAGGCGAGAACCATTGATTAACGGACGGGCTTCATCGTGAGCCGCTCATTAGTTGTCCATGAGTGTTTTCAGCCTGTTCTCTAAAGGGCCTGCATCGGGTCGCCCCGATGCCCGCAGCGCTCGCGCGAATGCTCCGCGCGTCACCGCCTGATCCAGACACCGCGCCGTGGGATGCACCCAGGCGCCGCGCCCAGGAAGCACCGCGCGATCATCGGCGAGCAATCGCCCATCGTGCAGCACGACCCGGAGCAGTTCTGTGCGCGCACCGCGGGAGCGGCACGCGACACAGGTCCGAACCGCAACCATCTTACCAGCTTCCCGCACGCAGCTCTCCCCGGACCGTCCGGCCTCAGTCGTTCATGATCGAATCGGGCTGGATGTCGATCTTCGCGCCCGTCAGCTTCGCGGCGAGGCGGGCGTTCTGCCCCTCCTTGCCGATGGCGAGCGAGAGCTGGAAATCCGGGACCAGCGCACGCACCTGCTTGAGCGATTCGTTGAGCATGAAGACGTCCGTCACCTTCGCGGGCGACAGCGCGTTCGCCACGAACTTCGGCAACTCGGGCGAGTAGTCGACGATGTCGATCTTCTCCTCGCCGAGCTCGCCCATGACGGCGCGCACGCGGCTGCCCATCTCCCCGATGCAGGTGCCCTTCGCGTTGATCCCCGCCTGCTTCGCCCGGACCGCCACCTTGGTCCGGTGACCCGCCTCGCGCGCGAGCGAGACGATCTCGACGAGCCCCTCGGTCAGCTCGGGGACCTCCCGCTCGAAGAGCTTGCGGACGAGGCCGGGGTGCGTGCGCGAGACGACGACCTGGGGGCCCTTGGTGCCCTTGGAGACGCTCGTCACGTAGACGCGCAGTCGCATGCCGTGCGGGTACTGCTCGCCGGGGACCTGCTCCTCGGGCGGGAGGATCGCCTCGAGCTCGCCGAGATCGACGTGCACCATGCGCGGGTTGGGCCCCTGCTGCACGACGCCGGAGACGATCTGCCCCTCCTTGTCCTTGAAGGTGCCGAGGACGGCGTCGTCGGTGAGATCGCGCAGGCGCTGGTTGATGACCTGCTTCGCGGCGCTGGACGCGACCCGGCCGAACTCGTCGGTGGTGACGTAGGCCTCCCCGATCACTTGCCCCTCGTCGTCGAGTTCGGGCACGAGCACCGAGATCTCCCCCGACTTGCGGTCGAGCGTCACGCGGACGTCGCCCTCGCGCGGCACGGGGAGCTTCTGGTTCTCGGCGTGACGGAGGTACGCCGACTGGATCGCCTGCTCGATGATCTCGACGAGCTCGTCGAACGGGATCTCCTTCTCGCGTTCGATCTGGCGCAGCGTGACGAGTTCGATCTTCACGGGGTCCTCCTTGCGGGTATTGAGATGTCTATTCAGCTTTCCGGGGTCCGCAGATGCGGGCCAGTCGTCCAGAATACCCCACCCGCCCCGACCCTCAGGGAGCGGCGCCCGGCTCGCCCCACGGCGCCGCGATGTGGACGGGGGTCAGCCGCCCGCCCTCGACGGCGAAGCCGCGGCCCGGCGGGAAGTCCGCGCGGGAGACCCGCCCGAACGATTCACGGAAGGGCGTCTGGCTCTCCGCCGCGTCGGGCTGCAACGCGATCCCCCAGCGCGGCTGCCGCAGCGCGGTGAAGAGCTCCCAGATCCCTGCGGCGGCGCCCTGCTCGAACTCGAAGACGACGAGCGCGCGAGCGCGCCTGGCCGCCTT
This sequence comes from Leucobacter allii, assembly GCF_022919155.1. NCBI lineage: Bacteria > Bacillati > Actinomycetota > Actinomycetes > Micrococcales > Microbacteriaceae > Leucobacter > Leucobacter allii. Next base: position 2,679,764 of record NZ_CP095045.1, read on the forward strand.
CGCCAGGGCGACGAGCACGGGGAGCGCCGCCGTTCCCTCGACGTCCGTCGGGCGCTCGACGACGATGACCCCGCGCGCGCCCGGCGCGGGCCCGGCCCCGAGGGCGGCGAGCAGCGCCTCGCCGAGGGTGCGGACCTCTTCCGTCCCGCTCGCCGCCCGGTCCCAGTCCTGCGCCGCCAGCAGCCCGCCGTCCGCGCAGCTCAGCAGCGTCGTCTCGATCCGCTCCCCGCGGAGCCCGGACCAGCGCCGGAGCGCGGCGACCGCACTCCCCGCGGCCGTGGACTGGCCGGATCCGGGCGGACCGGAGATGACGACGAGACCCTCCGTCGGCATGCCGACGGGACGGAAGTCGCGGGTGTCGATGCCGACGACCGGCCGTCCTCCGGTCTCGGCGGGGAGCTCCGCCAGCGGGATCCGCCGCGGGGCGTTCCGCACCGCGAACGCGGCGGGGACGCCCCGCTGCCCGAGTTCCGCACCCAGCGCGTCGAGTGCCTCGGCCTGGGCCGCGAGTTCGGGCCGGCCGCCGACGAGGGCGATCTGAATCTCCTCGCGCGCACCGGCGAGCACGCCCCTCCCCGGCCCGGCATCGTCGAGCGCATCGACGGGCAACCCGAGAGCGGCGTAGTCGTGCGGGTTCGCGAGCCTCAGCACGATGCGCCGCCCAACGCTCGCCGCCAGCGCCGCCGGCACGGCCGCCGCGCGCTCGGCGGTCAGCACGACGTGCACGCCGTGCGAGCGCCCCGTCGTCATGATCTCCTGCAGCATCCGGATCGTGGCGTCACCGCCGACGGCCTCCGCGGCGTGGCGGAAGGCGTCGAAGCCGTCGACGAGCAGCACCACGCGCGGCTCGCGCCCGCCCCCGGGCGTGGCCCGGTAGGCCGGGAGTCCGGCGGCCCGCGCCGCCGAGAAGCGCGGCCCGCGCTCGGCGATGACGGCGAGCAGGCGCCGCAGGATCCGCCCCACGAGTTCCGCATCGGCGAGCGGCGCGACGGCGCCGACGGTCGGCAGCCCCGCGATCGCGTCGAGCGCTCCGCCCGCGGCGTCGATCGCGTAGAGCTCGACGGGTCGCCGGTCGGCGCCGCGGCTCAGCGCCACGGCCAAGGTGCAGAGGGCGCTGGTCTTGCCCGTGCCGCTCGCGCCGAAGACGGCGAGATGGCCGGCGTCCTCGAGATCGACGACGAGCGGGCTGCGGGCCTGCGCGGCCGGTTCGTCGCGCAGACCGATCGTCACGGCGTCGCCGAGTTCGGGATCTGCGGCGGGATCTGCGGCGGGATCACCGGCAGGATCGGCGGCGTCGGCCGGCCCCGCGCGCACGGTGCACGCCGCGATGGCGCCCAGGTCGACGATCCGGGGGAGCTCGTCGAGCCAGGGCCGGCGCGGCGCGCGGAGCCCGGCGAGCCGCGCGGCGGCGGCGATGCCGTCGCGCAGGATCGCGATGTCGCGCGCCGGCCTCGCCCGCGTCCCCGCCGCCTCGGCGGGCTCCGGCGGGATGTCCCAGGGGCGTCCCTCCGCCAGGCCGAGCGACCGCACCTCGATGCGGGACGCGAGCGGGGAGGCGCCCGAGCGCCCGCCCAGATACCCGGTCTGGAAGCGGTCGATCCTCCCCGGCCCCGAGACGATGGCGCCGCGCCCCGGGGTCGTGGCGTCGAAGGAGGCCGCGTCGGCGACGCCGAGCACGTCCCGGCTGTCGGATGCGTCGGCCACGCGCAGCGCGATCCGCAGGTTCGTGTTGGCGCGCAGGTTGTCCGAGATCACCCCCGCGGGCCGCTGGGTCGCCATGATGAGGTGCAGCCCCAGCGACCGCCCGCGTTGCGCGATGTCGATCACGCCGTCGACGAACTCCGGGATCTCCCGCGCGAGCGCCGCGAACTCGTCGATGACGATGACGAGCACCGGCGGCGCCGCGGGATCGGACCGGCGCTCCATCGCGAGGAGGTCCTTCGCCCCGTGCGCGGCGAGCAGCTCCTCGCGGTGGCGGAGCTCGGCGCGCAGCGACGTCAGGGCCCGTCTGACGAGGTGCGGGCCGAGGTCGGTGACGAGTCCCACGGCGTGCGGGAGGTCGGCGCACTCCGCGAAGGCGGCGCCGCCCTTGTAGTCGACCAACAGGAAGGTGAGCCGGTCGGGACCGATCCGTGCGGCGAGGCTCATGATCCAGCTCTGCAGAAACTCCGACTTGCCCGAACCGGTGGTGCCCCCGACGAGCGCGTGCGGCCCCTGGGCGCGCAGATCGATCGTGGTCGGCCCGTCGGCGCCCTGTCCGACGACGGCGGCGAGCGCGGGCGGTTCGCGTTCGCTCCCCCGCGTCCACCGGGAGACGAGCGTTCCGGATGCGGCCCAAGCCCGGGCGATGGCGGAGGCGCCGCCGAGGAGGTCCACCTCGTGCAGCTGCCGCAGCGCGACGGACGCGGGGAGATCGCTCTCGTCGAGCGCCCGCGCACCCGCGTCCTCGACGGGTGCCAGGCTGCGCGCGAGCTCGAGCGCCGCGGGAGCCTCGAGATGCTCCCAGCGCTGCAGGGGCACGGTCTCCGCTGTGCGCACGAAGCTCACGACAGCGCGCGCGTCGTCGACCTCGACGAAGGTGCGGCACGCCGCGGGCAGCTCGGTGCGCGCGGCGCCCACCCAGATGAGGTGGATCCCCCGGTCCGGCCCGTCCTCGGCGAGCGCGATGAGGCGCGAGGGGTCGGCCCGCGCACCCGGGAGGACGAGCACGAGGATCGTCGGAACGGTCGGGAGGTCGCGGGCGGCCGCTCCCGGCGCGTCATCGGCCCGCTCCGGCTCGAGGCGCGCCCGCACCGCCTCGGCGGCGCCGGTCCGGGCGCGGCGCTCGACGAGGGTGCCCTCGAGGACGGCGAGCAACCGCCGGGATCCCGCGGCGTCGTCGGCCAGTCGCCCGCCGGGCAGCGGGCCCGCCGTCCCCGCGTGCGGCAGCCACTTCAGCCAGTCCCACTCCCCGGCGTGCTCGGGGCCGGCGAAGCAGCAGAGTCCGAGCTCCTCCGGCGAATGGAGCCCGGCGAGCTGCAGCACGAGCGATCTCGCCAGGCCCGCCGCCCAGAATGCCGGGCCCGCGATCCCGAGCGATCCGCAGCGGTCGAGCCGCTCGAGCACCGGCACCGGCTCGACGGCGCGGAACTCCTCCGCGACGCCGCGCAGCAGCGCCCAGGGCGCGGCTGCGGTCCCGGCCCGGGGCGGGAGCACGATCGCGGTGCGACTCGGCCGCGCTCCCTCTCCGAGCCGCACCTCGAGGTAGGCGTCGTGCTCCGGGCGCCGCGTCCAGAGCAGCTCGCCCCGCTCCCGGATCGCGCGCGCGATGTCGGGGAGCGTCGGCGCCTCCGCCGCGCGGACGGCGATCTCCCGCGCGCGCAGCTCGGTCAGTTCGGCGCGCTCGACCGCGAGTGCGGCGTCGAATCGTCGCGTCTCGCGGCGCAGCCGGCGCCGGGTGCCGAGCCGGGCGTCCCACCACGATCCGATCATCATGAGCGGCGAGAGCGCGACGAGCACGAGGCTCAGGGGCGAGCGGGTCACGGCGTACATCGCGCCGCCCAGCAGCAGGGGCGCGAGGGCGGCGAGCACCGGGAACCGCCCCGGAGCCGGTCGCTCCGGGGGATCCGGAAGCTCACGTTCGCTCCGCGGGAACCGGGGATCGATCCGAGGCGCACGGACGTGCGGTATCCGGTGCGGGAGATACGGAACCGCTTCGGCGGGCGGCCCCGGGGTGATCCGGATCTCCACCTCTCCGAGCTGGAAGGTCGTGGCGGCGTCGATGCGTGCGAGACCGACGGGCCTGCCGTCTCGCAGCACCCCGTTCGCCGCACCGAGGTCGGCGAGTTCGAGGCCGGCGGATGCGGCGACGACGGCGTGGCGGCGCGAGACGCTCGGATCGCTCAGATGGACCCGGCACGCGCGATCCCTGCCGATGAGGTTCTCCCCCGGCACCAGGCTGTACCGGGTACCCGTGTGCCGACCACTCAGCACCTCGACGGAGCCGACCGCACCGATCATCCGTCGCGCACCGCCGTGGGCGCCGAACTCGAGGACCGGCTCGACGATCCATCCGGAGCGCAGCCCCGAGGACCCGATCGGGGAGGCGGGATCGAGCAGCCGAGGCGGGGCTCCGGCCGCGGGCCGGCCCCGGAGCGTGACGGGCGCCGCGCGGGAACGCACCGCCGTCACGAGCTGGTGATCCGTGCCGATCCCCGCGCGGACCAGGGTCCGTGCGGCGTCGGCGACGGTGGCCGTGACGTCGCAGGAGAGCGCGACGTCGTGCGTGCGTCCATCCGGCAGGGCGAGGGTCAGCAGGAGCCGCATGCGACCCCTCCGCCGCACGATCGCCGTGCCGGGCGCCGCCTTCGGCGCCCGGTCCGGTTCAGTCGCCGCGCGGCTCCTCGAAGCGGACGGGGGCGGGTGCGGCGGGCGCCTCCTCCTCGTCCTCGGCGCGGAACTGGGCGAGATCGCGCACGTTCTTCTGGACCGCGACCGAGGCGAAGAGGCTCATCGCGAATCCGATGCCGTAGAAGCCCTTCTCGCTGAGGGTCATGCTCCCCGCGTTCCAGAGCCCGATCGCCAGAAGCGCCAGCGAGAGGACGACGGCGAACCAGGCGACGCCGTAATAGAGGTTCGTGACGGGCAGTCCCTCCGCGCGGTCGCGCACGGTCTTCTGCAGCGACACCGCGGCGAAGAGCCCGAACATCAGCACCGTGAAGTAGTAGCCCTTCTCGTTGAGCTCCATGCTCGAGTTGAAGAGGCCGACGAGGTACGTGCCCATGCCGAGGAGCAGCGCCACCCAGGACGCGCCGATGAACGCGGCCGTGGGCTTCTGCGGAACCTGTTGCTGATCGTTCATCGTCCGAGTCCTTTCTCGATGTCCTGCGAGCGTAGCGCGCCGCCATGCCGCAGCACGCATATGCCGGTCGGCGCATTCGTTCGCGCGCACGGCGACGCTCGGAGTCCCGGCGAGGCCGTCCGGCCTCTCGGCGGGGCCGCACGGCGTCCCTGCAGGGCCGTCCGGCGTCCCTGCGGCGACGCTCGGGACCCCGGCCGAGCCGCCGGCCGCTCACGGCCGGCCCTTCGCCGCCGGGGGCACGGCCTCCCACGCGGGGAATGGCCGATAGTCTCCCGGCTCGAGGACGATCGCGCCGGACGCATCCCGCTCGGCGAAGCGCCGATGCGCGCCGCGTGCGTCCTCGGCATCGCGCCGCTCGGCTGCCGCCTCGATCAGCGATTCGAAGGCTCCCCAGTAGACCGGCGAGTGCCCCTCCAGACGCAGCGCGCCGCCCTCCTCGCTCGCGGCGAACCAGTACCGGTCAGGGGTCAGCGCGGCGGCCCGCGATTCGCCGCTCACCTCGCTGGCCGCGAGACTCGTGTCCCAGCCGCGCGCCCGCCAGTCGGCGGCGAAGGCGCGCACCAGCTCCGCGGCGCTCCCGGCCCCCGGCTCGGCCCACCGGGAGACGACGAAGTAGTAGCTGTTCGTCCGGCTCGCGCCGGGCAGCTCGGCGCCGAGTTCGAACCCCGAGGCGGGGATCACCTCGGAGAACGTCGAGGTCCCCCGCCACGCCTCGGCGGCGGAGTCCCGCTGCAGCTGCGCGACGCGCTCGTTGAGCTCGGCGTGCCGCTCGGCGGCGAGCGCGTACTGCGCGGCGATCCCCTGATCCATGGTGTCCTCCTCCGTCGCACCGGAGGCGTCGCGCTGCGGCGCTCGTCCCGTCCCGCACCCGCCCGCGGACAGGACGAGCAACGCCGCGCCGAGGGCGGCCGCGAGCGCGTCGCGGAGGCGCGGCCCTCGCCGCACGGCAGCTCGTCGTCTCATCGCCATTCGTCCCTCACGATCTTCCCGAGCTCGTGCACCGTGCTGGATCGGGTGTTCAGGTAGCCGATCTCGTCGGCGGCGGCCGTGCCGTCGAGCCCGTCGGCGAGGCGCTGCAGCCCGAGCCATTCCGGCCCCCAGGAGATGGGGACGAGCAGATTGTGCATCGTGACCGCTGCGCCGTCCGCGGTCCGCTCGGAGGTGAACTCCCGCGCCCCGGCGAGCTCGCGCGGATCGACGCGCGCCTCGTAGGCACCGCCGCCGTCGAACCACGGGCGCACGTGCACGTGCTGGCCGAGGCCGTGCGCGATGCCGTCGCCCGCGGCGTGCGTCGCGTGCACCTCCGGGACCCCGAGCGCATCCGCCGTCGTCGCGTAGCGCAGGCCGGCGGAGCCGAGGGAGACAAAGGCGTCCACGTCGGCGCGGGTGGCGCGCAGCCCCTCGGCGGCCACGTTCGTGCCGTAGGAATGCCCGATGACGACGAGGCGGTCGGGCGGGTCCGCCGCGCGCATCGCCGCGAGCCCGTCGAGGAAGGCCGCCAGTTCGGCGCCGCCCGCGTCGGCCCGAGTCTGGAACATCTCCTCGATGAGCCCGGGTGCCCGGTATCCGCTCCAGCTCACCATCGCCACATCCGGACGGTCGCCCCGGATGCTCCGGAAGGCCCCGTAGGCGTCGCCGAGTCCGTGAACGTCGGAGCGCATCCCGGGCACGAGGACTCCGACCGTGCCGGCCTGGTCCAGGTCGCCGAGCGAGATCGCGGCGGCGAGCGCGCCGTCGTGCCGTCCGAGCGCGACGAGCTGCACGGACTCGCCGGGGCCGGCACCGAGTTCCGCCTTCCGCAGCGCGTCCCGCACGGCCAGGAGATCGCGGCGGAGCTCGGCGTACGATCGCTCGCCGAGCTCGAAGCCCATCCGCGCGAAGGCCTCGTGGAGGCGTGCCGGATGCTCGGCGTCGAGGGCCTCGGTCAGCGCGGCGCGGCCGGCGGCATCGCGCGCCGCGAACGGCAGGCCGTCGAGGTCCGCGAGCTCGAAGCAGTGCTCGCGGAGGAGCCGCTCCGTGTCGACCCCCGAGGCCTCGAGCCGCCGCCACGCCCGAGCGACCTGCTCCGGGTCGAGTTCGCCCGCGAGGAGCGCGGGCAGGGCCGCGAGGCCGCCGCCGTCCGTCCGCACTCCCCCGTGCTCGCCGGAGACCGCGGCCGCGATCGCGAGGCGCGTCAGCGCGACGTCCGCACCGCTCGCCTCGACGAGGCCGCCGAGCTCCGTGTCGTGGAGTGCGTCGCGGAGGCGGATCTCCGCGTCGCAGCGCTCGTCGCGGAGCACGCGCCATCGATCCCGGGCGTCGCCGATCGCGTCGACCCCCGAGCGCCAGGCGCAGGCCGCGCGGAACCATCGCTCCTCGTACAGGGCGCGCAGTTGCTGCACCGCCAGATCGCGCTGCCCCGGGTCGAGTTCCCCGATGGACGCGCCCGGCGCACCGGCGAGCGCGCCGATCCCCCCGCCGATCGCCTCGAGCCGCGGTTCGGGCAGCCGCGCCGGGGCCCCGACGTCCCACGGGTAGCTCGCGGCGATGCCCAGCCGTTCCGCGACCGCGGCGATCTCTGCCGCGGCCGTGCGGATCTCCGCGAGCGCAGCCTCGACCGCGGCGAGGGTCCGCGCGGCGTCGGCGTGGATGCGCTCGATCTCCGCACCGAAGCGGTCGAGCGCCCCGACTCCGGCGTCCGCGGTCCGCGACACGAGCTCGACGCCCGGGGCGAGGGTGCCCTCGAGGCGGCTCGCGATCCCCGTGACGCCCCGGCTCGTGATCGCGGCGAGCGCGCCGACGGCCGTCCGCAGCGCCGCGGCGATGCGCTCCCCGTCTTGGCGGACGCCCCGGGCGTAGGCGCCGACGGCCGACGCCTCCGCTGCGGAGCCCCGGACGGGAGTCTCCGGGAGCAGCGCGGCGGCGTCGGTCGGCACCGCGGTGCTCACGGCCCGCCTCCGGCGGAAGCCGCCCCGGTGGACCCCGCCCCGGCACGGGCCGGAGGCGCGACGGCATCCGGGACCGGACGCCCGGGCTCCCCCGCCGGCGGCGCGGCCGGCCCGGGCGCGAAGACCCCCGGGGCGAGCGCCGCTCCGAGCCCGCCGTCGAGCTCGTCGCCCGCGCGCACCACCCCGGCGAGCTCTTCGGACGCTGTGCGCGCCGCTGCGGCGAGCGCGGCGCGGGCCGCGTCGAGACCGTGCACGAAGCCCCGCACGGCGTCGGCGATGCCGGTGAGGCTGTCGAAATCGACGCTCGGCAGCACGCGGCCGGGTGCGGCGTCCGTCCAGGACACCGCGCGCAGCGCCTCGACCGCGGTCTCGAGGGCCGCGTCGTCGAGCCTCACGATCTCGCCCATGGCGATCCTCGTGCCTCGCCGGCCGCGCTAGTTGATCCGCGCCGCGATCTGCGCGTCCATGTCCCGCAGCGCCTGCGCGGTCTGCGTGAGGAACTGCTGGATCTCGTCGAGTCTCGCGATGACCGTGTTCGCCCCCGCGGTGTACTCCTGGTAGGCGGCATCGAAGCGGCCGGAGGCCTGATCGGTCGTGAAGCCCGAGGACACGAGAGAGGCGATCATCGCGCGCAGCGCATGCAGACGCTGCGTGATCTCCTCCCGCCCGTTCGCGAGCTGCACGGCGGCGCGCTCGATCTCCGCGTAGGAAACGGTGATGTTGGCCATGGTCGTCCTTCCGTCGCTCAGCGGCCGGGCCCCCGCCTCCGCGTGATCGTCTCTGCGCCCGCCCCGGGCGGGGCGGTGAGCAGTACGCTACCGAGCGAACGGGCGTCGTCGTGGCGGAACCGGGAATCTGTGGACAACTTCGCCGCGCGGCGCCGGTGCCCCCGCATGTGGACGGAGTTGCGGCGCCGGATGCGCGCGAACGGGGCGCCGCCCGACGGCGACGCCCCGTTCGCGGAGTCGGCGGATCAGGCGGCGAAGCGCGCGGCGACCTCCGCGAGCGCGACCTTCTCCTTGGTCCCCGCGGCACGATCCCAGACCTCGGCGAAGCCGTCGGCGGCGTCGCGACCGACCACCACGACCCGCGGCACTCCGAGCAGCTCGGCGTCGCCGAACTTCACGCCGGGGGACACCTTCGGGCGGTCGTCGAAGAGCACGTCGGCGCCGCTGGCCTCGAGCTCCGCGGCGAGCGATTCGGCGATGTCGTGCACGGCCTGGTCCTTGCCGGTCGCGACGAGGTGCACGTCGAAGGGCGCCACGGCCTCGGGCCAGACGAGTCCGCGGTCGTCGTGGTGCAGCTCGGCGAGGATCGCCATGATGCGGGTCACGCCGATGCCGTACGAGCCCATCGTGACGGTCACGAGCTTGCCGCGCTCGTCCAGGACCTGCAGGCCGAGCGCCTCCGCGTACTTGCGCCCGAGCTGGAAGACGTGGCCGATCTCCATGCCGCGCTCGAGCGAGACCGGGCCGGAGCCGTCGGGCGCCGGATCGCCGTCGCGCACCGTCGCGAGGTCGATGACGCCGTCCGCGGTGAAATCGCGGCCCGCGACGAGGTGGGCGACGTGCTGCTCGTGGACGTTGGCGCCGGTGACCCAGGCGGTGCCGTCGACCACGCGCGGATCGACGAGGTAGCGGATCCCCGTGGACCCCTCGAGTCCCAGCACCGGGGCGCCCTGCGCGCCCGGGCCGATGTACCCCTTCACAAGTCCGGGGTGCTTCGCGAAGTCCTCGGGCGTGGCCGGCTCCACCTCGCTGAGCGGGAAGGCGACCTCGGCGCGCTTCATGTCGGCATCGCGGTCGCCGGGGATCCCGACGATCACGATCTCGCGCTCGCCGCCCTGCGGGGTCACCGCGAGCACGACGTTCTTGAGCGTGTCCGCGGCCTCCCAGGGGCGGCCGTCCGCACGCGGCAGCACCGCGTTCGTGTGCGCGACGAGCGCCTCGATGGTCGGGGTAGCGGGCGAGTCGTAGACGAGCGCCTCGGGCTGCCCTGCGACGGGCAGCGCGTCGGGGGCCGCGACCGAGAACGCCTCGACGTTGGCGACGTACCCGCCGGCGGAGCGGACGAAGGTGTCCTCGCCGATGGGGATGGGGAGGAGGAACTCCTCGCTCTTCGACCCGCCCATCGCCCCCGCGTCGGCCTGGACGATGACGTAGTCGAGTCCGAGCCGGGAGAAGATCCGCTCGTAGGCGTCGCGCTGCTTCCGGTAGCTCTCCTCGAGCCCCGCGTCGGTGACGTCGAAGGAGTACGCGTCCTTCATGGTGAACTCGCGGCCGCGCAGCAGACCGGCCCGCGGGCGCGCCTCGTCGCGGTACTTGTCCTGGATCTGGAAGAGCTGCAGCGGGAGGTCCTTGTACGAGGAGACGATGTCCTTCACCATGAGGGTGAAGACCTCCTCGTGCGTCGGCGCGAGCAGGTAGTCGGCGCCGTGGCGATCCCGCAGCCGGAAGAGATCGTCGCCGTACTCCTCCCAGCGCCCCGTGGCCTCGTAGGGATCGCGGGGCAGCAGACCGGGGAAGTGCACCTCGTGCGCGCCGGCCGCGGCCATCTCCTCGCGGATGATCCGCTCGAGCTTGCCCTTGACCCGCAGCCCCAGCGGCATCCATCCGAACACGCCTGGCGCCTGACGCCTGATGTACCCGGCGCGCACCAGCAGCCGGTGGCTGGCGACCTCGGCGTCGGCGGGGTCCTCACGGAGAGTCTTCAGGAAGTAGGAGCTGAGCCGCGTAATCACCCCTCCATCGTAGCCCCGCGGGCGGCCGGCACTGGCCCTAGGCTGGGACCATGCGAAGCCACCTGCGCTGGATCGCGCCCGCGCTGGTGCTCGGGATCGCGGCGGCGCTGCGCTTCTGGGCGCTCGGCCGCCCGGGCACCCTCGTCTTCGACGAGCTGTTCTACGTGCGCGACGCCATCAGCCAGCTCGCCCACGGATTCCCCACGGTCTGGCCGGACGACGATCCCTCGATGGCGGGCGAGCGCGCGACGGCGTACACCGACGCGCCGGCGAACGCCGTGCACCCGCCGCTCGGCAAGTGGATCATCGGGCTCGGCGTGCTCGCCTTCGGCCCGGGGAACGGCTGGGGATGGCGCAGCGCCGGGGCGCTCGCGGGCGTGCTCGCCGCAGCGGTGACGATGCGCCTCGCGTGGCGGATGAGCCGCAGCCTCGTCGTCGCCTGCATCGCGGGGCTCCTGCTGGCGATCGACGGGGTGCACGTCGTGCTGAGCCGCGTCGGGCTGCTCGACGGCCCGCTCACCCTGCTCGTCGTGCTCGGCGCCCTCTGCTTCTGGCGCGACATCGAGGCGGACGGCGGGGACGCGGGACGCGGCGGGGCCCGGGGACGCGACGGGACCCAGGGACGCGGCGGGGCCCGGGGACGCGGCGTCGCCGCGGCGGAGGGCTCGGCGGAGAGCTCGACGGAGGGCGAGCGCGGCACCCCGATCCCCCTCCGCTGGCGGCGCCCCTGGCTCCTGGCGGCGGCGGCCGCGTTCGGGGCCGCCACCGCCGTGAAGTGGTCGGGCCTGTACCCGCTCGCCGTGTTCCTGATCCTCGTCACCATGCGCGATCTCGCGATCCGTCTGCGCGGCGGCGAGCGGCGCGCCGTGCGCCGGGCCGCGGCGCAAGCGGGGCTCACCGCGGCGATAGCACTGCCGACCGCCGCCGTCGTCTACCTCTCCTCGTGGGCGGGGTGGATCGCGACGAGCGGGGGCTGGGGCCGCGGGGCCGGGCCGAACTGGTTCGTCTCCCTCGTGCGCTCCCACGCGGAGATGTGGAGCTGGCACAGCACGCTGAGCGCCCCGCACCCGTTCCAGGCGCACCCGGTCACCTGGCCGCTCGCCCTGCGGCCGACGGCCATGTACGAGCTCCGCTGGACCGAGGGGTGCCCGTGGGCGGACTGCGTCGCGGGGATCAGCCCCCTGCCGAACCCGCTCGTGACGTGGGGAGGCGCGGCGGCGCTCCTCGTGCTCGGCGCACTCGTCGCGCGTCGCGCCTGGGAGACGCGGCGGGGCGCCCCCGATCCGCTCGTGCTCGTCGGTGCGTTCGTCGTCCTCGGCTACCTCTCCGGCTGGCTGCCCTGGATGCTGACTTTCTCCCGCTCCGCCGTCTTCCAGTTCTACGCGGTGGTGCTCACCCCGTTCTCGGCAATCGCGCTCGCGCTGCTGCTCGGCATGCTCTGCGGCGTCCCGATCCGGACTCGAGCCGGTCGGGCGGCGGAGCTCGGGGCCCTGCGCGACCCGGTCACCGGACGGGCGCTCCCCCGCGAGCCCGCCGCGTACGAGGCCGGCCGACGCTCCGTGGGCGTCTTCCTCGCCGTCGCGCTCGTGCTCGCGGTGCTGTTCTTCCCCGTGTGGTCGGGCATGCCCGTGGCCGGCTGGTTCTGGGACGCGCACCTCTGGCTGCCCGGCTGGGACTAGAGGAGGCGGCGGGAGAGCGCCCAGGCCGTGAGCTCGTGCCGGTTGGAGAGCTGCAGCTTGCGCAGCACCTTGGAGACGTGCGTCTCGACGGTCTTCACCGACAGGAAGAGCTCCGCGGCGACCTCCTTGTAGGCGTAGCCGCGGGCGATCATGCGCATCACCTCCTGCTCGCGCGCGGAGAGCCGATCGAGCTCGTCGTCGGCGGCGGCGGTCTCCCCGAGCCCCGTGCCGAACGCGTCGAGCACGAAGCCTGCGAGGCGGGGCGAGAAGACCGCGTCGCCGCCGTGCACGCGCACCACCGCCGCCGTGACCTCGGCCCCCGAGGCGGTCTTCGTCAGGTATCCGCGGGCTCCCGCGCGGATCACGCTCACCACGTCGTCGGCCGCGTCCGAGACGCTCAGTGCGAGGCACTGCACGCCGCCGGCGGCCGGCGATCCGGCGAGGCGTTGGAGCACCTCCGCGCCGCCGCCGCCCGCGCCGCCGGGGAGATGCACGTCGAGCAGCACCACGTCGGGTGCCGTTGCGGCGATCGTCTCCACCGCCGCGTCGACCGTCGCGGCCTCGCCGACCACGACGAGCTCGGCCCCGAGCTCCGCCCGCAGACCCGTGCGGAAGATCTGGTGGTCATCGACGATCACGATCCTGATGGGCGCCGCTCGATCCTCGGGCCCCGGCTCCGTACCGTTCATCACGTGCTCCTCTCCTGATGCGCCTCGCCGCTCCCGGGCACGGCGGCCCCGGGCACGGCGGTTCCGGGCACGGCGGCACCGGGCACGGCGACACCGGGCACGGCGACACCGGGCGCGGCGGTTCCGGGCGCCTCCGCTCCCGGCGCCGCGCTTCCGGGCGCCCCGACGGCGCCCCCGACGGACTCCGGGGTGCCGATGCCCTCGCCATCTCGCGGGATCCCGAGCCGCACCGAGGTGCCGCCGCCCGGGCCCGGCACGATCCGTGCGGTCCCGCCCGCGCGCTCCATGCGCCCGAGGATCGACTCGCGCACCCCCATGCGACCCTCGGGGAGCGCACCGGGATCGAGCCCGGGGCCGCGGTCGGTGATGTCGATCGCGATGCGCTGCTGCGTCGCCTCGAGGTAGACGGTGACCTCGCCGCCCGCGTGGCGGGCGGCGTTGAGCATGGCTTCGCGGGCCGCCGCGACGATGGTCTCGGGGGCCTCGAGCTCATCGCCCGTGCCGACCGTCACGAACTCGAAGCGCACCGGGTGCTCCGCCTCGAGCGCCGCCGCGTGGGCGCGGAGCTCGACGTCGACCGCGGCGCGCCGCATCGCCGTCGCGCCGTCGGCGCCCCGGAAGAGCCACTCGCGCAGTTCCCGCTCCTGGCCGCGGGCGAGGCGCGACACCTCGCTCCCGGGTTCCGAGCGCTGCTGGATCAGGGCGAGCGTCTGCAGCACCGAGTCGTGCAGGTGCGCGGCGATGTCCGAGCGCTCCGCCTCCCTGGCGCGCGCGGCGCGCTCCGCGATGAGCTCGCGGTTCAGGCGCAGCAGCCATGGGGCGATCGCGAGGGCCACGCCCGCGAGCACGGCGATCGCCGCGGCCACCACGGTCCAGACGCTCGGCTCCCGCGCGGTCACGAAGAACATCAGCACCCCGACGGCGACGAGGGCGAGCGCTCCGAGCACGCGCGGCACCTGATTGCGCTCGGGGCGATCCCGGTCGGCGATCTGCCACCAGGTGAGGCCGAGACCGACGAGCACCGCGAGGCCGGGGAGCACGAGCGTCAGATTGAGGTGCACGCCCAGTCGGTCGAGCACGAGGCCCGCGCCCGCGATGAGCAGGCAGCCGCCGAGCAGCATCTCGGCGATCGGCCAGCGGCCGCTGAGGCGGAGGGGCGCGCGGCCGGCCTCGGCGGTCCCGGTCCCGCTGCCCGCGGAGGATCCGGTCGGCCCGGCCGCTGCGGGCGCCGCCACGGTCCCCCCGGCGGTCCGGGCCCCCTCCCCAGCGGTCCGGATCTCCTCGGCGGCGCGAGGGACGCCGGCTGCGGACGCCGGCGGGGCGGGCGCCGCAGCCCGGGCGGATCCGCCGGCGGGGCGGGTGAGCGCCGATTTGAGGGGCACGACGCCCTCCGTCTCCCCCTCGGGAGGCACGGTCGCCCACAGCCAGAGGTACAGCAGCCCGCCGGCGCCCCCGAAGAGGGCGAGCACCGCGAGCCCGGCGCGCACCGGCGCGACGGGCAGACGGAGGTGGGCCGCGAGCCCGGCGCACACGCCAGCGAGCGCGCGATCCTCGCGCGGGCGGATGAGCGGGGGACGTTCCATACCTCCATCAAAGCAGTCGCGGCGTCCCTCGGGGTCCCCCGGTCGAAGAATCAGGGACCGCTCAGGGGCATCCCCCATGGCCCGACGCTCAGGAAACGGCCAGACTCGAAGGCATGAACACCGAATCGAACTCGACACCGTCCCCCGAGGACGGCCACGGCACCGGAGACGGCCGCCCGGGGGGTTCCCCCGGAGGCGGCGCCTTCTTCACCTGGCTGCGCGATCTCGGCATCGTACGCGGCGACGAGCGCTGGTTCGCCGGCGTCGCCGGCGGCATCGCGGGAAAGGCGGGCATCGACCCGCTGATCGTGCGCGGCGCCTTCGTCGTGCTCGCGCTGCTCGGCGGGCCGGGGATCCTCCTCTACCTCGTCGGCTGGCTCCTCCTCCCCGACCGGAGCGGTCGGATCCACGTGGAGGAGATCATCCGGGGGCGAGCCTCGACCGGGATCGTGGTCGCGGCGGTCGTCTTGACCGCGGTCATCATCGTCCCGGCGATCTTCGGCGTCGTGGTCTCGGGCGCTCCCGCCTTCGGGCTGTGGGGGTGGGATCTGTGGGGCTCGCTGGGCGTCCCCGGCTGGGTCACCGCGACCGCCGCGTGGCTGTTCTGGATCGCCGTGCTCGTCGTGGGCTTCGTCTGGCTGCGCAGCGTCGTGCTCGACCGCGGACGCGACGCCGCGCGGGAGCGTGCCGAAGCCGGATCCGCGGGAGGCGCAGCAGCCGGGGAGGGCCTCGGAGCCGCCGATGCCGCCGGCGCGCCGGCCGCCGCGTGGACGTCAGGCCCCGAGGGGACCGAGCGTCGCGGCGACCCCGCGCAGGGACCGGCCGGAGCAGCCGACGGGCGCGCCCGTTCGTTCGCCGAGCAGGCCGACGCGGCGGCGCAGCGCGTCGGGGAGTGGGGCGAGCGCGCCGGCCAGGCCGCCGGAGAGTGGGGCGAGCGCGTGGGCAAGCAGGCCGACGACTGGAGCGCGCGCTACGCCGAGCACCATGAGGCGCATCGGCTCGGCGCAGGGCACACGATCCTGACGCTCGCCTTCGCCCTGCTCGCGGCCGGCGCGGCGGCGCTCTGGGGCATGGGCCTCTCCGAGCTGCTGCCGGCGATGAGCGCCGTCCCCGCGCCGCTCATCGCCGCGCTCATCGCGGCGCTCGCGGTCCTCGCGCTCTCGCTCGTCATCGCCGGTGTCCGCGGGCGCCACACGGGATGGATCGGGTTCCTCTCCGCCTGCGGCGTCGTGGCGCTCCTCGTGACCGCCGTGCTGCCGTGGGGCACCCGCTTCGTCCCCTTCGGCACGGTGCCGGTCTCCGCGGCGCACGACGCGCCCGGCGCGGCCGTGCTCGCCGGGAACGTGACGGTCGACCTCGCCGAACCCGATGTCGCCTCGGCCGCCGGCGACGAGGAACTCGCGGTCTGGCTGCTCGCGGGCAACGTGACGGTGGAGGTGCCCGAAGCGCAGGCGGCCGTCATCGAGGTCCGCGTGCTCGCGGGCAACGTGAAGGAGGAGGACGCCGCCGATGAGCGGATGCGGACCTCGGGACCGTTCATCCATCGCACGATTCGGGCGAACCTGCCCGCGAGCGGGAGCACGGCCGACGCGGCTCGCGTCTCCGTGACGCTCGTCGCGGGCAACGTGAAGGTGCGCGGCACGGCGGACACCGCGAACGGCGCCGGAATCCGCGACGACTCCGCAGCCGGCGCCGCCGAGCGCCGAGCGCTCGCGGACGAGCAGGCGGCGCTCCAGGAGGAGCTCGACCGGATCACCTGGGAGCTCGAGGAGCCCGGGCTCGACCGCGACGCGCGGCAGGACCTGAGGAATGCGCGCGACGAGCTGCGCGACGACCTCGCCACGATCGCAGAGGAGATGGCACGATGACGAACGATCCCACCGCCGGAGGCCCGGACGCACCGCCCCCCGGCCCCTCGCAGACGCCGGACGAGGCGGGAGCGCCGGGCGAGGCGCAGCCGACCACTCCGCTCGCCCCGCCGGCGCCCGAGCCCGCTCGGCCCGTCCCCCCGGCCGCGCCAGCGACGTGGGCGGATCCGGCGGCAGGAACCGCGCCGGCGACCGCGACGTCCTCGGGCCCGACGGCGTCCCCGGCGGCAGCCGCGGCGCCGACGCCCCCCTCGGCACCGGCGCCTCCCGGGACGGCGGCCGCTCCGCCGCCGCCGGTCCGCACCGGTCCGCGCACCTCGCCCATCGTGTGGGGGGCGCTCATCCTCGTGTTCTGCGGCTACGTCGCCCAGCGCGCCTTCGTCGGCGGCGAACTGGACACGGCCTGGTGGATCACGGCGACCGTGATCGGGCTCGGGGTGCTGCTCCTCGTCGTCGGCACGGTCGTGCTCCTGCGCGGGAGGCGCTGACCCGGTGCGCGACCGCGCGGCGAACGGGGGCGGATCCGATGATCCGCCCCCGTTCGCCGCGTCTCGGCTCAGCCGGTCACACGCGGGATCTCGCGCGTCTGCACCGCGATCCAGTGCAGCGGAACCTGGATCGAGACGCGGGTGCCGCCGCGCTCGTCCGGCCCCCAGGAGATGCTCCCGCCGAGCTCGCCCTCGATGAGCGTGCGCACGATCTGGGTGCCGAGGCCGTCCCCCACCGTGCCCCCGGGAAGTCCCGTGCCGGTGTCGATGACCTCCACGGCGAGCCGCTCCTCGGTGCGGTCGGCGCGCACGAACACCTCGCCTTCGCGCCCCGCGAGCCCGTGCTCGACGGCGTTGGTGACGATCTCGGTGAGGGCGAGCGCGAGGGGCGTCGCGTACTCCGACGGCAGCTCGCCGAAGTTGCCCTCCTTGTGGGGGTGCACGGTGGTGTTGTGGAGGCTCGCCACCTCCGCCGCCAGGCCGATCACCCGGTCGAAGACCACGTCGAAGTCGACGATCTGCGACAACCCGGTCGACAGCGTGTCGTGGACGACCGCGATCGCGGCGACGCGGCGCATGGCCTGGCCGAGCACCTGCTTCGCCTCCTCGCTCCGCGCCCGCCTGGCCTGCACCCGCAGCAGCGACGCGACCGTCTGCAGGTTGTTCTTGACGCGATGGTGGATCTCGCGGATCGTCGCATCCTTCGTGATGAGCTCCTGCGCCTGCTGGCGCAGCGCCGTCACGTCCCGGGTGAGGATGACGCCGCCGACGCGCACGCCGTCACGGATCACCGGAATGGAGCGGAGCGTGACGGTCCGGCCGACCGCGTCGATCTCGACCCGCTTCGCGATCTTGCCCTGGGCGATGAGCGGCAGCGACTCGTTCGTGTCGAACTGCCCCTTCACGATCTCGGCGAGCACCTCGGTGAAGTTCTCGCCCTCGATCTCGTCGCGGTACCCGAGCGAGGAGAAGGTCGTCTGGGTGTTGGGGCTCGCGAACGTCACGTCGCCCTCGGGGTTCACGCGCACGAGGCCGTCCGAGGCGCGCGGCGCCCCCTGCTCGCCGCCGCGCGAGTTGCCCGGATGCGGGAAGAGCCCGTTCTGGATCATCGCGAAGAGATCCTCGGCGACCTCGCGGAAGGCGGCTCCGATGCGCGAGGCCTTCTGCGTGTCGGCGACGCTCGTGTGCACCGTCGCGACGGCGAACGGTCCGTGGACTCCGCCCTGCGCGTCCTGCCTGCTGATCGAATAGGCCGACAGCCGCATCGGGTTCTCCTCGTACCAGGCGGGCGAGGTCGAGGCCGCGGGTTCGCCCGTCTCCATGGCCTGATCGACGAGCTCGCGCCAGTCGGAGCGGAGGTACTCGCCGATGATGTCCCGGTAGAAGAGGGTGACCGAGCCGGCCGGCCGGGAGTGCGCGACGGCGAGGTAGCCGCCGTCCTCGGTCGGCACCCAGATCACGACATCGCTGAGCGCGAGGTCCGCCAGCAGGCGCAGCTCGAGCATGATCGCCTCGAGCCACTCGATCTCCGCCTCGTCGAGCGTCGAGTACTTCGTCGTCAGGTTCCGCAATGTCGCCACGTCTCCCAGCGTAGGGCACGCCGCCGACGCCGAGCGCACGCCGAGCCCCGCTCGACTGGGCTTTCTCGTCCAGGGCGCGGAAGCATCTTGACGCTCATCAGTGCGCTCGACCTAGTCTGGGGAATCCATCCACCCCTCACCGCCGGATCCGGCTTTCCGACCCGCATCGCGCACTGGAGCGCACGGCCGAAGCAGCCGGTTCCGGGAAGGAGCGAGCATGCCCTCCTCTGTCCCGCATCTGCGCCCGGTCCGCGACGCGGAGCGCCCCTCTCGGATCCTGCGCGCCGTGCCTCCGTACACCGGCAACGCGGGCAGGATCGCGATCGACACGAGCGCGGAGGGGGACATCCCGCCGCCGCGCGCGGAGGTCGTCCAGCGGCTGGCGCTGTTCGCCTTCGAGGCCCTCGAGGGCACCCGGAGCGTGGCGCAGCTCGCCCAGTGGGTCACCCCCGAGGTCGTGGAGGAGCTGACGCTGCGCCGGGCGGCGCGCACGGAGCAGCGCAGCCTGCACGGCGACCTGCGCCGCGTGGTGCCGACGCCGGGGCCGGTGCACCTCCATCGGCCGGCGCCCGGGGTCGTCGAGGCGGCGGTCGTGCTGCACGCCGGCCAGCGCACCGGGACGAGCGCCATGCGCTTCGAGCACCGCCGCGACCGCTGGCGGGCGACGGTGCTGACCGTGTTCTGAGCCCCGCTCAGGCCTCGGAGGCGCGGAGCTTCGCGATCTCGTAGAGCGCGACGCTCGCCGCGATCCCCGCGTTCAGCGACTCCGTCGCCGAGGAGATCGGGATCGACACGACCGCGTCGCAGGTCTCCGTGACGAGCCGGGACAGGCCCTTGCCCTCGCTGCCGACGACCACGAGCAGCGGCCGGTCGGCGAGCTCCAGCCCCGGCAGCGAGACGTCGCCGTCGCCGTCGAGGCCGACGACGAAGACGCCCTGCTTCTTGAACTCCTTGATCGTCTGCGTGAGGTTCGACGCCATCGCGACGGGGATCCGCGCCGCGGCCCCCGCCGAGGTCTTCCAGGCCGCCGAGTTCAGGCCGGCGGATCGCCGCTGCGGCACGACGACGCCCTGACCGCCGAAGGCGGCGACCGAGCGGATGATCGCACCGAGGTTGCGGGGATCCGTCACCCCGTCGAGGGCGACGACGAGCGGCACCTCGCCGCGCTCGACGACCGCGTCGAGCACCTCGAGCGGATGCGCGTACTCCATCGGCGGCACCTTGAGCACGACGCCCTGGTGCACGGTGTCGCGCTCGGTCATCCGGTCGAGCTCCGGGCGCATGACCTCGAGCACGGGCACCCGGCGGTTCGTGGCGAGCCGCAGGATCTCGCGCATGCGGTCGTCCATCTCGACCTTCGCGGCGATGTACAGCGTCGCCGCGGGGATCTTCGCGCGCAGCGCCTCGAGGACGGCGTTGCGGCCGGTCACGAGCTCGCTCTCGTCCTTCTTGCGTCCGCCCGAGCCGCGCCCGCGCTCGGGCGCCGCTCCGCCGCGCGCGGCGTGGCGCTGCTTGGCCGCCTCGTAGCGCTCGCGCGCCTTCTTCTCCTTGTACTTCGCGTGGTACTCGCGGTCCTCGGCCCGCGGTGTGGGTCCGCGGCCCTCGAGCGCCTGGCGCCCCTGGCCTCCGGATCCCACGGCCTTGCCGAGGCCCTTCTTGCGGACGGCGCCGGTGCGGCTCTTCTTATTACTCATGTCAGGCTCCAGCGGGGTCCGTTCGGGGTGTCTTCGAGCGCGATGCCGGCCGCGGCCAGCCGGTCGCGGATCGCGTCGCTCGTGGCGAAGTCGCGGTCGGCGCGCGCGGCGGTGCGCTGCGCCAGGAGGTCGTCGACGAGGGAATCGAG